>JBFXKJ010000139.1:0-10266 GCA_050173895.1 Mangrovibacterium sp. | reverse complement strand
ATGGATAGACATATACTATTAGATTTCAGTATATTAATCGGTATTATCTGACTTTTTAATTCAACTCCATCATACAAAAGGGGCCGTGTCCTTGATTTGCTATCTCATATTTGTAGATATCAATCTAATTATCAGGTTAATATGGAATTCATTTGAAGTATATTATTAAGTAATTATCTAAGTTGTTCAAGGGACGCATAAAGTGAATTTACAAATCAAAACAAATGCCGTTCACTAATGTAACTTGTTTTTTTGCTTCCGGTTCTTTATTTTTGTAAAATCACTGTTCACATTTAAGAATAGCAGTGGTCTTTTTTAAACGGTCAAAACGGAGGCTTTATGAACAACCGCATTAAGCAATTTATGGACTATAAAGGCCTCAGTTCTTCGGAGCTGGCCGATCTGATCGGGGTTCAGCGTTCGAACATTACGCATGTGCTGCATGGCCGCAATAAACCCGGGTTTCAGTTTATCACCAAAATGCTGGAGGCGTTTCCGGAGATGAATGCGAAGTGGCTGCTGACAGGAGAAGGGGAGATGCTGACCTCCACGCCAGAGAAGAAAGTTCTTCCCAGGCAGGAGGACCTTTTTAGCCCGATTTTGCCGCCTTCACGCGGACAGCAGGAGGAAACTCCCTCAGGCGCAGAAAGGGATGAGCCTGAGGGAAAACAGGATGTGGTGTCTATGTCGCCGGCCGACAAGAAGAAAGGACCGCCGGTAGAAACCGATCCCATGTCCGGCATTTTTCAATCGCTCAGCACCGGAAATTCAAAAAAAATCGAATCGGTGGTGATTTTCTATACCGATCAAACTTTCCGTCATTACACACCTTCCAACTGATTTTTATCCTATATTTGTAGCCAAAAGGAGATCGGGAAGGAATGAACAAATCAATAAATGAGCTTTTGCTCATCGAAAACAAACAGCTTAACCACGATAACTTCAAGCTGGTGTTGCAGTCTGACGTCGATTTACCGCCCATGTATCCCGGACAATTTGTGAATGTGGAGATCCGGAAGGCGACCGAAGTATTTCTCAGACGCCCCTTCTCGGTGATGGATACAGATGTAAACAACCGAACGCTGACTCTTCTGGTAAAGATCCTTGGCCGGGGTTCGAGGGTGCTGACAACCAGCAGGGAGGGCGAGCGCATCAGCGTGGTCCTGCCTCTGGGTAAAGGATTTACCCAGCCTGAGGCATCTGACCGCATCCTGCTTATCGGCGGCGGCAGCGGGCTTGCTCCCATGTTATTCCTTGCCCGGGCGTGCGGGCTGAATCCTGAACAGGTCCATATCCTGCTGGGTGCTAAAACAGCTGCCGATCATATAGCGACCGAAGAATACAGCAGCTTTGGACGATTTTACAGGACGACCGAAGACGGAAGTGTCGGTGAACGGGGATTTGTCACTCATCACTCCCTGTACAAAAATAAATTGCATGAATTTACGAAAATTTATGCCTGCGGCCCGGGGCCAATGATGAAAGCCGTGGCAGCAGGAGCAGCTGCAGCCGGAATATTCTGTGAAGTTTCGCTCGAAAATCTCATGGCTTGCGGTTTTGGAGTTTGCCTTTGCTGTGTGGAGAAAACGGTATCCGGCAATCAATGTGTGTGTACGGAAGGACCGGTGTTTAATATTAATGAACTGACATGGCAGAATTAGGTGTAAAAATCGGAGATCTTTTCTTTAAAAACCCCGTGCTCACCGCTTCAGGAACCTGCGGTTTCGGAAAGGAAATAGCTGATTTCATCGATCTCGCATCCCTCGGGGGCATTGTAATGAAAGGAACAACGCTCAAAGCCCGGGAGGGGAATGATTATCCCCGGATGGCCGAAACAGCTTCCGGAATGCTGAATGCCGTGGGTCTGCAGAACAAGGGGGTGGTGAATTTCATAGAGAATATTTATCCCGGTATTAAAGATATTCCGACCAATTTTATTGTCAATGTGAACGGATCGACCGTTGAAGAATATGTGGAGTTGACGGAAAAAATCAACGAACTGGACAAAATACCGGCAATTGAGCTCAATATCAGCTGTCCGAACGTCAAAGAGGGCGGAATGGCCTTTGGGGTGAGCTGTGCGTCTGCTGAACGCGTGGTGAAAGCAGTGCGGAAAGCTTATGGCAAAACCCTGATCGTTAAGCTGTCGCCGAACGTAACAGACATTGCAGAAATTGCGCGGGCAGTGGAGGCCGAAGGGGCTGACAGTGTATCGCTGGTGAACACTTTTCTGGGAATGGCAATCGATGCCCACACACGGAAACCCCTGCTCTCCACCATCACGGGAGGCTTGTCGGGACCGGCCATCAAACCCATTGCACTTCGTATGGTCTGGCAGGTGTATCATGCGGTAAGAATCCCTGTCATAGGAATGGGAGGGATTATGAATGCCACCGATGCGATTGAATTTATGCTGGCAGGAGCTGCCGCCATACAGGTTGGGACGGCGATCTTTCTGGATCCCGCAGCTCCGGTGAAAATAATCGACGGAATTGATCGTTATCTGAATGAACACGGCTTTTCGTCAGTGAATGATATTATTGGTAGTTTACAGGTTTAAACCAGTAATTTACAATTGTACATGAAGTTTTTTAAATATTTTACCTGTATTTCTATATTGCTTTTTTCCTTTGGATCAACAAGTTATCAAACGGAAAAGCAAATCCCTCCCTATTATAAACTGGAACTGCAGGGATTGAACAGCAGGCTGACCAATGAGATCTCCAACTTCCCTGATTCGGCTTTTGTGGAAAAGCAGGTGAACCGTTTTATGAGCCAGTGGCAGCTCAAAGGAGTTTCGGTAGCCATTCTGAAAGACGAACGGCTGATTTATGCACAGGGATTTGGCATTGCTGACGACAGTCTTCGCAAGGTGAGGCCAGGCAGCCTTTTCCGGTTGGCCAGCATCTCCAAACTGATTACGGCGGTGGCCATCATGAAACTGGCTGAAGAAAAAAAACTTTCACTGGACGATCATGTTTTCGGGCCCGGGGGTATCATCCGGCATCCGGCACTGGAGAAGGTGGCTGACAAAAGGATCTTTGACATTACGGTGCGGCATCTGCTGGCGCATGCAGGCGGATGGACCCAGCGTGCGGGAGATCCGGCCTTTAATCCGCTGATGGTCGCCCAGCGGGTGGGTGACACTGCTCCCGCCACCATTGAAAGCTATTATAAGTATATTTCGTCTGTGCGGCTTTCGTTCACCCCGGGAAGCCGGGCCTACTATTCGAACATGGGGTACATGTTCCTGGGAAGCGTGATCAGCACCATCACAGGCGAATCGTACGAATCGTACGTCACAAAAAGTATTCTGATCCCCAACGGAATTGTCGACATGCACATCGGGAACAGTTACCGGAAAAATAAATTTTCGAACGAGGTATATTATTATGAGCAGGAGGACCGGCAGCTTATACCCGAATGCAATGGCTCCGGGAAACTGGTTGACAAGGCAAACGGGGGAAATTCGATCGAATTGCTGGGAGCTGCGGGAGGCTGGGTGAGCTCGGCTGTGGAGCTGGCGCGACTGATCACTTTTATTGACGGGGAAAAGAATGTACATGATATCCTTACGCGCAGGACGGTCCACGAAATGACCGACAATACCTATGCGAAGGGCCCGCTGGGATGGAGATCGGTTACAAAAAACGGCACCTGGTACCGGACCGGAAGCATGGCCGGAACGTCGGCAATGATCAAAAAGCAGCCGGACGGCATTAGCTGGGTTTTCATATCCAACACGAGTTGCTGGAAAGGTTCCCACCTGTCAACCGACGTGGAGCGTCTGATGAACCGGATCATCCCGGGCATCAAACAATGGCCCGACAGAGACCTGTTTGCATACTATCCGATCCAGTCACTGCAGGTGGCAAGGAAATAATTCTGTCAACATTTTACCGGTAAATGACCGTCAAAATGTCGGCGAACCGATGTTTTACATGCTTATTTAACCTTTTTTAACACCGCCTTCCCGGTGCAGGCCGGGAATATTCTTATCTTTAAAGAGCAAAAAAGGGAGTTTATGAAGTTGGCGGTTATGTTTTTATTCTTTAGTTTGTCCGTTTTGGCTGCAAAAGCGCAGGACATGTATATTTTTGAAAGCAGCACTGTGGACGTGCCCGAAATAAGCCAGTTCAGGCAGGAGGTACCTCTCAGTAAAGAGCTTTGTATGAAGCTCGCGCAATTTGACCTGCTTTACACCCGCCGCATCAACCGTTCTTCCAATCAGGTTATGCCAGCCACGCAGATTATCAAACCGGATCTTTATTATTCCATCCGGAAACTGGCCGATTATTACTGTAAATGCCTCCGGAAAGGGATCATCAGCAAAGAAGATGCGGAGGGTGTGCTGAAAAATATTCTTGAGAAATCCATCCAGATTGCATTACGCGATACTGCACCTATAGAAGCCGAATTGAGGCTTGCTAACAATCCACAGGAAATTGTGGGTGTTTTTAATAAAATCATCATAAAATAATCGCTTTTACTGACAGTTTTTTGAGGCAGAAACATCGGCCGAAAAAACCTGCTTTTTCTTACTCTGCCATAGCAGAAGGCATCTTCAATTAATCAAATGATCGGCTTGAACATTTCATTTAGTGGCTTGTTTTACTGGTGAATTTGAGTGTAACCGCAATTGTTAAATAATAGATTAAGAAATATGGCAGAGTTCAAAGTTCAGATGCCGAAACTTGGTGAAAGTGTTCAGGAAGCCACTATCACGAAATGGTTTGTCAAGGAAGGCGACAAAATTGAAGAAGACGGGGCAATGTTTGAGGTAGCCACCGAGAAGGTGGATTCAGAGATCCCTTCACCGGTAGACGGTGTTATTTCGAAGATCCTGTATAAAGAAAATGACCTGGTGCCTGTGGGAGAGATTGTGGCCATCATCCGGCTGGAAGGGGACGATCAGGAAGAAGAAGAAGAAGAAGAGAAAGCTGAAGAGCTGCATCCGGAACCGAAGGAGCAGAAACAAACGGAGAAGCCGGCAACTGCAAGTCAGCCGCATGAACTGAAAGGAGAGAAGAAAGAAGAGAGAAAAGAGGAGAAGGAAGATTCCGCCAAAAAAGCAGGGGAAGGGCGTTTTTATTCCCCTCTGGTGATGAATATTGCCCGGCAGGAAAACATCAGTTTTGAAGAACTGGAGAACATTCCCGGCTCGGGTGAGAATGGACGGGTCCAAAAGAAAGATATTCTGCAATACCTGGAAGATAAAAAGCAGGGCAGGCAGGCTGCTCCAAAGCAGGAGAAGAAAGAGGTTTCAGAGGAAGCAGCACCTGCGGCGCCGGCCGGAAAACCGAAGATCAGTACATCTCCCGGGGCTGCCGGTCAGATTCTGGAGATGGACCGGGTACGCAAGATCATCGCCGAGCGGATGGTCGAGTCGAAGAAGATCTCGGCACACGTCACCTCGGTAGTGGAAGCCGACGTAACCAACCTGGTCCTGTGGCGAAACCGGATCAAAGACGAATTCCAGAAAAGGTATGGGGAGAAGATCACCTATATGCCGGTGTTTACGGAAGCCGTTGCAAGGGCTTTGAGCGAATTCCCGCTGGTAAATGCTTCGGTCGAAGGCGACAAGATCATTCTTCATAAAAATATCAATATCGGCATTGCGGTGGCCAAACCCGACGGGAACCTGGTTGTGCCGGTCATTCGGGAAGCAGAACAGAAGAATCTGGTGGGCCTCACCAAGTCACTGAACAGCCTGGCCGACGGAGCGAGAAAAAACAAGCTTGGCATGGACGATTTTCAGGGAGGAACATTCAGCATCACCAATTTCGGGACCTTCAGGAACATCATCGGAACGCCCATCATCAATCAGCCGCAGGTTGCCATTCTCGCTACCGGAAGCATTGAGAAAAAGCCGGCAGTCATGGAGACTGTTACCGGCGATGTAATCGTGGTCCGCCATAAAATGTTCCTTTCGCTGACTTACGACCACCGGATCATTGACGGAGCACTGGGTGGGGCATTCCTGCGGAGAATTGCCGATATCCTGGAAGAATTTGATATTAACAGGGCAATTTAAGGTTTGCCGTTACCAACAACTATATGACAACAGTACCGGAAATCTATTCGATTAAGAATACACCAAAAGAAACACTGAGCGACTGGCTTCTTTTATTGTCGGTGGGAAGGGCAATTGACAACAAGGCTCCGAATTACCTGAAACAGGCGATCGGATGGTCGTACCATGCACCTTACGCCGGCCACGATGGTATCCAGCTGGCAATTGGCCAGACCTTTGAGAAAAAGGTTGATCATCTTTTTCTTTATTACAGGGACATGCTTTCTGCTTTATCGGCGGGTCTGACAGCTGAGGAGATCATTCTGAACGGCATTTCGAAGGCAACCGATCCGTCCAGTGGCGGAAGGCATATGTCCAATCATTTTGCAAAAGTTGAATGGAACATTCACAGTGTATCGTCGCTCACGGGGAATCATACGCTTCATGCGGTGGGTGTGGCCAGGGCGATCAAATACTACGGGGCGAAAGCGGTAGCGATCAGTTCACAGGGTGAATCGGCCCTTTCGGAAGGTTTTGTGTATGAGGCGATCAATGGCGCCACACGGGAGAAGCTGCCGGTGATCTTCGTGCTGCAGGACAACGGCTATGGAATTTCAGTGCCCAAGAAAGACCAGACGGCAAACCGCAAGGGGGCCAATAATTTTAAGGGATTTAAAAACCTGCGGATTATTCATTGCAACGGAAAAGATGTATTCGATTCGATGAATGCCATGGCCGAAGCCAAGCGTCATGCTCTGGAAGCCGGTGAACCGGTGATTCTCCAGGCCAACTGCGTGAGGATCCATTCCCATTCGAATTCCGACCGGCATGAACTGTACCGCTCGGATGAAGAACGGAACTATGTGGCTGAATATGACCCGATCTCGAAATACGAGCGGATGCTGGTCCGTTACGGACGACTGACAGAAGAAGAAGTCCGCGCGGTGAAAGAGCAGGCCACAGCAGTGGTGAAAGACGCGCATAAAGCAGCGTTGAAGGCTCCGGATCCGGATCCGGAGTCATACACCCAATTTGTACTCCCGGAACCTTATCGTTCGGAAAAATATCCCGACGGTACCCATCAGCAGGAAGGTTCACCCAAAAAGCTGATCACGGCACTGAACGAAACGCTCAAAGCGGAATTCCGCCACAATCCCGATACTTTTCTGTGGGGACAGGATATTGCAAACAAGGACAAGGGCGGGATTTTCAATGTGTCGAAGGGAATGCAGCAGGAATTCGGACCGAAAAGAGTTTTCAATGCCCCGATCGCGGAAGATTTTATTGTGGGCACGGCCAACGGCATGTCCCGTTTTGATGAGAAAATCCGCATCATTATTGAAGGAGCCGAATTTGCCGATTACTTTTGGCCGGCCATGGAGCAGTATGTGGAATGCAGTCACGATTACTGGCGTTCGAACGGGAAATTCGTTCCCAATGTGACCATCAGGCTTGCATCGGGAGGTTATATCGGAGGGGGACTCTATCATTCACAGACCATTGAAGGGGCGCTGACCTCGATCCCCGGTGTGCGGATCGTCTATCCCTCTTTTGCTGACGATACGGCCGGCCTGTTACGGACAGCCATGCGTTCGAAAGGTGTGACCATGTTTATGGAGCCCAAGGCCCTCTACAATGATCCCAAGGCTGCGACCGTGGTCCCCGACGATTTTGAGGTTCCCTTCGGAAAGGCACGGGTCCGGCGTGAAGGCAATGACCTGCTGATGATCACCTATGGAAATACCACCCATATGTGCCTCGAGGCTGCCGGCAAACTGGCCGGTGAAGGCTATGAATGCGAGGTGCTCGACCTGCGCTCGCTGGTTCCGCTCGACAGGGAAGCGATTATAGAAGGCGTAAAAAAGATCGGCAAAGTGCTTGTGGTCCATGAAGATAAGGTCCACTCCGGTTTTGGCGCCGAAATCACCTCTATGATCATGGAGGAGGCGTTTGAATACCTCGACGGACCCGTTCACCGCGTCGGCTCTCCTTTTACGCCGGTGGGCTTTCACAGGGCACTGGAAAAGATAATCCTGCCCAATACAGAGAAAATTTTTAAAGCTGCAAAGGCTATTCTTTCCTATTAATATGCATATCATGAAAACTGCGATTATATACAGCTTTCACAGTAACAAAACAGCCAAAGCCGCTGAAAAGATCATCGAAGCTTTTGGTAACGATCCGGTCGAAGCCGTGAACGCGGAGGACCTCACAGAAGAGCAGTTCCTTGGTTTTGATAACCTGATTCTGGGTGTTCCCACCTGGTTCGACGGGGAACTCCCCAATTACTGGGATGAATTCGTTCCTGCGATGAAAGACCTGGATATGAAAGGCAAAACCATCGCCATTTTCGGACTGGGCGACCAGGTCGGCTATCCGGAGAACTTTGCCGACGGCATCGGTACTCTTGGAAAATTGCTGAGAGACCGCGGCGCCCGCCTGGTGGGGTATACTGAAAATGAGAACTACACATTCGAATCATCCCTGGCCCTGGAAAACGGGAAATTTATGGGCCTGGTGCTCGATCAGGAAAATCAGGCGCGACTGTCAAAAGGGCGGATTGAAAAGTGGGTGGCGAACCTAAAAAAAGAACTCAAAGCATGAAAGGAGAGGCCTGATAATTATGCATATTTGCGCCCCGGAAAACCTACGTCCTGAACTTTTTCAGGTAGCTCCGGGACAAATATTATATTTCTAAAAACCGGCGGACATGAGCTCTTCGCACATAGCCGCCGGTTTCATTTTAGTGTTTTCATGTTATGTTAAGTAAAACAAGTATTTCTGAAGAAAGCGTTGAAATTGTATCTTTGCAGCACATTGAAATGAAAACAGTGAATCATTATGAAGAAGAAAAAGATGATCGCCCTTGTGGCACATGACAACCGCAAAAAAGACATGATGGAATGGGTCGCTTATAACTGGCGGGAGTTTTTGCCGCACCGGATCGTCTGTACCGGAACTACGGGCCGGCTGGTCCAGGAAGTGATCCTTCAGAAATGCCGGGAGAATGATGTAATCCCTCCGGATGTCCAGCCGCTCAAATCGGGACCGCTGGGTGGCGATCAGCAACTGGGTGCTATGATCTGCGAAGGGAAAGTCGATCTGATGATCTTTTTTTGGGATCCGATGCAACCGCAGCCGCACGACGTGGACGTGAAAGCTTTGCTGCGGATTTCCACCTTGTACAATATTCCGATTGCCATGAACCGGTCCACGGCCGACTTTCTGATTTCGTCACGGCTGTTTCATCAGGAGTATGTTCCGTCGCTGAAGGATTATTCCGGATACATTATGAGGAAAACCGATCTGTGAATTTTGTCAGAACAAAGTAGTGAAATGAAGCGGCACGGCATGACTGACTTCAAAATCAGCATAACATAATGAACCCAAAATCCTGCCCATATTTTCACATTACCGGTCAATGGTCAGCAAAATTCAAGATCTCCTCTTGTCCTATAGTTGATATTATGTTAAATATTATATATAAATAAAAAGAGGGAATTGTCTCCCTCTTTTTGGAACCACTATTTCAGGTCTTCAAGTTTTTTATTTACCTCATCGAACTTATCCATCATTTTCAGACGATAATACAGAGTTTTGAGTGACTCGAGCGAATAGGTATCTTCCGGATTCACTTCAGATGCTTTTTCCATATAGGGAATTGCTTTCTTGAAAAAATCGTCTGCTTTATTTTTTTCCACTTCATATTTATCCTGCTGATTGGAAGGAATTGCGTTGGCAATCTCGACCTGTTTCACGCCCTGGTTATAATAGATGGCGCCCAGGTTATAATAGGCATCGAAGTAATCAGGTTTGAGGCTGATGGCTTTTTCATAGGCTGTAATTGCGCTGTCGGGCTGGCCTATTTTGTCATAAAGGGAGCCGCGGGCGAAATAGAACGATGCATTTTCCGGATCCTGTTTAATAGCCAGGTTCAGGTATTTCATCGCATCGTCTACCTTGTTGGCATTCAAATAGATATTGATCATGAGCACCATAATGGCGCTGTTTTCAGGATATTTTTCAAAGCCTTCCTGCAGGGTGGTCAGCGCCTGCGCGGTATCCTGCTGGTTGATATAGCTGGAAGCGATCAGTTCATAGGTACGGGCTCCGTTGTAGCCGTGCTTTGCCGCTTCCTTGTAATATTTAACGGCTTCGTCGTATTTCTCGGCATTGTAGGCAGCCAGCCCGGCATTGAAAATGATCACGGTGTCGACCGCAGCTTTCTGGTCTTTTTCCTGCATCACCGGCAT
>JBFXKJ010000138.1:0-10290 GCA_050173895.1 Mangrovibacterium sp. | reverse complement strand
AATGGTGCACTTTTCCCGGATGCAGGTCAGAATGTCCTGTAATTCGCGACGCTCCGGAGTGTGGTAGTGCGCATCGTTGGTTGCCACCATCGGAATGCCCAGGCGGGATTCCAGTTCCGAAAGACGGAAAAGCTTTTTGTGATCATCGCCGCTGTAGGAAAAAGTGGCAGCCAGATAAAGGTTTCCGGCCAATGCCTCCCGGTATTCCTCCAGATCCCGGACAAATGCGTTGTCAAAATGAAAATCTTCACGGAGCGACGATGGCGGCACGGCGATGAATTTTATGCCTTTTGCATGATCATATACGTCGTTCTTGTACAAAAGGCATTCACCCTTCTCCGCGCGCAGATTTCCTTTGGTCAGAAGTGAGGAAAGGCGGCTGTAAGCCTCCCGGTCGGTGGGGTAGGCCAGCAGGCTTGGTCCGTCGGCCAGCTCAAGGCAGCAGCCGGGAATGAAACGGATCGCGCGCTGCTGCGCTTCCTGATGGGCCCGGACAATCCCCGCCAGCGTATTCCGGTCGGTGACGGCAATGGCACGGTGACCCAATGCAGCTGCTCTTTCAACGACTTCTTCCGGATGGGAAGCTCCCCGGAGGAAGGTAAAATTCGTGGTGACCTGTAATTCTGTATAATCCATTCGTAAACAGTTAAAAAACAACCCGCACACTTTTCGGACGCACGATTCATCTGTACGCCGGCTTTATCTCTGTGAACCGGTCATGCTTCCTGTCAGACAAAAAATCCGTGAAGGAACCATTTGGGTTTTTCTTTCCCGTAAAGTCCAAGCCTGAACAGCCAGTAACGGGCACCATTCTCATCTTCCACCCGGTAATAATCCCGGGGAGGGCCGGTCCGGATCCACCATTCCTGTTCGATCCGTTCGGGGCCGTCGGCACGGATGATCCTGATAATTGCCCCTTTATAGCGAAAGTGCAAAGGCGGATAGTCGGGCAGGGCCACCATCACCTCAACGGGTTCGGGTCGGGGCAGCAGATGAAGCGGGCGGGGGCGGTCGGTGCGCCATTCCGTTGCGGGCTGCTCTTCCGGACAGGAGGCTTCCCGGAACGACCACTCGGGCCAGTGATGTTCCTGCGGCAGGTAGCGACGGATCGCTTTCATGCCCACCTTCCCGGCAATCTGGTCCAGCAGTTCGGTCACGGCCAGACGGTCGCTCCCGGAGATGTTCCATAAGGCCTCCTGGCTTTCATTCAGCTCTTCGGCAAGGGGTGCTTCGAGGGTGAACAGCTCAATCCCGGAGGCCGGTTCCAGATCGGGTATCTTCAGCTCAAACAGTTTGAACAGGTGGGCGGCATGGCGGGACGGCCGGTTGGTGCCAATATGGATCTGCACTGTTTCCCCGTCCAGCCGGTATCCTTTGAAGACGCCCGTACGCAATCCTTTTCCTTCCCCGGCCAGCCGTTCGCACAAGGTCCCCAGCAGGCGCTTCAGCGCAATTTCGATACCGGCAGCTGTGCATATAGGTTCCAGACAGGGCAGCCGTTCCAGGTATTCCGGCGGGGGACAGACTGCCTCCAGGTTTTCGGGTTCTGTCCCCAGGGCCTGTCCCAGCCTTATAAGCAGGGTGTTGCCAAAACGTCTGCGCAGATTTGTCCGCGGAATGCAGACAAGCTGACCGATCTGCCGGAAGCCGAGCTGTTCCATTCGCTGCAGAACAGGGGCATCCAGGCGCAGAGCCGCAGGCGGCAACGGCAACAGGGCCTGCTCCTGCCTGCCGGGACCGGCAATGAGGCTGCCCTTGCCGAAGCGGGCCATGGCCCGGGCGGCACCGATGGTATCGGCAATTGCAGCCCGGACCTCATACCCACTCTTACCAAACCGTTCGGCAAGCGATTGCAGATAGGCGAGCTCTCCTCCCCACAGGTGTGTGCAGCCGGAGATGTCCAGCATCAGCCCATCGGGTGGATCAATGGCTGCAACAGGCGTATAGCGGATGCACCATAATGCCATGTTTTCCAGTAGCTTTCGCTCTGCTGCCGGATCATCGGGGAATACGGTAACCGACGGGAAAATGGCCCGCACATCGGCTACCACCATCCCGGGAACAATTCCTTCCCGGGCCAGCACGGGACTGACACCCCTGACCACCATCCGTCCGTGCTCAGGAGTATATAGAATAAAAGGCTTTCCCCTGAGCTCCGGCCGCAACCGGGCCAGCCTGCCGGCGGAAAAATGAGGAAACCAAATGGACAGATAACGCTTAGGCATAATGCTGCTGTTTAGGGGCCGGACCGGCCGCCGGAACAGCCGGCTCCAGTCCGGGTACATGCCTGAACAAGCCGTCCCGCCACTCCATCTGCCATGTTCCCGGCCGGCCATTCCTTATTTTTAACAATTCCACCCTCCAGCGGGGAAAGCCCACTCCGGGCAAGCCATCGTCCGGCAGCGAGGGCAGGGGAGTGATCCTCCAGCGGGATACACAGGCCAGCGTATTTTCACTGCGGGGCATGCAACGGTGTAAAAAGCCGGTTACCCGGCTGTCTTCCACAGCCAGTTGCAGCCGCCTTGACTGGGCAAAACTTACCTCTCCCAGTTCCGCCACAACAGCGGCAAGAGCCGGGCATCTCAGCCCCTCTTCCATCACCGGGAGCACATCCTTTTCCCGCTCCACATCGATGAAGATGACCCGGTGCGGCTCAACTCCGAACAATTGCAGGGCAGGAGGGAACAGCCTGCGCCGGGCACTTACCCACAGACAAATCCCTCCTTTTTGCAGGTGCACCCGCAACAGGCCGGAAATAAAGCCATTTGCCGCAACCGCACAACTTTCGGCAGGACTGGTGAACTCGTGTATCACCCCCATCGGGAAAATACCTCCCGGAAACGCGGCGTTTACCGCCCCCAGTCCAAAGTCAGGTTGCCGGCCGTCCGATCGGGGCATCAGCCCCTCCAGCGCCAGGATTTTCTCCCGTAACCGACTGATCAGTTCTTTTTTTTCGGCCAACTCCTTCATAAATTGAAAATTATTCCTATTTTTGTTATTATTAGTAACAACAAGATGTTTATAAAAATAACAAATGAAATCCATACCGCCAAAAATTTTTTTCGCTGCAAATATTAAATTCCTCCGCGAACGCAGAAAAATCAGCCAGGAAGCCCTTGCTGCCCCGTTGGGCATAACCCGTGCAAAACTGGCGGCCATCGAGGCCGGGAACACCCGGTCCCCGCAACCGGAAGATTACCTGAAGTTTTCAGATTTCTTTAAGATAAGTATCGATACGCTCCTGAAAATTGACCTTTCACGGATTGGAGAAATGAAGATCAGGGAACTGGAGGCAGGCAACGACGTGTACATCAGGGGAGGTAATCTACGGGTATTGGCCATTTCGGTCGACCGCAGCAATAATGAAAATGTCGAGTATGTTCCGGTAAAAGCAAAGGCCGGCTACATGGCCGGCTACCATGATCCGGAATTTATTGCCACCCTGCCGAAATATTCCCTTCCCAACCTGCCTTCCCAGGGCACCTTCCGCGTTTTTCCCCTCACCGGCGATTCCATGCTGCCTGTGCCGGAAAACAGCGATATCATTACCCGGTATGTGGAAGACTGGACCTCTGTCAGACCGCAGACACCCTGCGTTGTGATCCTGAAAGCACAGCAGGATTTTGTATTTAAGATGGTAACCGTCAATTCGTCCGGAACAATCCTGCTGAGCTCCCTCAACCCGTTATATAAACCCTATACGGTCCATGTCAATGATGTGCTCGAAATATGGCAGTTCTATGCCTATACCAGCCGGGAAATGCCGGAACCCAGCCCTGATATGGCAACCGTGCTGAAAGCCATCCGCAAGCTGGAAGAGAAAATCGGACATCCGCCGAAATGTTAAAAAATTGTTCTGTTTCTAAAGTTTAGTTTGTTTAGAGTTTTTTAAACTAAATAAACATTGTACTTTTAATCTTTCAAATCAGGATATGGAGAAGGATGAAAGGATAAGAAAGCAGAAAGAACTGATCGAGTATATCGGGCGGTACAGCGAAAAAGACGGTCTTCAGCCGTATGCTTCGCGGATACTCGGATTGTTGATGGTCACAGATAAGGAGGAATACACTTTTGATGAGATTGTCAGTGAAATGCAGATCAGTAAAGGTTGTGTGAGCATGGCCCTTCAGAACCTGGAGTTGCGGGGATTGGTCGAATATGTGACTTACCCGGGTGACAGGAAACGGTATTACCGGGTGATCTCGAGGGATGTCAGCAGCATTATCGAGGAAGCGGAAAACCGGATTATACAGCATATTGAAATGATCGAACGGATTATAAGTCTGAAGACCGATCAGCACTCTTCGAATGTGGAAATGCTGAAGTCGATTGCTGAAGGGCTGAAATTTTTTATTGAGAAGGCGGAGAACTTTCGAAAAGACCTGTAGCCTTTTATATCCTGTTGTGATCTTTGGTAGGCCATGAAAACTGTACCGCTTCAGCAGGTGCTAATTAGTTGTATATGAAGTATACGAAACATGTTTGGGGAATCCTGGCGGCATTTTTCTTCTTTACGGCTCTTTCCGCCCAACCGGCAGATCAGTCTGCAAGGTACAGGATTAAGGTATGGGGGATGAATATCGGTGAGTTCCGGGTCAGTCAGAAATCGGAGGATGGCGATACCCGGATCGAAGCGGTTACCGATGTGGAGGTAAAGATGATTTTTACTTACCGGGTAAAATATATTCAGGAAAGTATTTACCGCAACGGCAGTTTGTGGAACTCACATGTACAAACCGTTAAGGACGACAAGATCAATTCGGATTTCTGGCTGAAAAAGACCGGCGATGGCTACCTGCTGATCGACAAGGGTGATTCGTCGTCTATCCGGGAGAATATCACCTACAGCGGGAGCCTGTTGTATTTTAATGAGCCGCGGCAGGTTTCTTCCATTTTTAAGGAACGAAGCGGAGAGCGGCAGGCGATCAGGAACATTGCAAAGAATACATATGCGATCCTGGATGAAAAAGGCAAAAAGACAAATGAATACGAATACCGGGATGGTGTCCTGTACCGGGCGTCGCTGGTCCATTCGCTGGCCGTTATTCATCTGGAGCGGATCTGATAACAAGTAATATTGATATGGCAGTTCAGTCATCCATCGAACCGGTTTATTATTTGCTTCCTTTGGTCGGGTTGATCATTGGCCTGTTTGGAAGCATGCTGGGGGGCGGGGGCGGATTTTTCTTCCTTCCGGTGCTGACGCTTGGCTTTGGTGTGCCGGCGCATGTGGCTGTGATCACCTCGTTGGTGGCGACGCTTCCGATCTGCCTGGTTGGCTCATGGGGACATTATCGCAAAAGTAATATTGATTTCCGGGTTGCCCGGGTGTTTGCCTTTTCGGGAGTGGCCGGCGCCTTCGCAGGGGCAGCCGTAACCCGGCTGGTCAGCTCCGAAACACTCAAGGCCGGTTTTGGCCTGTATTCGTTCCTGATCGGACTGAATATTGCCATTGGCACATGGAAAAGCCGGAAGAAAGAGGAGGGGGGACAGAATCCGCTGATCCGTTCGCATTCAATGACCACCCGAGGCTCGCTGTACGGAGTTGCCGCAGGCATGATTACAGGTACCTTTGGCACCAGCGGAACAGCTCCGGTGCTGGCAGGGCTGTTCTCCATGCACCTTCCCCTGAAAATGGTCATTGGCACTTCCATGCTCGTGGTCCTCGTTAACTCCCTCTTTGCCGTTGGCGCTCACCTGCTGATCGGACAGATCGATTTCATCCTGGTCGCTTTTCTGACGGCCGGATCGGCAATCGGAGCTTTCGCCGGTCCGATCCTGCTGTCCGGCGCAAAAACAGATCACTCGGAAAATAAGATCCGCTATATTTATGCGGTCGTAATGGCATTGTTGGGAATCTTTATGATAATTAAATAAAATGAATTCAACCATCTTTACCATATACCTGATCATTCTGGCCTACTTTATATTAGGAGGAATCGGATTTTATCTGATTAACCGAAAAAAAGATCCGGCTGTGGCGCGCCAAAGCTACGTCAAGTTCGGAACATATTTCGTGATCATTCACCTGCTGTTTTTCAGTATCGTGATCGAGCCTGTTGTTTTCAGAGGACTGGCGGTGCTTATTGCCGCGGCAGGTATTTACGAATTGATCCGGCTATTCCGTCAGGACGGAAACCGGAGGAAACTTTTTTTCCTGTTTTCGCTCGTTATTTACGGACTGCTTACGGCCGGGTTCTTACACTTTACCGGTCTGCAGAGGGAGTTAATCCTTTTTTCATTCCTGATCCTCTCTATTTTCGATAGTTTCAGCCAGATTACAGGGCAACTCTGGGGAAAGATAAAGCTGGTTCCGGCAATCAGTCCGAATAAAACACTGGGAGGGCTTATCGGGGGATTTGCCGTGGCAATGGTCAGTGCGCTGTTGCTAAGTGACCTTTACACACAACCTGCCGGAAAACTGATCCTTTTATCGGCGGGTCTGATTGTTTTTGCTTTTTGCGGGGATTTGGCAGCCTCTTTTTATAAGAGAAAGTTTAAAGTAAAAGATTTCAGCAGCCTGATCCCCGGTCACGGAGGAATTTTGGACCGTTTCGACAGCCTGATCGGAGGAGGGGCCTGGATCGCGTTCGCTGTGGAGGTGTTAAACATGTAAGTTTAAATGAGATGATCAATACCGTTGTTTTGGCTTTTATCTATTTATTGGGAATCAGCATCTTGTTGATATTTAATGAGCTGAATTACAGAAGGCTTAAAATAAGAGGGGAAATTACCCGAAAATTTGCCCATTTCACGGCCACACTGGCCACCGTGCCCTTTCCCTATATTTTTACCAATCATTGGTATGTGCTGATCCTGGCGGTCATTTTCTTTGCTGTCCTGTTTTTTACTCAGCACGGCAAACAACTGAAATCAATCCATGATATCGAACGAAAATCGGTGGGGAGCTATCTGTTACCCCTGGCAATTTACCTTACATTTCTGATCTCGGTTACCTTTCATAATAAGTTCCTGTACATTTTGCCTATGCTCATCCTGGCCGTTTGTGACCCCATGGCGGCGATCCTGGGAATGAGTGCAAAAAAGAACAATGGCCGGATTCAACTGTTTGGTATAAAAACACAGAAAACAGTTATCGGATCGGGCGCTTTTCTGGTAACCAGTTTTGTGATCAGTCTCATTGCCCTCTATTTTCACAGGGAAGCATTTGATCTGAAGACATTTTGGCTCGCCCTGATGGTTTCGGCCGTGGGAACTCTGGCGGAACTGGCGGCATGGAGAGGGTCGGACAATCTCAGTATCCCGTTAGGGGTGGTGCTGGTATTAGTCCTTTTTTTATAAGGCATTGAAAGAAAAATAATTAATAAAACAGAAAGCTCAGGAAAATTCAACCGGATGACTATGAAGAGAATTATTATTAACGGAGCAAACGGTTATGTCGCCTCAAACTTCATCAGGGAACTGCTTGAAATGGAATATGAAGTAATCGCTCTGGTCAGAGGAACACAAAAATACTCGGCGGAGGAGAGGATGAATGACGCGCTGACTGAAATCGCCGGCGGACAATACATTTATAATAACCTCAAAATCTATAACTATTCGTTGCTCGATGAAGATTTTGGGCTTGCTGAGGGGCAGGCGGACAAGATTTTCAACAAGGAGGCTGATTATTTTCACTTCGCTGCGAGCCTGAAGTATGACATGAAGTCGAGGGAAGAAATTTTTAAGACCAATGTCGGAGGATTAACGAATTCGCTGGAGGTATTTACGCGCTACGCTCAGCCGGGATCGCGCTTCTTTTTTATCAGCACTGCCTATTCATGCGGGATTACCCGGGAGCCTTTTAAAGAAAGGTTCTATGACAATGAAGATATATCGCATTTCAGGAATTATTATGAGCAATCAAAAAGGTTTGCCGAGAATGTGGTAAAAACATATGTCGAAACAAAACGTATCACGGCCAGTATTATCCGTTTGTCGCAGGTAGTGGGGCACAATAAGACCGGCGTTACGGCTACGGATTATGGAATTTTTGACTTTGCCCGCAGGATCTACAGCCTGGCGCACCGGAATCCTCACAAGGCATTACGGGTCAAAGTTGATCCCGCGGCGACTCAAAACCTGATCCCGATCGATACCGTCACCGGTTATCTGGTCCGGATGCTTCAGCTTCGCGAATTACCGGTGATCTTTAATTTAACAGCCAGGCAGCCTGTGCGCAACGAGATTATCCTGAACAGCCTGAGTAATTTGCTCCCCGTGCGGATCATTGCCGACAAATCACTGAGACAGGAAGAGATGAATCCATATGAACGGATTATTTCGATCGGAATGTCCTTTACCGGAAGTTATACGAATACAGACATTCATTTTGAGACCGGAAACCTGGACAAATTACGTCTGGAGGAAAGAAATGAGCCAACGGACCAGTCGGTCCACCGGATGCTGGAATATTTTATCAATAAGATTTCAGGGAAGAAGAAAGACAATGTTTATACAACGGTAAGTTAAAAAAAGCAGAAAACAGAGAAACAGAAAACAGATGCAGTTGCGCCATAGGAAATCATTTCGCAGAAAGCCTGAACGGGGTTTCGGTAACAGGAGCTTTGGCGCTGACATCAAAAAAGTAAATGAGCTATGAAGAAAATAATTGTAAGGGGGGAGAATGTCCTGAATGTGCCCAATCTGATCAGCCTTTACCGGCTTCTGGCATTTCCGGTAATCCTGTATATGGCCCTTGCCGGACGCGAAAACGGATTTGTGATCCTGCTTTGCATCAGCCTGGTAAGTGATGTACTTGACGGAAACATCGCCCGTTTTTTTAAGCTGCAGACTAATTTTGGGGCCGCACTCGATAATCTGGCCGATATTTGTACCTATGCCATGGCCTTGCTGGGCCTGTTCCTTTTTAAATGGGATGAGATCGGACCTCATGCCTGGATCCTTTACCTGTTCCTTTTTGTATTTGTACTCAGCTATCTGATTTCCTTTTACCGCTTTGGCAAGATTCCGGGACTGCACCTCTATTCGGCTGTATCGGCGGGCTATGTTCAAAGTATCTTCTTCTTCGTACTCTTCGTTTTTGGGTTTTATCCCTGGCTGTATTATCTGGCCGTGGGGTGGGGCGTGATTGCCTATACCGAAAAGATTTTTGTATTGCTTCGCCTGGACGACATCCGCATTGGTGTGAAAGGTCTTTACTGGCTCGTAAAAAAAGGCTATTAACCCGTGAATAGATTATTTCGGTTCATTGTGTTTGGAATTCTGTCGCTGGCAGCTTCCGGGGTATTGGCGCAGGAGGTATCCGGTTATGTGGAAGACGCACGTACCGGCGAACCGATTCCTTTTGCCAACGTTTGGATCAAGGGAACGCAGCAGGGAACCACGACCGACCTGAAGGGCTGGTTTAAGCTGACGGCGCCAAAAAACGACACACTGAGCGTATCGTCAGTGGGTTATAAGCTGCAGGAAAAACGCATCAGTCAAAACGAATCGGTCACAGTGCGGTTCAGGCTCGAGGAGGATGTGAAACAGATCAGCGAGGTTATGGTCAAGCCGGAGGTGCCCAGGGCCCGGGTGTTGTTTAATCAAATTATCCGGCACAAAAAGGAAAACAGGGAACAGGTGAACAGTGTGAATGCCTACAGCAATCTGGAAACGACCACTGTCTACATTGCTGTCGATACCACCTCGCGTATCATCCGGTCGTTTGGAAACCTGGAAGAAGTCAGCGTGCAGATGGACGGTCAGAACCTGCGCTTTTCGCCGGTCTATCTTTCCGAACTGGCGCGGCAGGTTACGACCGACAGTACGAATGTGGTTTACCGGAAAAAGAACAGCATTTTTCCCCGGCTCAATCAGGCTTTCGAGACAGTGATCCTGAAGAACGTGGTAGCAGATCTGGACTTTTATAAAGATCAGGTTTTCATCCTGGACCGGGGGTTTATTTCGCCGCTGAGCAATTCGGCTTTGTCTTTTTATAACCTGTACCTGACCGACAGCACCCTGGTGAATGACACGAAATATTTTCAGTTCTCTTTTGCTCCGAAAAATAAATACAACCAGTTATTTTCCGGTCAGTTTGTCATTCAGGATTCAACCTTTGCTCTCACGCGGATCGACGCCTACATTCCGAGGGAAGCCAATCTGAATTTTGTGAACGGTTTCGAGGCTCACGTCAATTATACCCGTCAGCCGGACGGTAGGATGTTTTACGACGAGCAACGGATTGGGATCAACCTTGCCCTGAACCTAAGTAAGGATTCAGTGTCGAGTTACAGTTCCAAAAGGATGGACAACGTGACCAAAGGGAATTGGCTGATCAGTAAA
>JBFXKJ010000137.1:0-10376 GCA_050173895.1 Mangrovibacterium sp. | reverse complement strand
GCTGTATATCGCCGTACTCGCCGCGCTCACCAGCGCTTTCTTCCGGTTCCGGATCAAACAGATCCGAATGCTCAATCAACTACAGTTTGAACAAAAAATCAGGCAGAAAGAGCAAAAGATCCATCATGAACGGCTGGAATTTTTCACCAATATCTCGCACGAACTCCGCACGCCGCTCACCCTGATTGAGTGCGCCATCGACGACCTGAAAAAACTGGTGGGACGTTCAAGAAACGAAAAGGTCACCGAGTCGCTTAAAACCGCCGGCTATCATTCGTCGCGGCTGTTGGAACTGATCAATCAGTTGCTCGAATTCCGCAGTATTGAGACAGGAACGCCGCATTTTTCGGTCGAAAAGATCAGTCTCACTAAATGGCTCCCCGATTATCTTTCCAACTTCAAAGAACTGGCCGACAGCAAAGGGATTAACCTGCGCCTGTCCATGCCCGTTCAGCCGGTTGAACTTTGGGCAGATCCCGATAAGTTTTCCATGATCATGAATAACCTGTTATCGAATGCCTTTAAATACACCCGCCAAAACGGGACCATCGCAATAAGCGCCGAAGAAACCCCGCACGAGATCATCATTGAAGTATCAGACACCGGATCGGGCATTTCACCCAAAGCGTTGCCTTTCATTTTTGAACGGTATTTTAAGACGGAAAATAAATCAACCAGCACCGGCATCGGATTGTCACTCACCAAATCACTGGTCGAACTGCATCAGGGCCAAATCGGCGTAAACAGCGTGGCCGGCAAGGGAAGTACGTTCCGGCTCAGCTTTCTGAAGGGACATAAGCATTTTAAAGACAGCCAGATCAAGGTAACGGAGGAAAAAACAGACGACAAGCCTGTGAATCATGAAGAATTCAATCAGGCGCAGGAGAATCCCGACAGCAGGATCATGCTCATCATCGAAGACAATCCTGATATTTTAACCCTGCTCTCGGGTAAGTTCGCTGCCGGCTTTGAAGTGTACACGGCCGAAGACGGCGAAAAAGGAATGGCGCTGGCCGAAAAGCTGATCCCCGACATCATTATTTCGGATATTATGATGCCGGGTATTCAGGGCACCGAAGTATGCAAAAAGCTCAAGAGCAATACCGCAACCAGCCATATTCCGATTATTCTGCTGACGGCCAAAGGAACCGTTACCGACGAACTGACCGGGCTGAAAACGGGCGCCGACGATTATATTTCCAAGCCTTTCCACTTCGAAATACTGGAAGCACGGGTCGAATCGCTTATCCGGAACCGGGTCAGCCTGTCGAACTATTTCAAGGAAAAGAAAGTTCAGCCACCTCAGGAAGTCCAAAACGACAAACCACTGATGGACCGGGAGCAAAAATTCCTGCAAAAAGCGGAACAGCTCATCCTCGACCGGTACCTGACGTCGGACGCCGCTGTTTTTAAACTGGCTGAAGACCTGAATTTCAGCCGTTCATCGCTCTACCGGAAAATCAAAATGCTGACGGGCTTATCGATCAATGAATTCATACGCTCAGTGAAGATCCGGGAATCCCTCCGCCTGCTGAAGGAAGAAGATGTGACTGTGTCGGAAGCAGCTTACCGCACGGGATTCAACGACCTGAAATACTTCCGCGAAACCTTTATCAGGCAAACCGGCGAAACTCCCTCCGCCTACAAAAAGAAGCAAAAAAACAAAAACGAAAGTTCTGAAAAGGCATAAAAAAGGCTTAATTAATACACATTTTTGGTTTGGATTTCGTATTTTTGAATCAGGTTTATTGATTAGAGTATGTTTGAATACGATCCTAATAAGAGCCTTGCCAATAAAGAGAAACATGGGATCGATTTTGAAGAAGCCCAGTCACTCTGGCTCGATCCGAGAGGAGTTGAGATCAATGCCCGAACAGTTGGAGAATCGCGTAAGCTATTAATTGCCCGGCTGGATAAGGCCGTCTGGTCAGCGATTTTTACCTTACGGGAAGGTGTGGTTAGGATAATTTCAGTAAGAAAATCAAGAGAAAATGAAAAAAAAATCTATTACGACACAAGAATTTGACAAGTTGTTTGATCAGGATAAGGATGTGACAGAATTTCTTGATTTGGAAACAGCAAAACGCCAGGGGATGGAAACCAGACGCGTCAGTGTTGACTTTCCGGAGTGGATGGTCCGTATGCTGGATCATCAGGCCGCAGAACTCGGTGTGACCCGTCAGTCTATCATTAAATTCTGGATCGCCGAAAAGCTAAAGTCGGTCTCGTGATTCAGCTAAACTGACTGGCTGTTAATTCAGTATGATTATCAATCATATTCAAGATGCTCAATTTCTGTAATTCTAATCAGGATAATCAATCTTGACAACCAAATTATATTCCCGGATCACGATTTCAAAGAAACTTTCAGTACACCGCTGTTATGCTCATTGACAAACTGATCGCCGATAGTATGACCCAATCACAGCGCGTAAAAAAGCAGGAACACCCTTCAAAAATGAAGCGCATTCCTGCTTTTTAGATCTCAGTGCACTTAAAGAATCTCTTCAGTTACCTGGTTAAAATATTCAATATTTTTGCGGATATCGGGAACCGAGTTGTCCCAGTTGTTTTCATATTCAATGCAGAAAACACCCTTGAAATTCTGCCTTTTTAATTCCTTCAGCATGCCTTCCACGTCGAGAATGCCAGTGCCCCAGATTACATCATGCTGTTCCTTCTCACCCTCCTTTTTGGCTGCAATATCTTTAAAATGCAGGGAGATGATCCGGCCCTCCAGCTTCTTCAGGCAATCAATCTGGTTCAGCCCTTCCCTTCTCCAGTGACCCACATCGGCCGACGAGCCGATCTTCTTGCTGCGACCTTCGATGGCACTGAGCAGGTTATCCGGGTTCCAGTAGGTGGATGGTTGAGGATGGTTGTGAACAGATACCTGAATGCCGTACTGCCTGACCAGCTTCTCCACCAGATCCCAGTCGGCGAGGGCCGGTTCACAGGAGATATATTCCATTCCCATCTCCTTTGCCAACTTAAAGAAAGGTTCCCATTCATCCGGGCTGTTTGTTACCACCACACCTGTCGATACGATCCTGATACCTTTCGATGCGGCGAGATCCTTAATCTCTTTGCGGGTTGCGGCGTCCATCGCCGGACCAAATACCTGGTCGCCCCATTTTCCACCGAGTTTGTGACCGGGAAATACCTCAATGTATTTCAGCCCAAGCTGCTGTGTCTTATCCAGCGCTTCAGTGAGCGGAAATTTATGGAACGAATACGACTGCATACCCAGTCGCCAGCCCTGTTTTTCTGCCTTTCTTTGTGCCTGTACGCCAAAGGCAACCAGCAGGCAGCACATCATCAATACAATTTTATTTCTCATATCTGTCAGTTAAGGAGAAGCCCGGTTAAAGGCTTCTCCGGTTATTTTGTCATTATGCAGGCATTTCAGGCAATTTAAAGCCATTGTTGTAGGTGTGGTTAATCCACTCCCGGGCCATGTCCTGCGCACTGAAATCGGCAAAGCGCCGGTCAAAGTGCGGATCGCCGTCAACCACCGCGTAATCATCAAGGGTCACGATCCGGATCTTGTCTGAGGCCGCGATGTTGGTAAAGGCCATCTTCTCGCCGTCCCACTGCAGTTCCCGGTGAAGTCCCTGCAGACCCGAGAGCCGCGTGGCCAGCACGCCCATCACAACCATCTCGTTGAACGGACCCGAAAACTGAAAATTCGAGGACGATTCAACCCGGCTTTCAGCAGGCTCCTTGCAGGCCCTGATCCAGTCCTGCTCATGGGCATTGGTGCTCCAGATATCGCCATTCCCCCCCTTGATCCGCGGAATGCGTGGCTTCGGCTGTTCAAAATGGGCCATCTCCGATTTGGGCAGCAAGGTGGGGTTCATCCCGTAGCAGCCCGTCATGATCTTGCCTTTGGTGCCTGTAAAGATAATACCTCCGTTCTCATCGCCCATCATTTCCCCGTCTTTAAGTTCCTGCGGACGGTCAGGCAGCAGGCCCCCGTCGTACCAGTAAACCTTCACTTCGGGCATCTTTACCTTTCCCCGGGCCGCGCGGGCCGGGAAGGTGTAGCGCACGACCTGCGCCTGGGGCGGCGAGTAAAGGTTCGACAAGGTTGAGCTGGCGCTCACGTTTGAAGGATATTTCAAATCAAGCGCCCAGTATAGCGGATCCATGATGTGGCAGGCCATATCGCCCAGGGCGCCTGTTCCAAAGTCCCAGAAGCCTCTCCAGTTCCATGGCGTATAGGCCGGATCATACGCCCGCTTTTTGGCCGGCCCGATCCACAGATCCCAGTCCAGGGTTTCCGGAACCGCAGCCCCGCCTTTAGGCTCGGCCAGACCCTGCGGCCAGATCGGCCGGTCGGTCCAGCAGTGGACCTCATACACATCGCCGATCACCCCCGACTCAATCCATTCGGCCACCTGGCGGCACCAGTCGAACGAGTTTCCCTGGTTACCCATCTGGGTGGCAACCCTGTACTTTTTTGCAAGCTTTGTCAAAAGCCTCGATTCATACACCGAGTGCGTCAGCGGTTTCTGGGTGTAGCAATGCTTCCCCAGGGTGATCGCATGGGCCGTAACTCCGGCATGGCTATGATCGGGGGTGGCAACCATAATGGCATCGATCGATTTGCCCATTTCATCGAACATCACCCGCCAGTCCTTGTACCGCTTCGCGTTCGGATAATCCTTGAAAGTCTTATCCGCATAACGCCAGTCCACATCACACAGCGCTACGATATTCTCCGTCTTCATGTTCGAAAGGTTGCGACGGCCCATGCCCCCTACCCCGATACCCGCTATGTTCAGCTTGTCGCTGGGCGCAGTATAGCCAAATTTTTTCCCCATTACCTGCCCGGGGATGATGGTAACTCCGGCAGCAACCGTCATTGCGCTGCCAATAAAACTTCTTCGCTTCATAATGATTTTATTTCAATGGAATAGAATGTTCACTTTATTGATAAAAATTTTCCACTTTTATTTGCTTTCCTCTCCATGCATAAAGACACAAAAACAGGCAAAAGGGTGAAGCCGGGCGTCCGTTTTTCACCCCTGCCTGTGTGTTTTTTTAGTTATACCCCGGATTCTGCGTAATTGAACCACCCGTCCGGTCGATTTCAGTTTGTGGTATCGGATATGGCCAGGTATTTACAGTGATTTGCTTCCCTTTATTTCCGTTGGCATAAGGTTTTGTCGCATAAGCCTGCATCACCTCCACATAATTGTTCCAGCGGATCAGGTCATTAAACCGGAAGCCTTCCATCGCCAGTTCAACGCGCCGTTCGTGCCGGACAGCCTGCTGCAGATCATCAGTTTGTTCTATTTTGTAATCGAGATCGAACTGGGCCTGATTGACCGCCGGAATGACCAGTTGCCGCATTTTTGCTGCTCCATCCTGACGGGAGGTCGTTAAGAAGGCCCGGCGCCGGATCGTATTCAGGACATCGGCTACTTCCTGTTTGCTCCCGTTCGTCTTATACAGAGCCTCGGCATAATTCAAAAGTACTTCTGAATAACGGATCAGGTACAGGGTCCATCGGGACGACATCAGGTCTTCACCGTTCAGCCGGTATACACTGGGAACGAAATCTTTCCGGCTGTGGTAACCGTGAACATTGTCATAACCGGTGTAGTTATGGACCACATCCTGTCCCGCCTTATTCGGATAAGTATCGCCCGACTGGATCACGGTAAACAGCAGGCGCGGATCGCCTGTCTCAAACTCGGCCACCAGATTTTTGGTCGGAACATCACCGCCCCAGCCTCCGGCAGTACCCCGGCCTGTATTCATCTGGGGCACGACCGATCCGCCCAGTCCGTAAGTTGGATCGTAATTCCGCACGATTGTGAATAGGCATTCCTTTGAGTTGATGCCTTCAATATAATCGCCCCGGAAAAGCGTCTGGAAGTCCGGAACAAGACTAAAATAATTCTTTTGTATAATCGTTTTCGCCGCATCGCGGGCCAGTGCATACTCAGCATTCGCATCGCCGGTCATTTTGGAACTTTCCATTAAACCCGCAAAGAACAGGCAAACCCGTGACTTGAAAGCCAGCGCCGCGTCGTTTGTCACTCTTCCCAAATCGGAAGCCGGTAATGCAGAAGCTTCCGGTAGGTTGGCATCGGCAATACATTCGTCGATGTCCTTCAGAAGCTGTGTGCGAACCTCTTCGATCGATGCCCTTACCAACGAGGATTTCTGATCGGCGGTGGGGGTCGTTGTCAGCAGGGGAACACCTCCAAAGACCGACACAAGATCAAAGTAATACCAGGCCCTCAGAAACTTAACCTCTGATATGAACCTTGATTTTGTTCCTTCCGGGACATAGTTTCCTGATGCATCGATTAACTGCAAACCTTCTTTGGTAAGATTGTCCAAAGCAATGTTACAACGGGCAATGGCATTATAACGGTGAACCCATAAATCATTCAACGTACTGTTCGTCGGCAGTGGCTTACCGGTGCCGATCAGGGCAATGTCCAACCGGTCGCCCGCATCCGATCCGCCTTTGTCGGCATCGTCAAAGATCTGGTTGCCAATATCAAACCGCATGGTCTGATAGGTCCAGTGCTCATCCATCGGCTTGTAACACCAGGTCACTACCTTGAATCCCGCGTCTTTCGTACCATAATAGGTTTCTTCGTCAAATGAGCCATACTGTGTGGCATCCAGATAATCTTCAGAGCAGGAAGATGCAAGAACGGTCATGCATATAAACAGCAAAAGCCGGTTATAAAATAGTTTCTTCATGATACTTTTTCTTTTAAAATTTAAAAAGTGATATTCACACCCATCATATACGTTCTTGCCTGGGGATAGAAGGCAACATCAATTCCCATGGCTTTGGGATCGGTCGAGCCCATTTCAGGATCAAGTCCGCTGTAGCCGGTAATGGTAAACAGATTCTGCCCTCCTAACCAGACCCGCATGCTCTCAATGTTCAGTCCGAAAACTGTCTTCGAAAGAGTGTACCCGATCTGCAGGTTCTTGAGGCGCATATACGATCCGTCTTCAACGTACCAGTCCGACATAGTCAGGTTGTCACCCGAGTTGGCATTGATGGCAAACTGCGAATTGGATGTCCCTTCGCCATGCCATGCCTTTTCCATGATACCGGCAGGCGCGTTGTACCAGCCCGCCCCGGAATAAATATCATATTTCAGGATATTCAGGATATCATTTCCCTGGGACCCCTGAAATAAGGCGATCAGATCAAAACCTTTATACTGAAAGTTCAGGTTGATCCCATAGGTGAAGTCAGGAAACGGATTTCCGGTCTTTGTGCGGTCTCCCTCACCGATCGATCCATCCTTGTCGAGATCCACAAAGCGTAAATCGCCGGGCCTGGCATTCGGCTGGATCTTTCCGCCTTCATCATTGGTATAGGCGGCGATCTCCTGTGCATTCTGAAATATACCATCTGTTTTCAATCCGTAAAAATAGCCGATAGGTTTCCCTTCCTCCGTTCTTGTGAGGGTATAATAGCCAAGGTGTCCGCTTTGATTGATCGGTTCTCCGCCACCCAGGCTAAGTACCTCGTTTTTAAAGGTGGATAGATTACCGCCTATACTGTACTTGAAGTCACCGATCTCATTCCGGTACATCAACGCCAGTTCCCAGCCGGTATTTTTCACAGAACCGGCATTGACCCATGGGGTATTCGGATAGCCCATCGTGCTTGGAATAGGAACCTGTACGAGCATTCCGCTCGTCTTCTTTTGATACCAGTCGATGGTTGCAACCAGCTTATGATTAAATAATTCAAGATCCGCTCCGATGTCGGTTTGACGTGTCGTTTCCCACTCGATATCGGGATTTCCAACCTGGGAGCGTCCTGCAGTTAGTGTAGGTGTATATTCGTTGCCAAAAACATAATATCCGCCATTGCTGTAAGTGGACAGGTACTGTCCTCCCCCGACGTTATGGTTTCCGATTTCTCCCCAGCTAACTCTCAGTTTTCCCACATTCAACCAGGACATGCTTTCGGCAAAACTTTCCCGGTGTACATTCCATCCCAGCGAGAACGACGGGAAAACACCCCATTTTTTTCCCTTGTCAAAGTTCGACGATCCGTCGCGCCGGATATTGATCGTTGCCATATACTTACCCTGATACGCATAGAATAAACGGCCAAAGTAGGAGGCAATGGAGCTTTCACTCAGATAACCGCTGGCGGCCGCATTTTTGCTTGCCGCATTAATAATCCGAAGACTGGTTTCATTGTTGACCAGCCCCTGTTTGGAAGCGCCAAACGGATTGTCTTCCGTTTTTTCGGACGAAAGACCAGCCATCGCCAGAAGGTGATGATCACCGAAAGTCTTGTCGAAGGTCAGGGTATTTTCAAAAACATAGTATTCCGGATTATAGGCATACCGGCTTACTTCTGCATCCGTATGGTATTCATCCCCGTCGAGGTAGTAACTGGGAATAAATCCGTTTGAAACACCCCGGTGAATATCAAATCCAAAACTGCCGCGATATTTCAGGTAGCTGGTAATGCTGATGTCTGCGGCGAGGCCGCCCTTCATGCTGTAGCCTTCCCATACACTTTGCTTCATGCGTTCGATCTGCGCAACCGGGTTCGGCTTATTCGAATAAATGACGGGTGCGTACTGCGAAAAAGGATTTACCGCTTCATAACCGGTCATGATCTTGCTTTCCAGAAATGCAGGAATATTGCTGAGATTGTTCCGGTAGACCGGTGTAATGGGATCGGCAGTCATGGCGCTGAAAATCGTACCCGTATAAGGATTATACTCATCCACATTGTGCCGTTTTTCATAAATGATACCCACATTGCTTGAAAGCTTAAACCAGTCGGCCACCTGAATATCCGCATTCGTCCTCCATGAGATCCGTTCATAATCCGATCCCTTCACAATTCCATCCTGCTTCATATAGCCGAGGCTGGTGTTGTAGGCCAGCTTAGTGAGCCCGCCCGAAACATTCAGGTTATAGCTTTGGACCGGCGCATTTTCATTCATAATTTTCTTCCACCAGTCCGTTCCTGCACGGCTTCCGGTATTTTGTTCCAGGAAAGACAGGATTGTATTTCTGTTCTCGGCCGTAGCAAAATCGGTCAGAAGTGCCTGATTGTTGTTGCTGTAGGCCAGATTTTTATAGGTCATGAAATCCTCGGCATTCAGCATATGATAGCGTTTGGCGTCATTCTGCACACCGTAGTAGGCATCAAAGGTAAATGCCGACTGGTATTCCTGGCTCGTGCTGCCCCTGCGCGTCGTGATCAGGATCACGCCATTCGCGGCTCTTGCTCCGTAGATCGCCGTTGCCGAGGCATCTTTCAGGATTTCGATCGATTCCACATCATTGGGATTCAGCCAACCGATACCTGTCTGCGGAAGACCATCCACCACGTAAAGCGGATCGGTGTTATTGACTGTCCCCACCCCCCTGATCCGGATGGCGCTCAATGAGCCGGGACTGCCCGATGTCGAGGTGACCATCACGCCGGCGGCCTTGCCCGAGAGTGCGTCCGAGGCGCTTCGCAGGGGAAGGTTTTTTAATTCCTGGCCCTTGACTTTCCCGACAGCACCCGTGACCTCACTTTTCTGCTGGGTTCCGTAGCCGACTGCAACCACTTCTCCCAGTCCGATCGTCTCCTCCGTCATCTGAATATTGACTGTCTCCCGGCCATTAATCTGAACCTCCTCGATTCTCATCCCAACAAAAGAAAAAGTCAATATTCCATCATTAGGAATATTTGTCAGGGAATATATACCGTCTGAATCTGTAATCGTTCCAAAGGAACTACCTTTTAGTCGCACAGTAACGCCCGGAAGCGGAACTCCGTCCGAATCGGTAACCTTCCCTTTTATCTTCACCTGTTGCTGCATTGTAAAGGACGTATTGGAGTCGCGCCCGTCGGGTAAAATCATGATCAGTTTTCCCTTTACCTCGTATCGCAGATTCTCCCCCTTAAGGACGTCGTTAAGTACCGTAAAAACTTCACGGTCATCATAACTGCCGGTTTTCAGAGACGAATGTTCAATCAGTTCATTTTTGTAGAAAATAGAATAATCGGTCATCTTCTCGATATCGGCAAAAATCTCCTCGAGCTTCCGGTCCTTGAAATTCAGCGTGAGCTTCGATACCTGAGAATAGGTCGCCCCAGCAACCTGCATCAAAGCAACAAAGAACAGCAGAGTGGTCAACTTCATAATTGTCAACATTTTTTTTAGCACAAGACTCTTTCGGAGCCTTTGCTCTACGTGCTTTTTTTTCATACTTTTGACTTGAGTTTTATTAATAAACTAGTGTTGCGTTAATTTAAAATTGACGGATAAAGTCTTTTTAGCTTGATCCGTGCCTGATGGTTTGTAAATTGCCAATTAATTTTGGCTTTCTTATTATTTCTGTGATTCTCCCACGCTTCAACT
>JBFXKJ010000136.1:0-10414 GCA_050173895.1 Mangrovibacterium sp. | reverse complement strand
TCTTAGCTTTTGACCAGAATCTCGTCAATCATCCCGTATGCCTTGGCTTCTTCCGAAGTCATCCAGTAATCACGGTCGGCGTCTTTTTCGACTTGCTCGTACGTTTTCCCGGCATGGTTGGCGATAATCTCGTATAATTCCCGTTTCAGTTTTAAAATTTCACGGGCCGTAATTTCAATGTCCGATGCCTGTCCCTGGGCGCCCCCCATGGGCTGGTGGATCATGATCCGGGAATGCTTCAGGGCCGAGCGCTTCCCCTTGTTCCCGGCTGTGAGCAAAACAGCTCCCATCGATGCGGCCATCCCTGTGCAAATGGTGGCAATCTCCGGAGAAATGTACTGCATGGTGTCGTAAATTCCCAGACCTGCATGAACCGATCCTCCGGGTGTGTTGAAATAGATCTGGATATCTTTGGAAGGATCGGTCGACTCCAGGAACAGCAACTGTGCCTGGATGATGTTGGCGATATAGTCGTCGATCGGCGTACCCAGAAAAATAATCCTGTCCATCATCAGCCTGGAAAAGACGTCCATCGATGCCACGTTGAGTTGCCTTTCCTCAATGATATAGGGAGTCAGGCTGTTTGTGAAAACCGATTCGTAACGATGCATATTCAGGCTGCTGATGCCGATATGCCGGGTTGCATATTTATTAAATTCCTTATAATCTGTCATTTTTTATATCCTCCTTTAAAAGAAAACTTTGTAAGAACCGGACTGATTGCCGGGAAATTTCCCGTGCAGCGCCAATCCGGCTCCCACAAAGTTAAAAAAATAAATTTTTGAAAGTACGGGGAGCTTACTTTTCCAGTAATTTATTGAAATCGTCGTGGCTGATCTGTTTCTCGTTGATGGTCACTTTCGATTTCACGGCCTCCAGCACCTTATCTTCTTCAGCCTTCACATAAAGCCGTTTTCCTTCTTCCTCGTTCTTCATCATTTGGACGGCATAGTTTTCCAGATGCTCGTCGGGAACATTGAACATGCCATACTGGCTGAACTGCATGGCCGCTACACGTTTGGCTTCTGCTTTGACCTCTTCTTCCGTGACCTCAATTTGGTTATCTTTCACCAAACGGTCCCGGATCAGTTGCCAGCGCAAATCCTTCAGGAAATTCGGAAAGTCGTTCTCAATCTGCTCTTCGGTCAGCTTTTCGTTTGTGAGCCGGATCCAGCGTTTCAGGAATGCTTCGGGCAGGTCCATGCCCACTTTTTCAATGAGCGCTTCGCGAACGTCAAGCGCGAATTTATAATTGGAGGAAAAAACAAAATTGTTCTCCAGGTCCTTTTTGATCCGGGAACGGAACTCTTCCTCCGTTTTAATGTCAGTATCTTCCCCAAAAGCCTTTTTGTAAAGGTCCTCATTCAGCGCAGCAGGCTGAAAACGTAATACTTCCAGAATGGTAAACCGGAAGTCGCCTTCCACCTTCTCGGCATCTTCGTGCGACAAATTCAGCAGATGGCCTACTTCGTGGCGGTTTTCATAGGCTTTAACCGGGTCAAGTACCAGGCTTTCGCCGCTCTTTTTCCCGATCAGTTCTGTTTTAATTGCTTCGTCTTTGATCAAATCGACCGAAATGATCACCCGTTCCGCTTTAATCCCGTTTTCCAGTTCATTGCCCTCCGCATCGAGCTGGACGAAATCTCCGCGAACCAAATCCTTTTCAGCGACTTCACCGACATTGGTATTTTCTCCAAAACGTCCGGTGTACGCTTCTGCCTGCTTGTTCACCGTATCTTCGTCGACTGTAATCGTATAATAATCAAAGGTGGTATTTTTGTCCAGATTAATCTCAAACTCCGGAGCAAGGGCAATGTCAAAGACAAATTCAAAATCTTCATCTTTATCCCAGTCGATCGGAGCTTGTTTTTCTTCGTTTGGCAGCGGGTCGCCCAGGATAGGAAGTTTTTCGTTCACCAGATATTGTGAAAGATTATTTGATAACATCTTGTTCACTTCCTCAGCGGTGACGGCTTTCCCGTACATTTTTTTTACAAGTCCGGCGGGCACCATTCCCGGACGGAACCCGGGCATGTTGGCCTTTCTGCGGTAATCTTTCAGTACCTTTTCGACCGTCGACAGATAGTCATCTTTTTCAATCCGAACGGTGATCGTGGCATTTAATGCGTCAATGTTTTCTTTTGTGATGTTCATATGCTTCCACTACATTAATATTGTTGGAAAAACAGCAGCTTTTATGCTGCCGGCAGGTCAGTTTGCGGCTGACTTGTTTAGTCAATAAAAACCGCATGTCTGAATAGCCGGTTCAGACAGTGCGGTTGAGTTTCTGTGCGGACGAAGGGACTCGAACCCCCACGCCATGCGGCACTAGATCCTAAGTCTAGCGCGTCTACCAATTCCGCCACGCCCGCAATTCGAGGCGCAAATATAAAGCTAATTTTCAAAGTACCAAAGTATTCTTCACAGCGAATTGGCGGTTGCCCGACGGATTTTCAGCAAGCCCTGAAAGGCAGGTAGTCCGTTTTGGTTTGCGCCCAAAACAGACGGTGATCTTTAACGTAAGGTGAAATTCTGTCCCAGGTACACCCGGCGTACGTCCTCATCGCCTGCCAGTTCTTCGGCCGTGCCTGCTTTGAGGATGGATCCTTCAAAAAGAAGATAGGACCGGTTCGTTATTGAAAGTGTTTCATGGACATTATGGTCGGTGATCAGAACGCCGATATTCTTTTGAACAAGTTTCCGCACAATTTCCTGAATATCTTCCACCGCAATGGGATCAACCCCGGCAAACGGTTCATCGAGCAAAATAAATTTGGGATCAATAGCCAGGGCACGGGCAATTTCCGTTCGGCGGCGCTCCCCGCCTGAAAGCTGGTATCCCTTGCTTTTGCGGATATGCTGCAGCCCAAATTCCGACAGGAGGGATTCCAGTTTTTCTTTTTGATAATCTTTGCTGTAATCGGTCATTTCAAGCACCGCTTTCAGGTTATCCTCAATGCTGAGCTTTCGGAAAACAGAAGCTTCCTGCGCCAGATACCCGATGCCCTTCTTCGCGCGCTTGTAAACAGGGAGCCTGGTGATTTCTTCATCGTCCAAAAAAATTCTTCCCGAAAGAGGCTGGATCAGGCCCACGATCATATAAAAGGAAGTTGTCTTCCCGGCGCCATTCGGGCCAAGCAGGCCAACGATCTCTCCCTGGCTTACATCAAAGGAAACTCCTTTTACAACCGTTCTTTTCCGGTATTTCTTAACGATATTTTCGGCTCTCAGTATCATTCAGACGCAAAGATAAGGCAAATTGGTTCAAAGTTCAAGGTTCAAAGTTCAAAGTTCAAGGTTTCCGGCTTGAATGTTCAAAAATAAACAGATGACAGCTTTTTATTACATTTTTTCCAGTTCCTCCTCCGCCTTCCGGTTTACCCTTCGCGATATGATGATCCCGATCTCGTACAGGAATACCAGCGGAACGCAGACCAGGACCTGGCTGAACACGTCAGGGGGCGTAATGATTGCTGAAACGATCAGCAACACCACATAGGCGTGGCGCCGGTACTTTTTCATCATTTCAGGCTGCAGAATACCGACTTTACTTAATACGTAAACGACGATAGGCAGTTCAAATATCAGTCCGCTTGCCAGCGTGATGGATGTCACTGTGTTGATGTACGAAAGAATGTTAATCTGGTTGGCCACCGATTCACTGATCGAGTATGAACCAAGAAAATGAACCGACAGCGGCACAATCAGATAATAGCCGAAGATCACCCCCAGGACAAAGAGGGCAGACATGTAGAAAACAGCGCCTCTGGAGTATTTTTTTTCTTTGTCGTAAAGGGCAGGTTTGATAAATCGCCAGATCTCAAAAATCACATAAGGAGAGGCGATGATGAGCCCGGCAATCACAGCAGTCCAAAAGTGGGTCATGAACTGTCCGGACATACTGATACTGATCAACTGGAGCGGTTTGGTGTTGATCCTGACCGAGTCCATTCCCACGTAATCGGCCAGCAGGCCAAACATCCGGTTGGTCCAGAAATCAGGTTCTTTCGGGCGGAATATGACTTTGTCGAAAATAAAATCCTTCTCAATGAAGGCGATCACTGAAAAAATAATGATCGAAAGGAACGCGCGGATGATATGCCACCTTAGCTCTTCCAAATGTTCCAGGAAGGACATTTCCTGATTTGTATCCTGTGCATTTTTTCTTTTCATATGTTTATTTTTTCAATTAGCGCCTCTATAATTTGCGTATAAGCGTCTGTTTTTCAAGTAACTTACCAACGTATGGAACTCGCCAGGATAATCACTTCGTAGATTTTGCTCACGCTCGACAGTATGCAAACAAGTTTGCCACTGTTCTCGCTCATTCGCAAAATTCATGTTCCTGTTTGAGAGGTATAGCTCTCATGGCTCGTTTCATCTTGCTTAGCTTCCGGTCGTTTCCGGCTTTTGTTTTATGGTTATCAAAAAATCCAGCTGAAAAGGCAGGCACAAATATAGACAGAATTCATCATTGGAGGACAGGTTAAAAGTCAAAATTTTAAAATGGGGATTTTAAGCAGGGAAAATGTAAAAAAAAAATCATTTCGCATTCAAACAGATTTTATCTATCTTAGATTTCTGGTATTGAGAGGCGGATGCACCCGCTGGAATACATTGTCGTTGATAAACAATTTAGCGAACAAGAAATATAAAAAAAAGGAATTGTAAGGTGAAAAATGAGCTTGAATTAACTGATCAGCTCCGGAAGTATTTCGGATTTGACCGGTTTAAAGGTCAGCAGGAAGAGGTTGTCAGAAGTGTGCTGGAAGGATATGACTCGTTTGTTTTGATGCCTACGGGTGGGGGAAAATCATTATGCTATCAGCTTCCTGCCATGATTATGGATGGCACCGCTATCGTCATTTCGCCGCTGATCGCCTTGATGAAGAATCAGGTCGATTCGCTTCGCAGTCTGGGGAATGATGACGGGATTGCCAATTTTTTGAATTCATCGCTGTCCAGGCAAGCTATTCAGCAGGTGAAAGATGAGGTATCGTCGGGGAAGACAAAGTTGTTGTATGTGGCACCTGAATCATTGACCAAACAGGAGAATATCGACTTTTTGAAAGGCGTAAAAATATCGTTCTATGCCATTGATGAAGCACATTGCATTTCTGAATGGGGGCATGATTTCCGGCCGGAATATCGCCGGATCAGGCCAATCATCCAGGAGATCGGCGAGGCCCCGGTCATGGCCCTTACGGCTACTGCAACGGCGAAAGTGCAGCACGACATCCAGAAGAACCTGGGGATGCTGAATGCACGGGTGTTCAAGGCATCATTCAATCGGCCTAATCTGTATTATGCGGTGAAGGCCAAAGTGAAGCCGGAAGCGCAGATCATCCGGTTCATCAGGGAAAATGAAGGGAAGTCAGGCATTGTTTATTGTCTGAGCCGGAAGAAAGTGGAGGAACTTGCCGAATTGTTCTGCGTAAACGGCATCAAGGCATTGCCCTATCATGCCGGGATGGACTCGGCTACCCGCTCCGGAAACCAGGATAAGTTCCTGATGGAAGAAGCCGACGTGATCGTGGCCACGGTGGCATTTGGAATGGGGATTGATAAACCGGATGTCCGCTTTGTCATTCATTATGACATTCCCAAGAGCCTGGAGGGCTATTACCAGGAAACGGGGAGAGCCGGACGCGACGGAGGAGAAGGACAGTGTATTGCGTTCTATTCCTATAAGGATATCCAGAAACTGGAAAAATTTATGCAGGGCAAGCCGGTGGCTGAACAGGAAATCGGACGGCAGCTGCTGCTCGATACGGCCTCCTATGCCGAGTCGGCCGTTTGCCGGCGTTTCATCCTGCTCAATTATTTCGGCGAATCGCTTGATGAACCGTGCGGGAACTGCGACAACTGTCTGAATCCCAAGGAGCAGGTTGAAGCAGCGGATGAAGTCCGCAGAGCCCTTCTCGCCATTCGCGAGGTTAAAGAAAAATACAAGGCGGAACACATCTCCGATATTTTGACCGGAAAGATTACCTCGGCCGTGAAATCATTTCATCATGACGAGTTGGAGGCCTTCGGGAATGGAGACGACCATAGCGCGCGTTTCTGGAATGCCGTATTCCGCCAGAGCATGATTGCCGGTCTGATCAGTAAGGACATTGAGAATTACGGATTGCTGAAACTCACAGACAAGGGAAATGCCTTCATCGAACACCCCGGATCCTTTCTGCTTGTCCGGAATCATAACTATGACGAACTGGAAGAAGAGGCCAATCTGGTGGGGGCTCCTGCGGGCGGAGCTGCCGGAGACCCTGAGTTGTTCGAGATGCTGAAAGACCTGCGCAAAACAGTGGCAAAAAAGCATCATCTTCCACCTTTTGTTATCTTCCAGGACCCTTCCCTGTCGGATATGTCTATCCAGTACCCGATCACGATCGAGGAACTGAAAAATATTCAGGGGGTCGGAGAGGGGAAAGCCAAAAGATATGGGGCCGAATTTGTCGAACTGATCCGGGCTTATGTCGAAGACAATGACATTGAACGTGCGCAGGACATGGTGGTCAAGAGCGTCGCCAACAAGTCAAAAATGAAGGTTTCGATCATTCACAGCATCGACCGGAAAATTTCACTTGAAGATATCGCGGACTCAAAAGGGATTGAAATGAAAGAACTGATCTCGGAGGTAGAGGCGATCGTTAACTCAGGGACGAGAATTAACATTGACTATTATATTGATGAAATTCTGGATGAAGAACATCAGGAAGAGGTCTTTGAATATTTTCGGGAAGCGGAAGACGATTCGGTCGATCTGGCACTGAAAGAACTGGGGGAAGACGAATACGCCGAGGAAGATATCCGACTGATGCGGATCAAATTCCTGTCTGAACTGGGGAACTGAGAAGATAAAAGAAAGAGCCGTCTCAAAATAAAATTCGGGACGGCTCTTTCTTTTGGCCACCGGTTGGGCGACCTTCTTTTTATCTTGTCTTTCCGGGATAGACCTTCAATGCTTCTTCCAGGATTTTCAGCGCTTTTGCCAGGTCCTTTTTCTTCAGGACATAGGCCAGCCTTACCTCATCCTTTCCGTAACCGGGGGTGGTATAAAAGCCTGATGCCGGCGCCAGGAAAATGGTTTCGTTCTCATATTCAAAATCGGAAAGCAACCAGGCGCAGAATTTATCGGCATCGTCGACCGGCAGGCGGGCAAGCGTATAAAAAGCACCCATCGGAATGGGCGAGTAAACGCCTTCAATGCGGTTCAGCCCGTCAATGAGGAACTTTCTTCTTTCCACATATTCGTTGTACGAATCGAGCAGGTATTCCTCATTATCTTCCAGGGAGGCTTCGGCTGCAATCTGTCCAATGAGCGGCGGACTGAGCCGGGCCTGGCAGAACTTCATCACATTGCGGCGCACGGCGGGATCCTTTGATATCAGTGCACCGACCCTGATCCCGCATTCACTGTACCGTTTGGAAACGGAGTCGATCAGGATCACGTTCTTTTCTATTCCTTCCAGGTGAAAGGCAGAAATGTAAGGAGCCCCCGTGTAGCAGAACTCACGGTAAACCTCGTCGGAAAACAGGAACAGGTCATATTTTTTGACCAGGTCGCGGATCGCGTTCATTTCCGCATGTGTGTACAGGTAGCCCGTCGGATTATTCGGATTGCAGATCATGATCCCTTTGGTCTTTGGCGTGATCAGCTTTTCGAATTCCTCAAGCGGCGGTAAACTGAACCCTTCGTCGATTTTGGCAGGGATCGATTTGATCACCGCTCCGGCCACAATGGCAAAAGCCTCATAGTTGGCGTAGGCCGGTTCGGGCACAATAATTTCGTCGCCGGGATCCAGGCACGACATGAACGCAAAAGTCACGGCTTCGCTGCCACCCGCGGTGACAATGATATCTTCGACCGCCACGTCAATTTTGAACTTCCGGTAATAGTTCACCAGTTTTTGACGTAACGACAAAATTCCTTCACTTGGACTGTACTCCAGTATTTTTCTGTCAATATTCCGGATCGCGTCGAGCGCTTTCTGAGGAGTTGGCAGGTCGGGCTGACCAATGTTTAAATGATAAACTTTGCGGCCCATCTCCTTGGCTTTGTTTGCCAAGGGAACGAGTTTCCTGATCGGTGAATCAGGCATCTTGTTTCCCCGAATGGATGTGGTTGGCATGGTTCAAAAATATATTTCTGGCGGGCAAAGATACAACTTACAATTTTATATCCCTGTAAGTTGCCCGTTGAAAAATCGTAATAATAATTTAATGGCAGCCAACAGAATGAAAGCAGCGGCTAAAAGGCGGCCGTTTTACGGCGCATGGCTTCATTTTTCTGTGGTAAAGTCATTTTTTAGACAACTGATTCTCCTACCTTTGATGTCGGTTCATAAAAACAGATGATATGATAATCGGAGTCCCCAAAGAGATTAAGAATAATGAAAACCGCATTGCGCTGACACCTGCCGGAGCAGCAGAACTGAGCAAGGCGGGTCACAAGGTTTACATCCAGGCCGGAGCCGGAAACGGCAGCGGTTTCAAAGATGAGGATTACCAGGCAGCGGGAGCGGAAATGCTTCCGACACTGGAAGAGGTGTACGGAAAAGCAGCCATGATCATTAAGGTGAAGGAGCCGATAGCGGCCGAGTACCCGTTGATCAGGAAAGACCAGATCCTCTTTACATACTTTCATTTTGCATCGTCTGAAGAGCTTACCCGGGCAATGATAAAAAGCGGGGCTATTTGCATCGCTTACGAAACGGTCGAGCTGGCCGACCGTTCTCTTCCGCTGTTGATCCCCATGTCGGAAGTGGCCGGAAGAATGTCGGTGCAGGAAGGGGCGAAATACCTCGAAAAGCCGTTTGGCGGGTATGGCGTGCTGCTGGGTGGTGTGCCGGGTGTGCCGCCGGCAAAGGTGCTGATCATCGGAGGTGGTATCGTCGGTACGGAGGCCGCCAAAGTCGCAGGAGGAATGGGCGCCGATGTAACCGTTATGGACGTGAGCATGCGGCGGCTGCGCTATCTGGACGATGTGATGCCTGCCAACGTGAAAACGATGATGAGCAGTGCCTTTTACCTGCGTGAAATGGTAAAAACACACGATCTGATCATCGGGGCCGTGCTCATTCCGGGAGCCAGGGCGCCGAAACTGGTGACACGTGAAATGGTTGCCACGATGCGGCCGGGGACGGTGATGGTCGATGTGGCCGTTGACCAGGGAGGCTGCTTTGAAACAACACGCGCCACCACACATGATCATCCGACCTTTGTCGTGGACGAGGTGATCCATTACTGCGTGGCAAACATGCCTGGCGCGGTACCCCGTACATCGACACTGGCGCTGACCAATGCGACGCTTCCCTATGCACTGGAGATTGCCGGGAAAGGCTGGAAACAGGCCTGCCGCGAAAATGAAGCCCTGAAAAAGGGCCTGAACATTGTTGGCGGAAAGGTCGTCTATGGCGGCGTGGCCGAGGCATTCGGACTGGAGGCGACAGATGGTTCATCCGTATTATAATTGAAAGTCGGGCTGTGCCTTCTTGTTTTCCTGCATCGCGGATTTCAATAAAGTTTTTTAATTTTGCTGGCCTGTTTCAACAGGTTTGTAAAACAAGCGGCGAACGGCATGCCGGGTCCCGCGATTAAAACTTAAGACAGCGATGATGGAGATCCCCAGTAAGTACAAGCCCGCAGAGGTGGAAGGCAAGTGGTACAGCTATTGGATGAAAAATGGCTATTTCCGTTCGGTTCCCGACAGCAGGGAACCCTATACAATTGTCATCCCCCCTCCCAATGTAACAGGGGTCCTGCACATGGGGCACATGCTGAACAATACCATTCAGGACATTCTGACGCGCCGGGCCAGGATGCTTGGTAAAAATGCCTGCTGGGTTCCGGGCACTGACCATGCTTCGATTGCCACCGAAGCCAAGGTTGTAGCGAAACTCCGCGCAGAGGGGCTTACCAAGGGCGACCTGAGCAGGGAAGAGTTTTTGAAGCACGCGTGGGACTGGACGCACAAGCATGGCGGCATTATTCTGGAACAGCTGAAAAAACTGGGCGCCTCGTGCGACTGGGAACGCACCTGCTTCACTATGGACCAGGCCCGGAGTGAGTCGGTGATCCGCGTTTTTGCCGACCTTTACAATAAGGGGCTCATTTACCGCGGTGTACGGATGGTCCACTGGGACCCGCAGGCCAAAACGGCCCTCTCGGACGAAGAAGTTATTTATAAGGAAGTCGCCTCTAAGCTGTATTACCTGAAGTACCGGATTGAAGGTACTGCCGACGAATATATTACCATTGCAACAACCCGGCCCGAAACCATTTTAGGCGATACGGCCGTTTGCGTGAATCCCAACGATGAACGATTCAGGCAACTCCGCGGAAAAAGAGTGCTGGTGCCGCTGCTTAACCGGTCTGTCCCGGTAATCGAGGATGAGTATGTCGATATGGA
>JBFXKJ010000135.1:0-10495 GCA_050173895.1 Mangrovibacterium sp. | reverse complement strand
TCAGGTAGTGAGCACATGATCATTGCAACATTTACTTTTAAGTAGCCTTCGCGGATCAGTTTCTGCGTTTCACTTAAAAAAACAGGAATGTAGTCGGCATAGCCTGCCTGGGTCTGTTTCCGGAGGTTCGCCCCCACAAAAAACTGTTCGGGAACAAAGATCCCTTCAAATTCAGGATTCCCGTAATCCAGTTTCCCTTCAACATGAAGATGCTGGATTTTAACGTCATAGAGTTCGCCGTTCCGTCCGCGTTCCATCATTGGTGCGATCAGCGCATGCGGTGTGACCGCCACACTGCTCATGTGAATACGGTCTCCCGATTTGATAACTTTTACTGCTTCTTCCGGCGTAACATATTTGATTTGCTTCATAACTTTGGATTAGAATAAAATAGCCTGAGAAATTTGCCGCAAAGATAAAAATTTAATATGCAACCATCCAGAGCACCGGGTTATTTAAAAGTGATCTAAGCAAGTCTGAAGGAATCTGAAGTTAATGTTAAGAATGAGCGCTCCAGAGAAGAAAGAGGATCCGAAAAACGGACAAGTCGGTCCGCTTAGCCGGAATCCGAAAGGATCATGTCTGAAAAAACAAATCTCCGCCATTTTTGATGGATCCGCGGTACTGCCGGGAAAAGCGTTGAAAAACAGTAACGGGGATTATCCTGTTCGGACAATCCCCGTTCACTTCCGGCAACCGAAGCTGCCTTTCGCGCCAGGCTACTGTTAGTATGGCCGGCTGCCAGTGAAAATTTTACTTTTCGACAGGCGACCCTTGTCCTTCCGGGCACGCCTTCTACAGCGTGCTCTTCAGGATGTCCGTTCGGCGATCCTTTCGGATGCCTTCACGAACGAAGTCCTTTCAGGTATTGAACCAGGCAAGGTCTTTCGATCTTACTCCGGTCAACTTGGCGGCTGCGAAACCGGGGTTCCGCTCTTCCGGCTACCTCCCGGGAATATGCTTCCCTTCCGGAGGCCCTGTCAGCTCAAAATCAAACGAACTTTTCAGCCCGGGATTTGAGGAAACATCGAACATATACATGTTTTCCGCTTCAACTTCGGCTCTTTCCGATGGCAGATCCGGAGATCTGAATGATTTGATGCCGGTCCAGCTAAGGCCTTTATCGCTTCCGCATCGTTCAGGGCTGCCTTTTATCCCTTACCTGATAAATCAAAGTTACAACAACATACCAATACAAGTCAAGTATTTTAAGAAGTATTAAATGAACTTTGTATTCACTAAAGATATCAACAATTGTGAATATCTTTTGAAACAGTTTGCCGGCGTGGTTCGGATGGTTTTTTCACGTCTAATTTTGGAAGCTTATTAACAGATCAGGCTGTCTCTCATTGAACTTATGGTAGCCGGCGTTGTTCCTTTTAGGCCGCTAAGCCGATTCTTACAGTTTTATTCAGCAACCTTATAATATGATGGAAATATGCAGACAATTTTAGGTGCCGGTGGTGCGATTGGCGGGGAGCTGGCAAAAGTTCTTTCCTCGTATACGGCGAAAGTGAGGTTGGTCAGCCGGCGGCCGGCAAAAGTGAACGAAACGGATGAACTCATTGCAGCGGATTTGTTGAACAGGGACGATACGCTCCGGGCGGTGGCCGGATCTGAGGTTGTTTATCTCACCGCCGGCCTGCCATACAACGCGGCGGTTTGGGAGACCGCCTGGCCGAAGCTGATGTCGAATGTGATCCACGCCTGCCGGGAGTATGGCAGCAGGCTTGTTTTTTTCGATAACGTGTACATGTACGACCGGAATCATTTAAAGGGGATGACCGAACAGACTCCGGTTCATCCTTCGAGCAGGAAGGGCCGCGTGAGGGCCTCGGTGGTCCGTATGATCATGGATGAGGTTGAGAAAGGCGGACTCACTGCGCTGATTGCCAGGAGTGCCGATTTTTACGGCTCGGAGAAACAGAAAACAAGCGTCCTTTCCGAAATGGTGATAAAGCCTTTGAACGATGGAAAAAAAGCGATATGGATGGGATCGGCCAGGTATGTTCATTCATTCACTTACGTTCCTGACGCTGCGAAGGCAACTGCGTTGCTGGGAAATACGGCAGATGCATGGAACCAGGTATGGCATTTGCCTACCGCCCCCAATCCGTATATGGGGAAAGAGTGGATCGAACTGGTTGCCGGTCAACTTGGACGGCCGGCCCGGCAGGTCAGCATTCCGGGGTGGATGATGCGCATTTCAGGCTTATTCGTGCCCTTGATGAAGGAATTGGCCGAGATGGTTTACCAGTATGACAGGGACTATGTTTTCGACAGCAGCAAATTTGAGAACCGGTTCCGGTTGGCGGCAACTCCTTATCCCATCGGAATCAGGCATGCGGTTCAAGCCTGCCGCAAAAGTATGACTCCAAAAAACGAAAATGAAAAGGCAGGTTCAGCATTAAACTGACCTGCCGTTATGAACAGATAAAAATGTGTGTTGTCTTAACTAATTTTTTTCCTCTGCTTTTTTCCGGAACCATTCCAGCGGATAGGAGGACGGCCGTTCGATCGGCAGCCCGTAAAGCCTGTCCATGATCAGGGACGCCAGCACTCCCAATGCCCTTGAAACCCCAAATAAAACGGTATAGAAAGTATGCTCCTTAATGCCATAGTGGTAAAGCAATGAGCCCGAGTAGGCGTCGACGTTGGGCCAGGGATTCTGAATCTTTCCCGTCGCTTCCAGGATGGGGGGAACAACCTTCGCCAGGGTGTCAACAATGTTGATTATTTTGTCCTCCTTCACATATTTGCCGGCAAATTGCTGTTGCGCGGTAAAGCGCGGGTCGGTCTGACGAAGTACGGCATGTCCGTAACCGGGTACTACCCGTCCCTCGGCCAGGGTTTTCTTTACATACGCTGAAATTTCTTCTTCACCCGGGCTGTCGGTGCCAATTTCCTGGATCATGTCAAAGATCCAGTTGATGACTTCCTGATTGGCGTAACCATGCAAGGGACCGGCCAATCCAAGCATACCTGCGGCATAGGCGTAATAGGGATTGCTCAGGGCTGAGCCCACCAGATGAGTGGCGTGAGCGGAGACATTTCCTCCTTCATGATCGGCATGAATAACCATGTAAAGTCGCAGGAGCCGCTTTACTTCCTCGCTGTCGTGACCCATCATGTGCGCCAGGTTTCCGGCCCAGTCAAGTCTTGGATCGGGATCGATATGCTCGTCATGGTGGAAACTGCGGCGGTAAATGTACGCAGCAATCCGCGGAAGCCGGGCTATCAGGTTCATGACATCTTCGTAGGTCGTATCCCAATAATATTTTTTGTGTACGCCCGCGCGGTACGCCTTTTGAAAGATCGAGTCGGTAGCCATACTCAGGATCCCGGCACTGAACTGTGTCATCGGCCTTGAATTATGGGGAAGGGCATCGATCACATCAAATACGTGCTGAGGGACATAGGCCCGGGTAGCCCAATCTTTACTGATGTTCAGCACATCGTCCCGGTCGGGGATCTCTCCGATCAGCATCAGGTAGAACAGGCCCTCGGGCAGAGGCTCCCCATCCGGATGCAGACGGGGCAGTTTCTCCCTCAACTCCGGGATCGAATATCCCCGAAACCGGATCCCTGTCTGGGCATCAAGTTTGGAGGTGTCGGTAATCAGGCTCGGTACACCTTTCATCCCGGTCATCACCTGTCCAATCGTTACATTGGAAATCACTTTATCAGCATGTTCGTTTTTCAGCCGCTGGTATTCGGCGACGCACTTGCTGGCTTTCTCGTAAAACTTATTCTTAATGTATTCCATTATTGATTGATTTTATTGATTATTCCTCAGTCGTTTGATTTCAATGAATATTCTTAATGATCTCATCAGCAAATTCACGGGTCGACACAAGCGTGGCTCCTTCCATCATGGCGTGCAGGTCGGCCGTTACGATCCGTTTTGTAAAGGTATGTTCCATGGCATCCCGCACGTGTTCGGCTGCTTCGTACCATCCCAGATATTCGAGGAGCATGGCTCCGGAAAGGATCAGCGAACTGGGGTTTGCTTTGCCCGAACCGGCAATGTCGGGAGCGGTACCGTGGGTTGCCTCGAAAATTGCATATCCGCTTTGATAATTGATGTTCGCCCCGGGCGAGATTCCGATTCCGCCAACCATCGCGGCCAGCTGATCGGAGATATAATCGCCGTTCAGGTTCATTGTGGCGATCACCGAATAATCGTAGGGACGCAGCAGACTGTTTTGCAGGAACGCGTCGGTAATCACGTCTTTTATGATCACTTTTCCCTCACGCTTTGCCTGTTCGAGCGCCTTTTTGGCTGCCGCTTCATTTTCATCTGCCGCGATCTTCAGGTATTGTTGCCAGGTGAAAACCTTCTCCCCAAATTCCTTTTCCGCCAGATCGTATCCCCAGTTTTTAAAAGCCCCTTCGGTAAATTTCATGATGTTCCCCTTGTGCACAAGTGCCACCGAGGGAAGCTTTCGTTCAACCGCATAGGCTACTGCTGCCCGGATCAGTCGTTCCGATCCCTCCCTTGAAACCGGCTTGATCCCGAATGAGGATGTCTCCGGAAAGCGGATTTTGTCTGCAGCATCCAGCTCTTTCAAAAAATTCAGGAAGCTGGCTGCTTTTGCGCTGCCCGTCATAAACTCAATCCCGGCGTAGATATCTTCCGTATTTTCCCGGAAAATATGCATATCGACCATCGACGGGTAGCGGATGGGAGAGGGGACACCTTTAAACCACCTGACCGGACGGAGACATACGTAAAGATCGAGCTTTTGCCGGATTGCGACATTGAGTGAGCGGATCCCTCCGCCCACTGGTGTTTCAAGGGGGCCTTTAATTCCGACCAGGTACTGCTGAAATGCTTCCAGGGTTTCCACCGGTAAATAGCTTCCCGTTTGAGCGAAAGCCTTTTGACCGGCCAACACTTCCCTCCAGACCAGCCGCCGGGAAGGTCCATAGGCCTTCATGACGGCTGCGTCCAGCACTTTCTGTGAGGGTTGTGTGATGTCGCGGCCAATGCCGTCACCTTCGATAAACGGAATAACCGGCTCGTCCGGTACTGTGATCTTCCCGCCTGTTATGGTTATCCGGTTGTTCATATTACTGTGCAGCGAGTTTTGTTTGCAGGTTTCCGTCAACGGCGTCCAGGAAAGACTCGGTGGTCAGATAATCTGCCTCTTTCATTTCATTGCCATAGACAATCAACGCCAGATCTTTTGTCATTTTTCCCTCTTCAACGGTTTCAATGCAAACTTGTTCAAGCAAACGGGCGAATTCCGCCAGTTTTTCATTTTGATCAAGTTTCGCCCGAAATGCCAGGCCATTGGTCCAGGCGAAGATCGACGCGATGGGATTGGTCGACGTCGGTTTTCCCTGCTGGTGAAGCCGGTAGTGCCGGGTAACCGTTCCGTGCGCTGCTTCTGCTTCCATGACATTCCCGTCGGGTGTGATCAGGGTGGATGTCATTAATCCCAGCGAACCGAATCCCTGGGCGACCGTATCGGACTGAACATCCCCATCGTAATTTTTGCAAGCCCATACAAAGCCACCTTCCCATTTGATGGTTGCGGCCACCATATCGTCAATCAGGCGATGTTCGTAAGTGATCCCTGCGGCCCGGAATGAGTCGGCGAACTCTTCTTCATAAACTTTTTGGAATAAATCTTTGAAACGGCCATCATACTTTTTTAAGATTGTATTTTTGGTCGAAAGATATAACGGCCATTTTTTGTTCAGCGCCTGATTCATGCAGGAACGTGCAAAGCCAATGATCGACTCGTCGGTATTGTACATGGCCATCGCCACACCGTCGCCCTTGAAATCGTACACATCAAAACTCATCGCTTCACTTCCGTCGTCGGGCGTGAAGGTAATGGTAAGCCGGCCCTTTCCTTTGGTGGTGAAATCGGTGGCCCGGTACTGATCGCCGAAGGCATGGCGTCCGATGCAGATCGGCTTTTTCCAGCCCGGAACGAGTCGCGGGATATTGCTGATAATGATCGGCTCGCGGAAGACCGTTCCCCCTAAAATGTTGCGAATGGTTCCGTTGGGCGATTTCCACATTTTCTTCAGATGGAATTCCTTCACGCGCGCCTCATCGGGCGTAATCGTGGCGCACTTGATCCCTACACCGTACTGTTGAATGGCATGAGCCGCGTCAATGGTTACCTGATCATCGGTTTTGTCGCGGTTCTCCATCCCAAGATCGTAATATTTAATGTCGATATCGAGGTAAGGCAAAATAAGTTTTTCCTTGATAGATGACCAGATCACCCGGGTCATTTCATCTCCGTCCAGTTCAACGACCGGATTTGCTACTTTAATTCTTTCCATTGTACAGGGTGAAATTTAATTGATTATTGATTCATGATTACTACAAAAAACTCCTTCATGCGAATCCCATGGCTTCCGTTTTACTGTTGAGACAAGCCCTGTTCTTTTATCAGATTCAGTGCTGAACCTGCTCTGAACCATTCAATTTGTTGTTCATTGTATGTGTGGTTCAGGCCGATCATCTCCCGGGTCCCGTCGCAGTGAAGCAGTTCGAGATGAACGGGTGCTCCCGGTTTAAAACCAACAAGGTCTGTAAAATTGAAAGCATCATCCTCTCTTATTTTATCATAATCTTCTTCGTTTGTAAAAGTCAGGGCAAGCATCCCTTGTTTTTTCAGGTTTGTTTCATGGATTCGCGCGAATGATTTGACGATTACTGCTTTCACTCCCAGGTGGCGCGGTTCCATAGCTGCATGCTCCCGGGACGAGCCCTCACCGTAATTATGGTCGCCGACCACAATCGTGGAAATGCCGGCTTTTTTGTATTCGCGCTGTACTCTCGGAACCTCGCCGTATTCAGCGGTAAGCAGGTTCTTAACCAGGTTGCTTTTTCCGTTGAATGCATTTACCGCACCGATGAGCAGGTTATTGGAAATGTTATCGAGATGCCCGCGGTAGCGAAGCCAGGGACCGGCCATTGAAATATGGTCGGTTGTGCACTTCCCCATTGCTTTAATGAGCAGGCGGGCGCCCGTAATATTTTGACCATTCCAGCCGGGAAAGGCTTCGAGCAGTTGCAGACGCTGGGAATCGGGTGCTACAACCACCTGCACGGACGATCCGTTTTCTGCCGGTGCCTGGTAACCTGCATCCTCCACCGAAAATCCGTTGCGCGGCAGTTCATCGCCCGAGGGAGGGGTGAGCATTACCTGCTCTCCGTCTTCGTTCACCAGCGTGTCGGTCTGCGGATTAAACCTCAGGTTTCCCGCGATTGCCAGGGCGGTCACCAGTTCGGGCGAGCCCACAAAGGCATGGGTGTTGGGATTACCATCGGCACGTTTTGAGAAATTCCGGTTAAAGGAATGGACGATCGTGTTCTTTTCGCCTTTTTCCGCACCTTCGCGGTTCCATTGCCCAATACAGGGCCCGCAGGCGTTGGCAAACACATTGGCCCCCATCTTTTCGAACAGCTCGATGAACCCGTCGCGTTCGATCGTATAGCGCACCTGTTCGGAACCGGGAGTGATCGTGAATCTCGCCCTGGTCCTGAGCTTTTTATCAATTGCCTGGCGGGCGATGGATACGGCCCGGGAAATGTCTTCGTAGGAAGAGTTCGTGCAGGAACCGATCAGCCCCACCTCGATTGTCGACGGCCATCCGTTTTTGGCTACTTCTTCGGCCATTTTAGAGATTGGGGTGGCCCGGTCCGGACTGAAAGGACCATTCAGGTGAGGTTCCAGCTCATCCAGATTGATGTCGATCATCTGGTCAAAATACAGTTCAGGGCGGGCATATACCTCCGGGTCTGCTGTCAGCTCTTCCCTGACAGCATTGGCCAGGTCCGCTACTTCTGCGCGTCCTGTCGCTCTCAGGTACCGTTCCATCGCTGCGTCATATCCAAAGGTTGAGGTGGTGGCTCCCACCTCCGCACCCATATTGCAGATTGTTGCTTTCCCGGTTGCTGAAAGCGATTCGGCACCTTCCCCGAAATATTCGATGATGTAACCTGTTCCTCCTTTTACCGTGAGCAGTCCCGACACTTTGAGGATAATGTCTTTCGGAGCTGCCCAGCCCCGCAGTTTTCCTGTGAGCCGGATACCGATCAGCTTGGGAAATTTCAGTTCCCAGGCCATTCCCGCCATCACGTCAACCGCATCGGCGCCTCCGACACCAATAGCCACCATTCCCAGTCCTCCCGCATTGACCGTATGGGAATCCGTCCCGATCATCATTCCTCCGGGGAATGCATAATTTTCCAGGACCACCTGATGGATGATCCCTGCTCCGGGTTTCCAAAAGCCGATGCCGTATTTGTTCGAAACAGACTCGAGAAAGCTGTAAACCTCCCTGTTTGTTTCAAGTGCAAACTGTAAATCCGTTCGCCCGCCAACGCTGGCCTGGATCAGATGGTCACAATGAACGGTCGATGGGACGGCCGTCCTGGCTTTCCCGGCGTTCATAAACTGCAGCAAGGCCATTTGCGCGGTGGCATCCTGCATGGCTACCCGGTCGGGTGCGAAATCAACATAATCAATACCTCTTTTGTAGGCCCTTATTTTCTCCGGGTCGTAGAGATGCGCATATAAAATCTTCTCAGAAAGCGTAAGCGGTTTTCCCAGCGCTTCACGGGCTTTTGAGACGCGATTTCCAAAACTTTCGTAAGTCTTCCTTACCAAATCAAGATCAAACATATGTGTGGTTTTTTAACAATAGTATCCGAGCTTACTATTTCCTTCACTTTAAACAAAAACAGTTGCCAAAGGTTCCGAACAACGCCTTAAGATATAAAAAAAACCTTTGCCCGTATTCAGTTTATCATTTAAACCGAAAATTATTAGAAAATTGTTAAACATAGGAGGCATCTGTGAGACCGCTGATCAATCAGCTGTCTGCGTCAGCCTTTCTCAAAGAACGAAAAATGAACGGTTCCGTAATTCCGCATTTCTTTCCATCCGGGCAGATTTGAAAAGTCAAATGAGCCGGAGTGTTCCAGAATAAAAATGCCGCCTTTGGCCATTACCCCCGCAGCGAAGATTTTCTCCGGTATTCCGGCAAAACCCGGCAGATCAAAAGGGGGATCTGCAAAGACCAGGTCGAACGATTCCGTGGTTTGTTCAATGAAACGGAACACATTTGCCTTTACCGGACGGATTGCCGGGGTTCCGATTTCCCGGATAATCTTTGTAATGAAATTGTAATGGTGATAATTGACTTCCACGGAGGTGACATCCGGACATCCTCTGGAGGCAAACTCAAAGGAAATGCTTCCGGTTCCTGCGAAGAGATCCAGCACCCTGATCGCTTCAAAATCAATCCGGTTTTGCAGGATATTGAAAAGGTTCTCTTTCGCCATATCGGTCGTGGGGCGGGACGAAAATTTCTTACCCGGATCGAACTGCCTTCCTTTAAATTTTCCTCCTACAATTCTCACGGAATCGGATTAAATGATTGAGAAACTATTGAACAAGTTGGTAAAACGCGCATCTGGCAGTCGTTGAAGAAGCTGACAATACTGGATCCTTGGATTGTTTACTGCCACTTCGACCCGATTGAAGTATTGCTTCAGCCGGTGATAAACGCTTTCACGCTGGCTGATCATTCCTTCGAGAATCAGTGTTTCCGGCTTCAGATCCATGTTCTTCACGGTGCCCAATATATAATAAAGCATATCATTCTCGCCTTCGTAATAATAGGAATTATAAAAATTAAGCTCATCCTGAAGGCTTTGAATCACAAGCTGTTTTCTCAGTATACGGATTTTCAGGAGAGGAACTCCGGCCGGACAGCCAAAAGCGCTCAGAACAAGTTCATTCTGCATCGGAGCTCCGGAATGTTTCTCCTGCAAGAGACCATGAATGGCACGGTCGATCTCGTATATCGCGTAGCCCGCCATTTCGGGTACAAGTGAAACCAGGATCTTCCCGTTCCTCCCCGGGTCAAAGGTCAGCCTGTAAAATTCTTCCGCAAGCCCGGCCTGGAAAACTTCGATCGGGATCAATGTTGTTTTTTCCGGTATGGAGAAAAAAATTTTGACTTTTTTGTAAGGTAATGAAAGTAATTCCACCTCATCGTAAATAGAACTGAGCTTTTTTAAGTGAAAGCCGGGTTCCGTAGTAAAGGTGTCCTGATGAAAGAGGCAGATCGCCCTTTTTTTAGCTGCATCCAGGATAGAAAAAGAAAATCCATCCTGGCTAACCAGGATGGATAGATTATATTCACGAGTTAATTTTACGTCGAAACTTTCATCAACAAGAGATAAACGCTGCATAAAGCTACTTATTCCCAGTTGCCCGCATTATTGTTGGCTTCTTCGAGCGAGCCGACTTTCAATCCCGGATACTTGCCGTTTGTACGCCGCTGATCGTTCAGGTTAATCACCATCTGACGATCCAGACCTCTTAAGACCGTGTTATTGTGTACTTTTGCTTCGAAAACGGGGACTTTGATCCCTGATCCCGTTGCGATGATCCCTGCTCCCAGGTGGAATTCTGCTACCGTGTCAGGAACAGGTACATATTTGAGTTTATCG
>JBFXKJ010000134.1:0-10497 GCA_050173895.1 Mangrovibacterium sp. | reverse complement strand
ATCGGGAACAGCTCGCCCCGGTATACATTTGGGATTAATCCGGATGTGACGTATAAAAACAGGACCCTGAACTTGTTTTTCCAGGGCCTGTTCCGCGATTTTCTTCCGCAGCATGATAACTGGAAGGCATTTTATCCTTATAACGCCGGTCATGTGGAAAAATATTACATCACCGACTCCTGGAGCGAGGACAACCGCGATGCTTATTTTGCAGCGCCGACAATTGGAACGAATACCAAAAAAAACATTCATCCTCAGTCGCGCTATGTTCAGAATGCCGCCTACATCCGGCTGAAGAACCTGACCCTGAATTATAACATTCCCCAGTCGCTCATCAGCAAGCTGGGCATGAGCCGGGCACAGGTTTACTTCTCAGGTATGAACCTCTGGGAAGCGACCAAAATGCATAAATCGCTGGATCCGGAACAACGTAACGACCTGACGCAGGAGTATTATTTTCAGCGCATCTTCACTTTAGGAGCAAAAATTACATTCTAACCATCCAAATGAAAAGCATATGAACCAGATAGCAAAGATTCTTCTGATCGTTTCCGGGACCCTTCCCGTGATCAGTTGTAATAATGAATTCCTGCAAAGGGACCCGCTGGACGAGATCAGCAATGATATCTACTGGAAAACGGAAAATGATCTGGCGGTGTACAATAACAGTATTTATGACCTCGCGCGGAACGACAATGATGTTCCCATTCTGATGGCGCATGACGATGGCTTCGACAGCAATAACCAAAGCCTTTGGTATCTCGATGGTTTTGCCGACAATACCGCACCCCGGCATTCCCGTCATTTATATTATCAGGAAGTGCGGGCTGGTTTGCACCAGATCCCTTCCGATCCTCAGTTGTTCGGATGGCGGGACGGCGGCTGGGTATTCCTGCGGGCCATCAACGTCGGACTGGCCAATTACGGCAAGGCAGACCTGGATCCGGAAATTATCGACAAGTATGCGGCTGAGGCCCGCTTGTTTCGGGGATGGTTCTACGCCGACAAAGTTTCGAAATTCGGAGATGTGCCCTGGGTGGATAAGGAACTGACCACAGAATCGGAGGAGTTGTATGCGCCGCGCACGCCGCGGGAAGAAGTCATGACCCATGTGCTGGCCGATCTGGACTTCGCCTGTGAAAAGCTGCCTGATGACTGGGGCGACGGAAATGCTCCGGGGCGGATTAACCGCTGGGCGGCCCTGCAGGTTAAGTCGCGCATCTGCCTGTTTGAAGGTACCTGGCGAAAATACCACGGCGGTGCCGATCCTGATATGTGGTTGCAGGAAGCCGCCGAAGCTGCCCGGGAACTGATCGAAAATGGTCCCTACTCGCTGTATTCGACGGGAGACCCTGCACATGATTACAACGCCATTCACCGGATGACCGATCTGACGGGCGTATCGGAAGTGGTCTACTGGAGACGGTATCAGTTGGGGGTATTTACCAACCATGTGCAGAGCTATCACCGAAGCTATAACGGAGGGGCAACGAAAAGCGCGGTTGAAGATTATCTCTGCACAGACGGCTTGCCCATTTCTCTTTCACCTCTTTATAAAGGTGACGCAGTTTATGAGGACATTTTTGAGAACCGTGATCCCCGGTTGCGCCAGACGGTGTTGCATCCGGCCGATCAGCCGTATTACCTGTACGGGAACCATGACTTCGCTGCTTACCCTTATCCGCGCATCACGGGAATGACCGGCGGCCAGACCAGTGAGACCGGTTACCACATTATTAAGGTATATGAAAATACAGCCTCTTATGCCACTTATAATACATCTGCTACGCCCGCCATTATCCTGAGGCTGGGGGAGGCCCTGCTCAATTACGCGGAGGCAATGGCTGAACTGGGAACCATCACCCAGGCCGACCTGGACATGAGCATCAACCTGTTGCGTGACCGTGTTGCCATGCCTCACCTGATCCTGGGAAATGTGGCGGCAGATCCCCGCTACAGTGACGATGGCGTCTCTTCGCTGATTGTGGAGATCAGACGTGAACGGCGGGTGGAACTGTTTATGGAAGGTTTCCGCTACGATGACCTCAGACGGTGGAAACAGGGAAAAAAGCTGGAAATCCCCGATTACGGCATGCGCTGGGATGCCGCCAATAAGGCGCGCATCGATCCTGCCGGAAAAGTGACAGTGAAATCATCAGTCGACCCTGAGTCGGGTGTCGAATACCTCGATATTTATAAGGGAACTGATTTTGCCGTTCCCGTGTTTCACGAAAACAAACATTACTTGTGGCCGATCCCGCTGAGCGCCATCGCCCAGAATCCCAACCTGGAACAAACTCCCGGCTGGGAATGACGGAAATATTCAAAAATTTTCGTTTATTTGTTTAAGCGAAGCTGCAATCAAAAATGCGGCTTCGCTTAAAATAATCTAAACTAAATAGACCATTATGCAAACCAAAGCAAAATTTTTCCTGTTGCTTCTTTTTCTGGCCCTTCTTGTGCCATCGATTGCGCAAGCCGGAAGCAGCCGTTTTTACGAAGATGAAAGGGAGATTCCCAATCTTCAGAATCCCGTATCAGTTTCCTGGCTGAAAGAAAACCTCCAGCGATCAACACCCCGTCTGGTACTGAATTCCACCATCGAGAGAGAACTGAAGTCAAAGCTGAAAACGGACCCGGTTTTGCAGAACATGTACCGGGCGATTGTTCTGAATGTTTCCGGAGTGATGAAGCAACCTCTGCTGGAGCGGATTCTCACGGGCCGGAGGTTGTTGTCTGTTTCACGCGAAATGCTGTACCGCATCAATATGCTGGGCATGGTTTACCGGATCGACCGCGATCCTGCAGTGCTGAAGCGGATCAATCAGGAGGTGCTGGCGGTCTGCAATTTTTCCGACTGGAATCCTTCGCATTACCTGGATGTCGCTGAAATGTCGATGGCTGTGGCGCTGGCAATCGACTGGACCGCCGGGAAACTGCCGGCTTCAACGGTGAATCTGGCACAAAAAGCCCTGATTGAAAAAGGCCTGAATCCCAGCTTTAATGAAAAGGGAAATACCGGCTGGGTGAGGGGAAACAATAACTGGAATCAGGTTTGCCACGGCGGGATGATTGCGGCGGCCATTGCTGTCGCCGAAAAAGACCCGGAACTGGCGGCCAAAACCATCAGCCGCGCATTGGACGGCATTCCGCATGCCCTGGCGGAATATGCTCCCGACGGGGTCTATCCGGAGGGATCAACCTACTGGGACTATGGCACAAGCTTCACGATTATGACCATCGCCATGCTGGAGAGTGCTTTCGGTACGGACTTCGGTATTGGCGATTATCCTCCTTTTTTGAAAAGTGCCGTTTTCCGGTATCTCGCCAATGCACCTTCGGGTTGGTATTATAATTATGCAGATTGTGGTGACCGCCGGGGTGAAAACGGCGACATCGCCCTTGCCTGGTTCGCTGCAAAAACCGGGAACAGTGCTTTTTTTGAAAAGGAACGTTTCCTGTTGCCTGCCGAAAAGATGGAAAAACTCGACCGTATCGGAGGTGCCGGGCTGGTGTGGCTGTCGCAATATCAGGAGAAGACAGGAGATAAAATGCCGTCTGCCTGGAAAGGAGAGGGAGCAAACCCGATCGTTCTGTTCAGCGGCGGGCATGACGATCCCCACGGCTATTACCTCGGCGGAAAGGGCGGACGCGGCACGGTGAATCACGGCAACATGGATGGCGGCTCATTCGTCTTTGAAATGAACGGTGTTCGGTGGAGCGTTGACCCGGGCAACCAGTCGTATCACGAACTGGAAAAAACAGGATTCGACCTGTGGGGAAAATGTCAGGACTGCCAGCGCTGGACTCTCCTCACCAAAAATAACTTTGGTCACAGCACATTGTCGGTGAACAACAAGCTGCATGTGGTGGACGGCATGGCTAAACTCATCAGCTTTTCGGAAGGAGAACGGCCTCAGGCTGCCTTTGATCTGGGACCGGCTTTCGGCGATCTGCTGAAAGGCGCGAAAAGGACATTTACAAAAGACAGTCCCCTTTCTTTGACCATTGAAGATGAACTTGCCCTTTCTGAGAAAACCGAAGTGATCGTCTGGCAAATGATGACAACGGCAGAAGTTGAAGTCACGCCGGGAGGCGCAGTTTTAAGGCAGGATGGAAAAGAACTCCGGCTGGAGAACCTTTCACATCCTGATCTGACACTTTCTGTGGTTTCCCTGTATCCGGCCCCTCTGGAGCTTGACCGCCAGATCGTGGGCTTAAAGCGGCTGGAGATCCGGATCCCTGCCTGGACCTGCAAAAACGGCACCGCACAGATCAAAGTGAGACTTTCAGGCGAATAGTGCGGAAAATCAAGCGAATTACCAAAGCTAATAATGCGGAAACCGATGTTCTGCTGACTTATATTGATTAATATTTTATTGGAGCTAAGGCTGTTATAGCCAGGTGGCCGGGCAGGCCCCAATGGACTGATAAACCGGGTAAGCCGGAACGATTTGCGGATTAAGATCCTGATCCCAAATTCGTTCCGGCTTTTGTTTTTTTCTTCTGTTGTTATTTGTTCCCTTTTGATTTGCGTCATTGTTTTGAAAAGTTTTTCACCGGGAAAATTTTAGTTTCTAAATATTTGTTTTTGTTCTTTTAATCTTGTTTTTTTGTAATAAAAAAGAAACTTTAGAAAGTTAAAAGAAACAAGACGAATAGACATGGATAGGAATAAGGAACTAAACGAAATCAAAAAGGGACAGGCTTGGGACGTGGTTGTGATCGGTGGAGGCGCATCCGGGCTCGGAGCTGCGATCGACGCAGTAACCAGAGGGTTCAGGACCTTGTTGCTGGAGCAGGCCGACTTTACAAAAGGGACCTCAAGCAGGAGTACAAAACTGGTTCACGGGGGGGTGCGCTATCTCGCCCAGGGAAATGTGGCACTGGTACTGGAGGCTCTTCGGGAAAGAGGTTTGTTGAAAAAAAATGCTCCCCATCTGGTGAGGGATCAGCGTTTTGTTATTCCTGCCTATCGTTGGTGGGAGAAGCCTTTCTACACGATCGGACTGACCCTTTATGACTTGTTGGCCGGCAGGCTGGGCTTGGGTCGTTCCTATCCCTGTGCGAAAAAGAAAACTCTGGATAAGATTCCTACTCTTGTAAATACCAGCCTGCGCGGCGGGATTGTATACCATGACGGGCAGTTTGATGACTCGCGACTGGCGATTAATATGGTTCAGACAGTGAAGGATCATGGAGGCACGATTTTGAATTACATGAAGGTAACCGGGCTTTTAAAGAATAAGGGGAGGATTTCGGGTGTGACCGCGACTGACCAGGAGTCGGGCGTAAAATACACCATTCCGGCCAAATCGGTACTGAATGCCACCGGCGTCTTTGTGGACGATATTCTCCGCATGGATGATCCGGATGCAAAAGATATCGTTCGTCCCAGCCAGGGCGTTCATCTGGTGCTTGATAAAGAGTTCGTTCCGGGCGACCATGCCATTATGATCCCTAAAACGAGTGACGGGCGCGTGCTGTTTGCCATTCCCTGGCATGATAAGGTGGTGGTCGGAACGACCGATATTCAAAAGGACAAGGCGGAACTGGAACCTGCCGCGCTGCAGGAAGAAGTAGACTTTATTCTTGAGACCGTCGGACGGTTTCTGAAGAAGGCTCCGAAGAAATCGGATGTGAGAAGTGTGTTTGCCGGGCTGCGGCCTTTGGCTGCACCATCCGAAGATAATAAGAAAACCAAGGAGATCTCACGGGGCCATCGGGTCGTGGTATCCGATTCGGGACTGGTGACGATCATCGGAGGGAAGTGGACGACCTACCGGCAGATGGCCGAAGATTCGGTCGATAAGTTGATCGATGTGGCAGGCTTGCCGCTTAAAAAGTCGGTCACACGAACGCTGCCTATTCACGGCTCAACGAAATTAAACGGTCATCAGGGGCCGCTGTCCATTTACGGAACGGACGAAGAAGCGCTCATGGCCCTGGTGCGGAAAGATCCGGACTTAGGTAAGCCGATCAGCGAAGGAATGAATATTATTAAAGCACAGGTTGTCTGGGCTGTGCACGAAGAGATGGCCAGAACGGTCGAGGATTTTCTTGCCAGAAGGAGTCGCGCGTTGTTCCTTGATGCCAGGGAGAGTGTGAATATGGCCCCGGCGGTTGCCCGCGTCATGGCCAATGAACTGGGACGTGATGAAGCCTGGGAAATTGATCAGGTGGCCGACTACGCAAGTGTTGCCAAAAACTATATGTTGAACTAAATAAAACGCCAAATAAGTTTTATAAATGAGAAACATCCTTTAAATTCGTCGACCTAAGCAAACCGAAGGCTTAATTAAACCAATAAAATGATGAATAAAAAGCACATTCTGGCGCTGGACCAGGGAACAACCAGTTCCCGCGCCATTATCTTCGATGTGGATGGCCAAATAGTGAGTGTCTCACAAAAGGAGTTTCGTCAGGTATATCCGGAACCGGGATGGGTTGAACACGATGCGCTGGAGATCTGGCAAAGTCAGAAAGAAATGGCCGACGAAGCGATCATCAAAGCGGGCATTACGGCCGGAGAGATCGCCTGCATCGGAATTACAAACCAGCGGGAAACAGCCGTGGTATGGGACCGGGAGACCGGTAAGCCGGTTTGTAATGCGATTGTGTGGCAGGACAGAAGAACAGCGGGTTTTTGTGATGAACTGAACCGGAACGGATACAGTGAGATGATCTTTTCACACACCGGTCTGGTGATCGATTCCTATTTCTCGGCCACGAAGGTAAAATGGATACTGGATCATGTACCGGGTGCCAGGAAAAAGGCGGAAGCAGGCAAACTTGCTTTTGGTACCATCGACAGCTGGCTGCTTTGGAATTTTACCGGCGGAAAGGTACACGTCACCGACGTGACCAATGCCAGCCGAACCATGCTGTTCAATATTCACGAGATGAAGTGGGATGAGGATCTGCTCCGCTTGTTCAATATTCCGGCTTCCCTGCTTCCCCAGGTAAAGTCTTCTTCAGAGGTGTATGCCACAACAGGACTGTTTGGTGCCGAAATTCCCGTGTCGGGAATAGCCGGAGACCAGCAGGCTGCCACCTTTGGACAGTGCTGTGTCAAACCCGGGATGGTCAAAAATACATACGGCACCGGATGTTTTATCCTGGCCAATACCGGCAGTAAACCGGTGCGGTCGCAAAATAAACTGCTGACTACGGTGGCCTGGCAGATCGGAGGTGAAACCACCTACGCCCTTGAAGGGAGCATTTTCGTAGGCGGCGCCATCGTTCAATGGCTGCGTGACGGACTGGGACTCATCCAGTCTTCATCAGAGGTTGAACAATTGGCGCGATCGGTATCTGACAACGGAGGAATTTACCTGGTTCCGGCTTTAACCGGTTTGGGTACGCCTCACTGGGATCCGCATGCAAGAGGAATGGTGATCGGGATCACAAGAGGAACCACTGCCGGGCATATTGCACGTGCCGCACTGGAGGGAATTGCCTATCAGACCTGGGATGTGCTGAAAGCGATGGAGGCCGATGCCGGGATCCGGGTGAGCGAACTCCGCGTGGACGGAGGGGCAGCAGCCAACGACTTCCTGATGCAGTTCCAGTCGGATATTTTACAACGGACTGTCGTAAGGCCGAAAATCCTTGAAACGACTGCTCTGGGTGCGGCTTACCTGGCCGGACTGGCTGTAGGGAGCTGGGAAAATACGGACGAAATCTGCCGGCGCCAGGAAGCTGATCAGAATTTCAAGCCTGCCCTGGAACAGGAACAGGCTGACAAACTGGTTGCCAGGTGGCAGGAAGCTTTAAAGCGCTCAATGAAATGGGATATTTCCAACTAACTAAACCGAAGAGAATATGATTAATTTCTGGTACGAATTCCTGGGCACCATGCTGTTGATTCTGCTTGGGGATGGCGTGGTTGCCAATATGAACCTTTCCGGAACAAAATCGTCAGGCAGCAGTGCAGCCTGGATTGTGATCACCCTGGCCTGGGGCTTGGGTGTATTTGTCGGCGTTGTGGTGGCCGGACCTGTGTCGGGTGCACACCTGAACCCTGCTGTAACGCTCGGCCTGGCCCTGATCGGGGCGTTCCCCTGGGAGCAGGCGCCGCTGTATGTCGGAGGACAGCTGACCGGTGCCGCAGCGGGCGCCTTTCTGGTCTGGGCATATTTCCGTGACCATTTTGATCGGACAAACGACCAGGGAACCATCCTCGCATGTTATTGCACCGGCCCTGCCATCCGGAATTACAGGCGTAATTTTTTAAACGAGCTGATCGGGACGTTTGTGCTGATCATTGCCGTTTTTTATATTGCCTCTCCGTCGATTGAAGGAGCCGGCTTTGAGCAGGTGAAGTTTAAGCTGGGCACAATCGAGGCCCTTCCTGTTTCGCTTGTTGTAATGGGTATCGGTATGTCGCTTGGCGGGACCACCGGATATGCCATTAATCCGGCCCGCGATCTCGGTCCGCGCATCATGCATGCGGCGCTGCCAATGAAGTACAAAGGCAGCAGCGACTGGTCGTATTCATGGATCCCGGTGCTGGCTCCGCTGGCCGGCGCTGCTGTTGCGGCGCTGGTATATACTGTTCTTAAAGTGAATTAAAAAATTAACGGATAAAAACAATGAAAAAATTACTGATTGCTGTAGTCCTGATTTTTCTTTGCTTTTCTCAGGGCACCTATGCTCAAACCTTTCGTCCCGTAAAGGGCTGGTCGAAAGAAGTAAACGACCGCCTGGAAGGCTTTTTGAATTCAACGCTTCCCATGAAGGAGCGCAAGGTTTCCGTATTTGACTGTGACGGGACCACTTTCGGTCAGGTACCGTATTATCTGGCCGACGAGGCCCTTTACCAGTATGCAGATGAGGAGCTTAAACCGCGAAAAGATAAAAAGGCAAAGGAAAAGCTTGCGATCCTGGACCGGATGGTCAAAGACGGGAATAACGTTGGCAAGCCCTATGTGAAAGACCGCGTGCATTTTCTCGCAGGACTGAGTCCGGAGGAGATCGAGCAGATCGGATACGACTGTTACCGCAAGTCCTATAAGGGAAAATTCTACCAGGAAATGAAGGAACTGATTGCCAATCTGAAGGAATACGGGTTCGAAGTCTGGATCCTCACCGCTTCGCCGGAACAATTGTACCAGAAGTTCGTTGCCGAGGAATTGGGCCTTTCACCGGTGAATGTCGTAGGCGCCAAATGTGTGATCGCCAACGGTGTGACAACCGGCGAAATCATTCCCCCCATTCCCCAGGATGACGGAAAGGCATTCGCCATTGAAACATTCATTAAGGCGCGCCCGCTGATTGTCGGCGGAAACAGCCGCGGTGACATGGACATGATCAATGAATCGGCAGGACTTAAAATCATCGTCAATCCTGACGACGTGACCGTGAGGGGAGAGGAAGACGGGCCCATGAACGGTTATACCGTCAAATCCTACTGGGAGAAGGAAGGGGCCTTGATCGTCAAATGCAATGATGTAACCGATCCGGACATGAAATTTCATACAACCGACTGGAAAATCCGCCAGAACAAGGCGAATCCGAAATAAACAGAAAGGCTGACATGCCTGTCACTCACAAAGACACCAGGTCTCTGAATACGGAGACCTGGTGTCTTTGTATTGAAGGGCCGGGCTTATTGTTCTATACAATGATCAGTTGAATGCCGAGTTCCTCTATTTTGGAGATAAAGTGATCGGGGATCCTTTTGTCGGTAATGATAATGTCGGCTTTGTCCAGGTCACAGATCTTTCCGAAACCTTTTTTGCCAAATTTGGTGGCGTCGGCAATCACCACGACTTTTTGCGCGATCTTCATCATTTGCTGGTTGAGTTGTGCTTCCATCAGGTTGGTGGTTGTCAGGCCGAACTCGAGATCAATCCCGTCTACTCCCAGAAATAATTTGCTGCAGGCAAAATTCTGAAGCATGTTCTCTGCATAATGGCCAACTACCGAAGAGGAAGTTTTCCGGACGCTGCCACCAAGCTGGACAACTTCAATGTTCTGGTGCCGGAGCAGGGCCAGGCTTACATTCATGGCGCTGGTCAGAACCGTCAGTCCCCGTTCCGGATTCAACGCTTTGGCCAAAGCCAGCACAGTGGTTCCGGATGCGATGATGATTGAATCATTCGGAATAATCAGCTCAGCAGCTTTTCTGGCAATTAAATCCTTTTGTTCCACCTCAATATTCTCTTTCATGTCGACCGGACGGTCATTGATATAGGGGTCAGAGACGCTGGCACCGCCATGAGTCTTATACAGCAATTTCCGTTCTTCAAGAACTTTCAGGTCCTTGCGAATCGTTACTGTCGAAACATTCAGTTCGTCGCTTAGCTCAGAAACGGTCACAAAGCCTTTTTTTGCCACCTTTTCCAAAATGTACTTGTGGCGTTGTGAGGTAATCATGCTCATGGTCATTTTTTTTCAAAAGTATCAAAATACCGGAGAATATTACCAGATATCAGGGCTTTATCTTTGTGAAAAGCCTGAAAATTTGTTTGTCAGCTAATGGAAAGCAAGCGG
>JBFXKJ010000133.1:0-10507 GCA_050173895.1 Mangrovibacterium sp. | reverse complement strand
CACAATTTGGTCATAAAATAGCCTGAACATGGAAAAGATACGAATCAGAACGATCATGATCGCCTCGCTGGTGCTGGCCCTGGCCGCATGCGAAGATGAAGGAGGCGATACCGATACCCGGCTAACTGCGGTAAATGCACTGGTTGAGCCGCTCGACGGAAAAGAATTGGTGCTGGAACCTTCTGCCGGAGCTTCGGCGTACTTTGAGTGGGAATACTGCAAGGTCGAAGAAAGCGGCACAGCCGATTATCAGATTGCATTCGATAAGGCAGACGGCGATTTCTCCAATCCGGTGTACGTAACTGAGGCTGCGAACAACGGGCTGTATAACAATGTGACCATTACCCACAAGCAGCTGAATAAAATAGCCGGGATGATGGGTATTAACTCGGCCGAAACAGGCTCATTCAAATGGACCGTATTCTCGTCCAAAGGACTCAACGCGTTGAAGGGAAAAGAAGAACGCACGATTACCGTCACCCGGCTGGCCGGATTTGACGAGCTGCCGATCGAGCTTGCGGTGACAGGCGCCGGTTCTGAAGGAGGAGACGATCCGTCAAAAGCGCAAAAGATGAAAGCGACAGGCGTAGGTGTGTTTGAGGGCTATACCCGCTTAACTGCAAATCAGCCGTTCTCTTTTATGGAGGGCGCTTCGGCAGAACCCCGCTCTTTTTATACAGCCGACGGGATCATTAAAGTGGGAGGCACTTCGACGGTACCCGAAACAGGCGTCTACCGGATCACGCTCGACTTCGTTACAGGTGCCGGAACATATACGCTGATCTCAAGGATCGGCTTCTACTTCTGCCCCGAAGGAAAGGTCCTGTTCGACCTGCCGTATGCCGGAAATGGAGTGTTCCGGGCTGAAAACCAGACCGTCACTTTCAAACAGGAGGGCTGGGGCCGCGACGAACGCTATAAATTCAGGATGTTCGTCAGGGAAAGCGCAGGGGCAGACCCGGAAATGGAGCTCGAGTGGAATACGCTGAACTCAACCGACTCAAGACCCAACGCATCCAGCCCCGAAACTTATTATTATCTTAAATTGTCGGCCGATCTGTCGCAATGGGATAATAAGTGGAAACTGATGGGCGACTTTGACGGTGTGCCTGCCGATTATACCATTTACCTGCAGGCCGATCAGCCTTATACGCATTCCATAACCAAATAATAAACAGAAACGCCGGGAGCAGATTAACAAGCATGCTCCCGGCTGTTTTATACTAACTTTACAGAAAGATAAAACCTATGAAGAAGTGGCTATGCATCCTATTTTTGCTTCCCGCATTATTCCTTTCGTGCGGCAAAGATGATACGAACGATCCGGTGCCGGATGAAGACAAGATTGACTGGAACAAAGCAGCTGACGGCAGCAGCACGGCGTTAGCCAACTTGTTCTGGAATCCCGGCGAAAAACGGTTTAACAACAACAGCAACGGTGATGCAAGCTGGAATTACTGGCCGCAGGCACATGCGCTGGACGTACTGACTGACGCCTGGCTGCGAACCAAAGATGATAAATTCAAAGTTTATTTCGATCAGTGGTATGCAGGTGTCAAAGCCCGGAACGGCAATACCTTTGAAAATGATTTCTATGACGATATGGAGTGGAACGCCCTGGCGATCCTCCGCGTCTATCAGGCAACCGGTGATACGAAATTCAAAGAGGCAGCCCTGCAGATATGGGAATACATCAAGACCGGCTGGAATACGAACGCCGGAGGCGGCATTACCTGGAAAAAAGGAATGGAATACAGCAAAAATGCATGTTCCAATGGCCCTGCATGCATCCTCGCTGCCCGCCTGTATCAGGAATTTGGCGATGAAAGCAACAAGGAATGGGCGCTTAAGATCTATAACTGGGAGAAATCAACCTTGTTTAACCCGAACAACGGTATGGTCTATGACAATATCAACAGCGAAACCGGCGAGATCAAAAAAACCTGGCTCTTCACATATAATCAGGGAACTTTTATTGGATCGGCGGTCGAGCTGTATAAGATCTTCAATGAAAAAGCCTACCTGAACGATGCCGTACTGGCGGCCGACTATACAATCAGCAGCCTGACCAGCAACTCCGTGCTGAAAAGCGAGGGAACCGGCGACGGGGGACTATTCAAGGGAATTTTTGTCCGTTATTTTACCGAGCTGATCCGCCAGGATCGCCTCGATGCATCGGCCGGAAAACGGTACATCCAATTTATCCGCTATAACGCGGAGACCCTGTGGACGAAAGGGACGACTACGCCGGCTGTGCTGTTCGGACCCGATTGGACCGTCAAACCGGGTTCTGTTACCGGACTGACCGAACAACTGAGCGGGTGTATGCTGATTGAAGCGGCGGCAGCCCTGACAAACGAAGGTCTTATAAATTAACGTTATCTTTGAACCTCACAGGAACAGTGATAAAGCATATGCAGAAACAAGCTCACTTCAAAACGACGGGCAGAGGGATATGGAACAAAGCGGCGAAGACGGCGCTGCTGTGTTGTTGCCTTCTTTTTACAGGTATCCTTTCAGCACAGAAGCTCACATCGTATGTAAACCCTTTTCTGGGTACCGCCCCGCTGCTGGACAGCACCTATATTGGTTACAAACCTCCGCAGAACTGGCGTGTATGGGCCGGGCTTACCTACCCGGGTGCAACTCTGCCAAACGCCATGGTCCAGCTCAGCCCCATCACGGAATTCGGCAGCGGTGCAGGCTACGAGTATGAAGATACCGTGATTTACGCCTTTACACATACCAACAAAGGCCACTGGAATCTGTGCCACATTCCTGTTTTACCGGTCACCGGCGACATCAAAGCTGATGATTTCGGCTCTCTATTCACGCATCAACAGGAGAAGGCCAGTCCCGGATACTATCAGGTTTTGCTTCAGCGTTACGGTATCAATGCCGAGCTGACCACGACCCTGAGGTGTGGCTATCATCGCTATACCTATCCGTCTGCCCAGGATAAAGAGCTGGTGCTGAACCTGGCTGTTTCGAACGAACGGGTGCGCGAATGGACGCTTGAACAGGTGGGACCCAACGCCTTTCAGGGATACCAGCAGACCGGCGGAAAAGTTTTCTTTTACGCCACTGCCAGCCAGCCCATCGAAAAGATAGAAACGAAAGCCGAGGGGAAAAAGGAAATCCGGCTGATTCACTTCGGCGGATCGGGGAAGACGCTTGAGTTAAAGATTGCCCTTTCTTTTGTCTCCAATGAAAATGCACGTGAAAACCTGGAGAAAGAATTAAAGGGGAAAGACTTTGATCAGGTCAGAAGCGATGCTGCTGCTGTTTGGGAAAACCTCCTGGCAAAGATCCGCGTGAAGGGAGGGACTCAACGCCAAAAGGAACTGTTTTATTCCTGCCTTTACCGGGCATTCCAATGGCCGGCACTTCGAAGCGACTGCAACGGTGAGTTCACCGGTGCAGACGGGAGAGCGGCCAAAAAGGGTTTTCGATATTATGAGCTGCCTTCGCTCTGGGACACCTACCGCAATAAGCTGGTGCTGCTGGCCATGCTGGAGCCGGAAGTCACAGCCGACGTGATCAGTTCGATGACCGACCGGGGTGAGAAAACCGGCTTTATGCCCACCTTCTTTCACGGCGATCACGCAGCCGCCTTTATCACCGGGTCTTACCTGAGAGGAATCCGCAGCTATGACGTAAAAAGCGCGTATAACCTCTTGTTGAGAAATGCGACAGTTGAAGGAGGAACAAGGCCTTTTATAAAAGAGTATATAGAAAAGGGCTATATTTCTGATCCGGTGGTTGAGCATCCGCATGTGGAAACAAAGGCAAAAGCCGGCGTAACCAAAACGCTCGAGTATGCCTACGACGATTATGCGCTGGCCCTTCTCGCAAAAGAGCTGGGCGATTCAGCCAGTTACCGGATGCTGATGAAAAGGACCGGTAATTATAAAAATATGTTCGATCCCTCCACCAAACTGATGCGCGGGCGGCTGGAAAACGGCGACTGGGTAAAGAACTTTAATCCGCAGTATCCTTATTACGAATACATGTACCGGGAGGCCAATGCGTGGCAGTCTTCCTTTTTTGCCCCACACGACACGAAAGGATTGATCGGCTTGTATAAAAATGAAAAGGAATTTGAAAGCAAACTCGATTCACTTTTCTCGATCCCCTGGAACGGGAACTACATTGCCAGGAATGTTTCCAGCTTTATCGGTCAGTACTGCCACGGCAATCAGCCCGATCACAGCTTTCCCTACCTCTATTACTTCGTGGGGAAACAGGAGAAATCGCAGGTGTTGCTCAACCGTATCATGGAGCGTTTTTACGGCATGGGGGAACATGGGCTGGCATTGAGCGGCATGGACGATGCCGGTGAAATGTCGTCCTGGTACGTGTGCTGCGCCATGGGGCTTTATCCCTACTCGCCGGCCGACGACGACTACCTGGTTTCTGTTCCGCTTTTCGACCGCGTGGATATCAAACCGGACAACGGGCACAGCTTCTCCGTTCTGAAACACGGCTCCGGAACCAAAATCCGGCAAATAACCTTGGATAAACGTAAAATAAATGGCTATTTTGTTTCACATAAGGAACTGACACAAGGCAAAGAGCTGATCATTAGCAGTGAGTAGGAGGACTGTGCCTGCACAGGCCTTGTCTTACGACTTGGTACTTACGACTTACGATTAATTACTTACAACATATGACCACAAGAAGAAATTTTATCAGACAAAGCGGGTTAACTGTAGCCGGATTGGCCGTCGCCGGAGCTTCCGGCCACGCATGGGCGTCGCCGGCGAATGCTTATGTATCGAACCGGCCCGCAAAAAGGAATTTTACATCCAGGGCCGTTGAGGAAACGATAAAAAAAACAAAGGCAAAGCTGAAAGATCCGAAGCTGGCCTGGATGTTTGAAAATTGCTTCCCGAATACACTCGATACGACCGTTGAGTATGAAATGAAAGGCGGGAAACCCGATACCTTTGTGATCACCGGCGATATCCATGCCATGTGGCTGCGTGATTCATCAGCCCAGGTCTGGCCGTATTTACCGTTGACCAAACAGGACAAGGAACTGAGATCGCTGATCGCGGGGGTTATCAACAGGCAAACGCAGTGTGTGCTGATCGATCCCTATGCGAATGCTTTTAATAAAGAAGCGGAAGCAGGAGAATGGATGAGCGACCGGACCGATATGAAGCCGGAGCTGCACGAACGCAAGTGGGAGATCGACTCCCTTTGCTACACGGTGCGCCTGGCCTGGAATTACTGGAAAACAACCGGCGATACTTCCGTCTTTGATGCCGACTGGCAGAAAGCTGCCGCGTTGATCTGCAAAACCTTTACAGAACAGCAGCGGAAGAACGGCCCCGGTCCTTACAAATTCCAACGCCGCACGGAACGACAGCTCGACACCTTGTCGAACGATGGCTACGGTCGTCCGTTGAAACCGGTGGGACTGATCAACTCGTCATTTCGTCCCTCTGACGACGCAGCAACCTATGGCTTTCTGATCCCCTCCAACCTGTTTGCCGTCACTTCATTAAGGCAACTGGCTGAGATCAGCAAAAAGGTGACCGGCGATCAGGCTTTTGCCGGCAAATGTCTTGCGTTGGCTGATGAAGTATCAGCCGCCATTCAAAAATATGCCGTGGTCGAACACAAAAAGCACGGCAAGGTGTATGCCTTCGAGGTGGACGGGTTTGGAAATGCCACCTTTATGGACGATGCCAACGTTCCCAGTTTGCTCGGCCTGCCGTACCTGGGATGTGTGGAGGAGAACGACCCCGTTTATGCCAATACCCGCAAGCTCGTCTGGAGCGAAGACAATCCGTATTTCTTTAAAGGGAAAGCGGCCGAAGGAATCGGTGGTCCCCACATCGGCTACGACATGATCTGGCCTATGAGCATCATCATGCGGGCCATGACCAGTACCGATGATCAGGAGATTAAATGGTGCCTCCAAACGCTTCGCGATACCGACAGCAATACAGGCTTTATGCACGAAAGCTTTCACAAGGACGATCCGGAGAAATTCACCCGGAAATGGTTTGCCTGGGCCAATACCTTATTTGGTGAGTTGGTCCTGAAACTGGTGAATGAAGGAAAAACAGGCCTGTTGCCTGCCTGAGTGCAGCGGTTTTAAAAATAAAAAGGCCGGTTCTCCGCATGGGGAACCGGCCTTTTTTACAATTGCGGTGATTTTATTCTTCAACGATCACCACCTTTTCCATCACATCACCCGCCCGGATGGCATCGATCACTTCCAGCCCTTCGTAAACCTTGCCAAAGCAGGTGTGGCGGCGGTCCAGATGGGCCGTATTTTTCCGGTTATGACAGATGAAAAACTGCGACCCTCCGGTGTCTTTCCCGGCATGTGCCATCGATAAAACTCCGCGGTCATGGTACTGGTTGTTCCCGGTCAGTTCACACTTGATGGTGTATCCCGGGCCGCCAACTCCCGTACCTTCAGGACAGCCCCCCTGGATCACAAAGTCGGGGATCACCCGGTGAAAGGTAAGCCCGTCGTAAAAGCCCGATTTCGCAAGCTTGACAAAATTCTCAACGGTTCCAGGAGCGTCTTCCTCATAAAAGTTCAGTTTCATGACGCCCTTGTTGGTATGAATTTCAGCTCTTCTCATTGGTTACATTTTAAGATGATCTGCAAAAATACGAAACCAGAAACAGTTTTAAAAGGATCTGCCCGTTAATTCAGAAATACTTCAATGACGGGGATCTCCACATTCGGCTTGATGACCGGAAGGCTCAGATTCAGGTCATTGGCATTTTCCGATTCTTTGGTCCCGTGCCCGTAACGTTCGGTAATCTTGATCTCGGAACCATCGTGCAGGAACTGCGCATACTTGATCTTTCCTTTATAGTTGGGCAGCCTGAAATTTTGTAAAGGGTAATCGATCAGATGGATGTAAAGGCGTTTTGTTTCCGGATTATAAGTCAGCAGGCTGTGTTCCGGAACTTCGAATTCGGCGGGCGCTTCCGTACAGCCGTAGATCGACCGGTCGTTGTATTTCATCCAGTCGCCGATCGAAGCCAGTGCCTGGTCTGCACGCCAGTCGAAAGCACCCCTGGCAGTCGGGCCGACGTTCAATAAAATGTTCCCCCCCTTGCTCACGGTCTCAATGAGCAGGACCAGCAACTGTTTTGAATTCTTCCAGGTGTTTTCATCGCGGTAATAGCCCCAGGAACCGCTGAAGGTCTGACAGGTTTCCCAAGGAACTCTTTTCCCGTTCACTTCCGGCCATTTGGTCACCTTATATTGTTCGGGAGTGATAAAGTCATACCCATCTTCGTAGTCACTCAGGTTGAGCCGGTCGTTGACCATGATTCCCGGCTGCAGTTCCCTGACCATTGCCAGTAATTTCTTTGAATCCCAGTCTTTTTCACCTTTCCCGTTTTCACCGGGATAAGAAAAATCGAGCCAGATAATATCAATTTTCCCGTAATTGGTTAACAGTTCACGAACCTGGTTGTGCAGGTATTCGCGATACTTGTTCATGTCGCGGCCCTTATTCAGCTGCTCATATTCTTTCGGATCGTCGGGACGTTGCGGGTGCACCCGGTCAATCGTGAAGTCAGGGTGGTGCCAGTCGATCAGTGAATAATAAAAGCCAACGCCCAGACCCTCGGCCCTGAACGCATCCACATATTCCCTGATCAGGTCCCGGCCCGCCGGAGTATTGGTTGCCTTGTAGTCCGTGTATTTGGAGTCAAACAGACAGAACCCGTCGTGGTGCTTGGTGGTGATCACGGCATATTTCATTCCCGCTTCCTTTGCTTTGCGGGCCCACTCCCTGGGATTATAAAGGTCCGGATCAAAGTGATCAAAATACTTTTGGTAATCTTCATTGGTAAGCCGCTCACGGTTCTTGACCCATTCATGCCGCGCCGGCAACGCATAAATCCCCCAGTGAATAAACATGCCGAAACGGTCGTTGGTCCACCAGGCCATGCGCTCTTTTTTTTGAGCCTCCGTCTCCTTTCCCAGCCTCTTCTGAGCAGGGGCAGAACCGAATGCAGATAAGACGATCAGACACGAAATCATCATTCTGGTAAAGTGCTTCATCTTCATTTTAATGAGTTTAGGTTTATTGTACTGTACTGTGCTGAACAAATATAATAAATAAGGATGATCCTGCAAGCAGGAAAACGTAAAGAAAGTCGGTTTTAATGTCAGGCTGAGGAAGAAATCAAGCGAAGCCTGTTTCTTTTCTGATCGGATTGTTTTGGGCGACCGGCTGTTTTTAAACATCGGAAAGCCTCTTTAAAAGTTGTATAAAATCACTTTTTATGACTGTTTTCCTTTGTTCCTTTGTGTAACTATTCCTGCAGTTCAAATGTTCTTCTTTTTACAGCTGGAGGAACGATGGTTTTCATGGAGTGAGGGTATGGACGGAGATCAAGTGCGGCTGAGGGAACTGCATCAGAGATTTTGCTGGTTAAACTGACAAAATAACAAACGATGAAGGCAGAAATCAATGACTTTATGGAGGCTTTAAGGGCCAGAACGCCGGGTGAAGCCGAATTTCACCAGGCTGTTCAGGAAGTGGTCGAATCCATTTGGGATATATATGAGAGGAATCCGGGATATCAGAGGGCAAAGATCCTGGAGCGGATGACAGAACCCGAGCGGGTGATCATGTTTCGCGTTCCCTGGGTGGATGATCTTGGCGAAGTAAAAGTGAACCGCGGATACCGGATTGAGTTTAACTCTGCACTCGGACCCTATAAGGGAGGCTTGCGGTTTCACCCCACAGTGACGCTGTCAGTGCTGAAGTTCCTGGGGTTTGAACAGACTTTCAAGAACAGCCTGACGACCCTGCCGATGGGAGGAGGAAAAGGAGGATCGGATTTTAACCCGAAAGGGAAATCAGATAATGAGATCATGCATTTCTGCCAGAGTTTTATGACCGAGTTGCAGCGCCATATTGGTGCCGACACGGATGTTCCTGCCGGCGACATTGGTGTGGGGGGGCGTGAAATTGGATATTTGTTCGGGCAGTATAAGCGGATCCGGAATGAATTTACCGGGGTTCTCACCGGGAAAGGCCTTGCATGGGGGGGGAGTCTGATCCGTCCCGAAGCAACCGGCTTTGGTGCGGTTTATTTCGTGCAGCATATGCTCGACAGGCTGGGAAAGAACGTCGCCGGACATACTTTTGCCGTCTCCGGCTTTGGAAATGTTGCGTGGGGAGCTGTCACCAAGATTAATGAACTGGGAGGAAAGGTGGTTACCATCTCCGGTCCCGACGGATACATCTATGATCCGGAAGGGGTTCAGGGAGAGAAAGTGAATTATTTGCTTGAGTTGCGGGCAACAAACAATGATGTGGTTGAACCCTATGCCCGGGAATTTAACGCAGAGTTTTTCCCCGGGAAAAAGCCCTGGGAAAGAAAAGTGGATATTGCCATGCCTTGTGCCACACAAAATGAGCTGACACTTCAGGATGCGGAAATGCTGGTTGCCAATGGTTGCTTCCTGCTGGCAGAGGTTTCAAACATGGGCTGCACAGCCGAAGCTGCCGAATACCTGACCTCTCACATCAGTTATGCCCCGGGTAAAGCGGTGAACGCCGGAGGTGTAGCTGTGTCGGGACTGGAAATGTCGCAGAACAGCCAGCGCTTCAGTTGGACCCGCGAAGAAGTTGATGCCCGGCTGCACCTGATCATGCGGGAAATTCATGAAACATGTGTAAAATATGGGGGGAATGGTTCACTTATAAATTATGTGGTTGGTGCAAATGTGGGCGGTTTTGTCAAGGTTGCCGATGCCATGCTGGCCCAGGGAGTGGTGTAGCAGTGCGTCGCCATTCATTCGTTTACGGTAAACAAATGGTAACCAGAGGCTCGCTGCTTAGAACGCCTTAAATTATCAATAAGATAATATTTAAAAAACGCTCATCTGACTTTTTAATATTTTCTTTGCGATAAATTTTTTCGTTTTTTTTATGTTGGTTGATACACATTCGCATATTTATTCGGAAGATTTCAGCAACGATATTGAAGAGGTGATCCAGCGGGCATTTGAAAATGATGTCCGCAAAATTGTACTCCCAAACATCGATAGTTCTTCATTAAAGAAAATGCTGGACCTGACCGATAGATATCCCCAGATTTGTTTCCCTTTGATCGGATTGCATCCTACATCGGTGAATGAAGATTATGAAGATGAGCTGGAGCTGATCGAATTTTGGATCACGAAGCGAAAGTTTTTTGGAATTGGTGAAGTGGGGATTGATCTGTACTGGGATAAAACTTTTGTAGCTGAACAAACAGACGCTTTCCGGCGCCAGATCAGGATGGCCAAAAAGCATCAGTTGCCGGTGGTAGTCCACGTCAGAGAATCGTTTGATGAGGTCTTCACCGTATTGAATGAAGAAAAAGACGAGCATCTGAAAGGAGTCTTCCGTAGTTTCACAGGCACTGTCGAACAGGCAGAACTGGCCATAGGGATTGGCTTCAAACTGGGGATAAACGGGATTGTAACTTTTAAGAACAGCGGGCTGGACCAGTTGCTCCGCAA
>JBFXKJ010000132.1:0-10560 GCA_050173895.1 Mangrovibacterium sp. | reverse complement strand
GGACGGTTGAAAATTAAACAGGAAGATGCAGGAAACAGAAATAACACAATTACAGGAAGATACGACGGAGCAGGAAGAAAAGATTGTGGTAGAGGGAGCCCGCGTACATAACCTCCGTAATATCAACGCCGAAATACCCCGGAGTAAGCTGACCGTGATCACAGGACTGAGCGGAAGCGGGAAATCGTCCCTGGCCTTCGATACAATTTATGCGGAGGGACAGCGAAGATATATCGAAACATTTTCGGCCTATGCCCGGTCATTCCTGGGGAATATGGAACGTCCGGACGTGGACAAGATCACAGGACTGAGCCCTGTGATAGCGATTGAACAGAAAACGACAGGCAGAAACCCCCGCTCGACGGTGGGAACAGTCACCGAAATCTATGATTTTCTCCGCTTGCTGTATGCGCGGGCCGGGGAGGCGTTTTCATACGAGACGGGAGAGAAAATGGTGAAGTACACGGATGAACAGATCCTGGACCTGATCCTTGAAAAATCGGCAGACAAACAGATTCTCATCCTTGCTCCGCTTGTCAGGGGAAGAAAAGGACATTACCGGGAATTATTCGAGCAAATCCGCAAGAAAGGCTTTATCTATGCCAGAATAGATGGTACGGTGGAAGAATTGAAGCCCAATATGCGGGTTGACCGCTACCGGAACCACTTTATTGAAGTGGTCGTCGACCGCCTAACAGCCCTGGAGCAGAACCGGAAACGACTGAAAGATTCTGTTCAGATGGCTATGAAACAAGGGCACGGGATTTGCCTGATCATGGATCATGAAACCGGGAACGTCCGCTACTACAGCAAACAGCTGATGTGCCCGACCACAGGCATATCCTATAACGAGCCGGCACCGCATAACTTCTCATTTAATTCGCCGCAGGGCGCCTGCCCAAAATGTAACGGACTGGGGCAAATTGCAGAGATTGATATGGAAAAGGTCATTCCGGATCCTTCCAAAAACATTGCACAGGGTGGTATTGTCCCCCTGGGAGAGAAGAAAAATACGCTGATATTCTGGCAGATCGAGGCGTTGGGTGACCAGTATGGATTTACCCTGAAAACCCCTCTTCGCGATATTCCTGAAGACGGACTAAATGCCGTTCTTTTCGGTACAAATGAACGAATTGCCCTGAAAAATTCCCCTCTTGGAAGTTCCGCCAGCTACATGATGACCTACGAAGGAGTCATCAAGTATATTGACAGCCAACGGGATGATAATCCGTCGAAAACCGCTCAAAAATGGGCCAACCAATTTGTGCGGGAAAAAACATGTCCTGAATGCAGCGGGCAAAGGCTGAAAAAAGAATCGCTGCACTTTTTCATCGACGGACGGAATATTTCAGAGCTTGCCCGGATGGATCTTTCTGAGCTGGATCAGTGGTTTGCCGGTTTGAACGGGAGGCTGAACGAAAAACAACGGAAGATCGGAGCAGAAGTGATTAAGGAGATTCGCACAAGGGTCAGTTTTCTCCTGGGCGTGGGAGTGGAGTATCTGGCGCTGAACCGTGCCTCAGGCACGCTTTCCGGAGGGGAATCGCAACGAATCCGGCTGGCTACCCAGATTGGCTCCCAACTGGTGAATGTCCTTTATATTCTGGATGAGCCCAGCATTGGACTTCATCATCGTGATAACCTTCGTTTGATCAGGGCTTTGCAGCAACTGCGCGATTCAGGTAATTCGGTTGTGGTTGTGGAACACGACCGCGATATGATGCTGGCTGCCGATTACCTGATCGACATGGGACCTTTTGCAGGAAGGCATGGTGGCGAAGTGGTCGCGGCCGGCACGCCTTCGGAAGTTTTGACCAGCGATACCCTGACAGCACGCTATCTGACGGGGCAATTAAAGATCACGGTACCTGCACAAAGAAGGGCCGGGAATGGTAAATTCCTGACCCTGAAAGGATGCCGGGGCCATAACCTGAAAAATATTGATGTCTCGTTTCCGCTGGGAAAACTGATCTGCGTGACCGGCGTCTCGGGAAGCGGAAAGTCGAGCCTGATAAACGGTACGTTGCAGCCGGTCCTGAGCCAGCACTTTTATAAATCGTTGCAGGATCCCCTCCCGTTCGAAGCGGTGGAAGGGCTGAAGTACCTCGACAAAGTGGTGCAGGTCGACCAATCCCCCCTCGGGCGCACCCCGCGGTCCAATCCGGTCACCTATACGGGCGTGTTTTCTGACATTAGAAACTTATTTGCCCTGCTTCCTGAAGCTAAAATCAGGGCCTATAAACCCGGCCGTTTTTCGTTCAACGTCAAAGGAGGCCGGTGTGAAGATTGCCAGGGTGGAGGAATGAAGCTGATCGAAATGAATTTCCTGCCCGATGTGTATGTTCATTGTGACACCTGTAACGGGAAACGGTATAACCGGGAAACACTCGAAGTGAGGTATAAAGGAAAATCGATCAGCGACGTACTGGATATGACCATCAATATGGGTGTGGAATTTTTTGAGAGCATTCCGTCGATCGTACATAAACTAAGGACGCTGCAGGAAGTAGGCTTGGGCTATATCACCCTCGGTCAGTCATCGACGACTCTTTCGGGAGGCGAATCGCAGCGGGTAAAACTGGCAGCCGAGCTGGCCAAGAAAGATACCGGCAAAACCCTGTACATTTTGGATGAACCGACAACAGGGCTGCATTTCGAAGATATACGGGTCCTGCTCGATGTGCTGAATAAGCTGGTGGCCAGAGGGAACACCATCATTGTGATCGAGCACAATATGGATGTGATCAAAACGGCCGATTATATTATTGATCTGGGGCCTGACGGCGGCAGAGGCGGAGGACAGCTCCTGTGTGCCGGCACGCCCGAGGAAGTTGTGCTGTGCGAACATTCCTACACGGCAAAATACCTGAAGAACGAACTGTCTGTATAATAACGCATGATGAATAAATAAAATGGGAAACATTGATATTTACTGCGAGAACACCGGCACTCAGAAGTCTTACCCCTTAGGAACGACCCTCGCTGAAATACGGGACGATTTGCAGATCAACCTCAAAAACCCGGTTTGCGGAGCTATTGTCAATAACAAAGTAAAGGAACTTTCTTTTATTGTCGTCAAATCAAAACGGGTCAGGTTCATTGATTATTCCCATCCTGATGGCCGGAGACTTTACATCCGTTCCCTGCTGTTTCTGCTCTATGCAGCGATAAGGGAAACCATGCCCCAGGTGAAAATGCGGATTCCCAATGCAATCAGCCAGGGATATTATTGTGAATTGCCGGGCCTGGGACGCGATATTACTTCATCCGATATTTTCGAGATCAAAAATGAAATGCTGAACTGGGTCTCAAAGAATTTACCCTTTGAGAAAAAAGGTATCCCGACCGAAGATGCGGTAGAAGAATTGGAAAAACAGGGGCTTGAGGAGAAAGCAAAATTGTTCGAGCAACAGGGGACTCTCTTTTCGTACCTGTATTTTCTGGGTCCCTATGCCAATTACTTTTACGGACATCATGTCCCCTCCAGCGGATACCTCACCCGGTTCGATCTGGTTCCCTATTGCGACGGTCTTCTGTTGCGGGTGCCAAAAACAGGAAATTTCAACGAACTGAATGAAATTGAGGAACAACCAAAATTATTCGGGATTTTCAAGGAACATAAAAAGCGGGCAAAGCTGATGAATGTTCCGAACCTCGGAATGCTGAACGAATATATCCTGGACGGAAAGGGTGGCGACATCATCAAAATTTCTGAAGCGCTGCATGAAAAGAAGATAGTGGAGATCGCGAATGTGATCGACAGCCGTCGCAATGAGGTAAAATTGATCCTGATCGCCGGGCCTTCTTCATCGGGAAAGACCACTTTCAGTAAACGACTGTCCGTTCAACTGGCCGTTAACGGAATCACGCCGCACATGATCTCGCTGGATGATTATTTTGTGGCCAGGGAACAAACACCTCTGGACGAACACGGGAACTATGATTTTGAAGCACTGGGGGCAGTGGACATTGAATTTTTCAATCAGCAATTGCTCCTGTTGTTCGCCGGAGAGGAAGTGGAGCTTCCCCGCTTCAGCTTTCTTCTGGGACGCAGAGAAGCTTCAGGTCAGAAATTGCAGTTGGGAGAAGGACACCTTCTGATTGTGGAAGGGATCCATGGAATGAATCCAAAGTTGATTCCGGGCATTGACGAAACGAAAAGCTTCAAGATTTTCCTTTCAGCCCTGACCCAGGTTTCAATCGACGATCAAAATCATATTTCCACAACCGATAACCGGTTGCTTCGCCGGATTATCCGGGACAGTAAGTACAGGGGTTACTCCGCGTCGGAAACAATAAAGCGCTGGCCCAGCGTGAAAAACGGTGAGGAAAGGAATATTTTCCCCTATCAGGAAAATGCCGATGTCATGTTTAATTCGGCGCTGATCTATGAACTGGCGGTATTGAAGAAATACGCCGAACCATTGCTGAAGGCGGTTCCTGAATCAATGGAAGAATATTGCGAAGCCAACCGGCTGCTGAAGTTTTTGGGCTATTTCCAGCACCTCGACGATAATGAAATTCCTCCCACCTCCCTGATCCGGGAGTTTCTTGGAGGAAGCAGCTTTAAATACTGACACCTGCCTTCTTTCCGGAATACGGCCAACCCTTCCACCGGATATCGGCAGCTACCCGGCCTCGAAATCCTCTGTCGGCAGAACCGGTTGGTTAAGAACGTTTTATTTTATACAGCTGGTTGCCGGATGTCCGGTCTTTTCCTGCCTCATTGCCTGTCCCTATCACACATAGATAATTTCAATTAAAATACTTGCACACTTATTTGGAAAGAGTCTGTATAGGCTTTAAATTTGTATAAAAAGATTCATTAATCTTTAAATATTTAACTATGTCATTTGAATTACCACAATTACCATACGCTTACGATGCATTAGAGCCCATCATTGATGCGAAGACTATGGAGATACACCATACCAAGCATCATGGGGCCTATACATCGAAGCTAAACGAAGCCCTTCAGGGCACAAGCCACGAAGGAAAGAAAATAGAAGATATACTGGCGGGAGTTTCATCTCTTCCCGTTGCAGTAAGAAATAACGGAGGAGGTTATTACAATCACAATCTTTTCTGGGAGATCATGAAACCTGGAGGATCGTCTGAACCGAATGGTGAGTTGCTGAATGCAATAAACCATAACTTCGATTCGTTTAAAAATTTTAAAGACGCTTTTACGCAAGCTGCCCTGACCCGTTTCGGTTCGGGCTGGGCATGGCTGATAAAGCAGGGTGATAGTTTAGTTGTTTCGTCCACACCGAATCAGGACAATCCGTTAATGGATGTCGCCGATGTAAAGGGGACTCCGGTTCTCGGCATCGATGTCTGGGAACATGCCTATTATTTGAAGTACCAGAACAGACGTCCTGAATATGTTGAGGCATTTTGGAATGTCATCAACTGGGATGAGGTGGCTAAACGGTTTAAAGGTTAGTTGATTTTTGGTTTTTTTCCCCGAGGCAGAGGCTTCGGGGTTTTTCATGTTTTTTTGATTATATTATGATAAATATAATAATGCTCGGCTGCCTGGATACCGTTCGATTGCCGGGAACCGGGATGACTTCCGACTGCTGCCGGTTGCAGAGTGAAACCGCTTTTTTCAACATCATTTATCCATTCGGCGTGTTCTTAACACTATTTTTTATTTAGTCTTTATTTAAATAGAACGAATGTCCTTTTAGGTGCAAACTTTTTTTCCGTACTTTCTGTTTTAAAGGTAAAAAGCTATGAAACGAGCATGACTGTGCTGAACACAAACAGGTATGAAAATTCTCGCTATGCGAGTTCCATCCGACCACTAAAAAACAAACGTTTTGATTAAAGCGAGGGCAAAGGCCAAACGGAGTTTGCGGCTTTGCCGAGCGTGAAAAACGACTAATGGAAATGAATTAATTACGGATGAAAATTGTCTAACTTTTAAATACAGAATTTATGTCATATCAATTGCCTGCGTTACCATACGCAAAGAATGCACTGGAGCCTTATATCAGTGAGAAAACCCTTGATTTCCATTACGGAAAGCATCATCAGGCCTATGTTAATAATCTGAATAACCTGGTTCCGGGTACAGCCTTTGAGCACGCGGATCTGGAAACGATCATTAAGGAGGCCGAAGGAGGTATTTTTAATAATGGTGCCCAGGTTTGGAACCATACCTTTTATTTTGAGCAATTTTCTGCCAGTCCCGCGACCGTACCTTCAGGGGCATTGAAAGATGCGCTCGATGCAACTTTCGGAACGTTCGATGCGTTTAAAGAAGCTTTTGACAAATCTGCAGCAACGCTGTTTGGTTCGGGTTGGGCCTGGCTGGTGAAAGATCAGGAAGGGAAACTGCGTATTGTTCAGACCGGTAATGCCGGGAACCCGATTCGTGACGGACTTGTTCCTCTTATGACCTGCGATGTTTGGGAACATGCCTATTATCTGGATAAACAAAATGCCCGTCCAAAATATATCGAAGATTTTTGGAAGGTACTGGATTGGGATGTAATTTCGAAACGTTTTTAAATTTTCAACCAAATGAGTAAGGAAAAAGTGCTGGAAGTGATGAAAGCTTCCGGAAAGGCTATGAAGGCAGGAGAGATTGCTGAAGCCGCCAAGCTGGATAAAAAAGAAGTGGACAAGGCCATGAAAGAGTTGAAAGAGCTGGGACTGATCAGTTCGCCGGTACGATGTTACTGGGAGGCCCGATAACCTTTCCACCTTAAAAAAAAGCAATGGTTCTTCCATTGCTTTTTTTTAAGGTGCTTTTATAAAAAATATTTTAAAAATGTTTTATATTTGTAAAAAAAATTATAAACTTGCAGTATGTAAGTAATAATTGTAATCAATGGATTTTTTCAACAGGGATATTTGCGAAATCAATAACGAGAACCGCCAATTCGCGCAAAAGCGAAAAATTGTTTCTGTATTGATGAAATCCGGAGAACCGCTGACCATACCGGATCTTTGCATTGCAATTAAGACCAGTGTTCCGAAAGGTACGAAGCTGGTGAATGAATTGATTGAAGAGGACATTATGATCGAATTCGGAAAACGGGAAACTGAAAATGGCAGGCGGCCCGTTCTCTATAAGATTCGTCCCGATTTCGCCTTCACCATAGGAGTCGTGATCCAACTTAAGGGAATTTCATTTTCCGTTTTCAATATGGAAACGAAAGAGATCTTTCGAACTGAGAAATCCACGTTTATTCTTGAGAACACACAAACATGCCTGGATGAAGTGGTTCACTTTATTCGTGAAAGTATGGTTACATCGGGTCTGGATGCCGGTTTGATCCTGGGCATCGGTATCGGAATAACGGGACGCGTGAACACTGCACAGGGCAGTTCTTATACCTATTTTGATTCACTGGACGTTTCTTTTTCCCAATATCTTAAAGATAAACTGAAGACCCGTATTTATATAGCGAATGATACGCATTTGATCGGACTTGCCGAGCAGGTATTCGGAAAAGCAAAGGGTGTAAGGAATGCGCTGATCGTGAATATCAGCCGGGGATTAGGATTGTCGGTGGTAGCTGGAGGTGAGATTGTATCCGGAGGACAAGGTTTTGCAGGTGAATTTGGCCATATGCAGTTTTCCGGCGCCGGACGGAAGCTGTGTATCTGTGGAAAAAGGGGATGTCTGGGAACGGAAGTGTCAGGGTACGCCCTTGAAGAGGGCTTCCGGGAGAAGATCGGGTCGGGTGAGGCCTCACTATTATATGCCGGCGAAGAAAGATCAGAAAATATTCATTATGAGAAAATTATAAAAGCAGCGAACAACGGAGACGTGCTTTCCATCTCACTGATCCATGAGATGGGCTTTAAACTCGGAAAAGCCTTAGGCAATATCGTCAATCTGCTGAATCCGGAACTGCTTATTGTCGGCGGAAAATTTACAATTGCCCGGGAGATCATTCTGGAAGCCATTAAATCAGGGATGGTGCACACCACACTTTCGCAACCCCTCCGATCCTGTAAGATCGATTTTTCATCGATTGGCAGGGAGGGAGCAATTAAGGGTGCCGGAGCCCTTGTATTAAAGCAGCTGGATATTATTTAAAAAGCTTAACCATGTTAAACCTAAAACGAAACTTATGACATAAATTGGAAGAAAGGAAAAATACCTGCCCACGGCCTGCAAGCTCGTGAACAGGCAGAAGTAACCTAATACACAGCAAAATTACTTCATTTTTTATTAAATAGCCAGATCTTTTTCGAATAATTGGCTATCGAAAATCGAACGAAAAGCAATGTTATGCCAGGAGATCATGATGACTAATCTATGGCGTGATGTTTTACCGGATTATTCTTGATCCGGGTTTTATTCCAACTATCTATGAAAATTAATCCTTCAATTCATGACAGAAATGATAATTAACAGACGCATTATCTCATTACGGTGTGTCTTTCTGCTGTTTTTAATGATGGGTATCCAATCAGCCTGGGCGCAAAAAATAATCAAGGGAAAAGTCTCCGACGACAAAGGGGAGCCATTGGTTGGCGCAGCAGTAACTATTAAAGAAACCACAATCGGTACAACTACTAATCTGAACGGTGACTTTTCTCTTAGTTTGGCCCCGGACCATAAGATATTGGCAGTTTCATTTATTGGTTTTGAAACTGCTGAGGTCGCAGTCGGAAACCAGTCATTTATTTCCGTTTCTCTCAAGGCCAAAAACGAAGGCCTGGATGAGGTGATTGTCGTTGGCTACGGCACTCAGAAGAAGCAGTCGATCACGGGTGCCGTTTCTCAGGTTTCCGGAGATGAACTGCTGAAGGCACCTGTCGGGAATATCACCAGCCGGTTAGGTGGCGTTGTCCCCGGTGTGGTATCGTTACAGCAATCTGGCCAACCCGGAGCCGATGCCGCCAGTATTCTGGTGCGCGGGTCCAATGTCAAATACATTGTTGACGGAATTGCCAGGGACATAGCTGAGATCGATCCGAACGAGATTGCTACAATCTCCGTGTTGAAGGACGCATCTTCTGCTGCAATTTACGGTCTGAATGCCAATGCTGTTATTATTGTGACAACGAAGCGGGGAAAAGCTTCTCCCTCGCAGATTACTTTTAGCGGAGCTTATGGCGTCAGTTCCAATGCCTTGATGCTTGATATGCTTAATGGCCCTGAATATGCCTACTGGTATAACAAGGCGCGTGAAATGGACGGAGATGAACCGGTTTTTTCATCAGAGCATGTCGAAAAAATGCTGAATGGAGATCCTTACGATGGCTGGGGAAATACGGATTGGTATAAAAAGACCTTTGGCACCGGCGAAACCAAAAATTACAATTTGAACGCCACGGGTGGCTCGGAGAAAGTAAGGTATTTTACCTCGTTGGGCTATTATAATCAGGAGGGTAATGTGGCCGGCTTTAATTATGACCGGATCAACCTGAGGTCGAATATTGATGCAGTCTTTGCAGAAAACCTGGATTTGAACTTTGATGTTTCCGCACGGGTAGAGGACCGGAAAAGGCCCGGATATTCAGCTGCTCCCGGTGACTGGAATAACATTCCGCAGCAGGCCATGCGTGCACATCCGTATGTGGTCGAAGAGATTGACGGAGTGCCGGTTTCCACACGTACGGCCAGTTCTTATGTAAGTCCGCTTGCTGCATCTGAACTAACGGGATACAGTAAGGTCAGGACAAACGTGCTTCAGACCAATATCGCCCTGAATTATCGTGTTCCTTTTATTGAAGGATTAAGCATGAAGTTTGCAACAGCCTATGATGTTTCGTATCAAACTTCCAAATCTTTTTCTACGCCTTATTATACATGGGTCGCCACAGCGCCAACCTCAACTGCCGGCGACATCAGGTACAACTACACCTATGATGCACGGGGAACAACGGCAAGTCTTGTTGAAGGATCTTCGCATTACACGCATCTGACAACCAACACCAGTATGCGGTATGAAAAACAATTCGGCGCCCATAAAATAAACGCACTGGCGTTGATGGAAACCGTTCAGCGCGACGGCAACAGTTTTGGCGCTTATGGTTACGGATTTGATATCCTGGAGCTCGATGAACTGAATTTTGCCACGCTTGAAGACAAAACAAAAGTATCCGGCAGCAGTTACGAACAGCGACAGGTCGGTTTTGTCGGACGTGTGAATTATGATTATGATCAGAGATATCTGGCGGAGATATCAATGCGTTACGACGGGAGCTATGTGTTTGGAGGTATGAATAAAAGTTGGGGTACCTTTCCTGCCGGTTCCCTGGGTTGGAGAATTTCAGAAGAGGAATGGTTTAAGGATGTGATTTTCGTTGACCATCTGAAATTAAGGGCTGGTGCCGGGCTCACCGGAACGACCGAGATCAATCCCTATTATTATCTAAATACGCTGTCATTCCTGAAAAATTCAGGCGGATCGCGAATCCCTGCTGTTGTTATCGGAGGCACCGCCCAGAACGGTCTGATTACTTCGCAGCCCGCCAATACCAACCTGACCTGGGCAAAAGCGCTTCAGTATAATGCGGGTTTCGATGCCGGATTGTGGAACGGGCTGCTGGCGATCGAGTTCGACGTTTTCTATAAGTACATGTATG
>JBFXKJ010000131.1:0-10560 GCA_050173895.1 Mangrovibacterium sp. | reverse complement strand
GATCTCAAACACCCGATGTGGAAGGGGAGGTAAACGGGCTGATGACCTATGCCCGGAAAGTGATCAAGATGGATCCTGACCTGCTCCGGATCCTGCATGCCCCGTTGTATTCGGCAGAGCCGTCAGCGGTGGAGGACATCATCGCCGATTCGGAAGTGAAAAGGCAAAGGATCCGTTTTTCGGAAGAGGCCCCCGGAGAAGGCTGGCAAAGCGGGGTTTTTGCAAGCCAGATGAAAAGTGTGGAGGCGCCGCTGACTGTATCGAAAGGGAAACGGATCTGGTCGGTCAATTCGTTTGTTCTGGGCAAAGTTCCGGAGGGGATTTCTCTGCGGATCCTGGCTTACGGAGATGTAAAGGTCTATCTGAACGGGAAGATCGTTCTGGATAAGCGCATCATCAGCAAACGCCACTATGAAGAATTCAACATCAGCGAATTTCGCGGATACCTGAAAAAAGGGGAGAACGCAGTGGCAATCGAAACCGGAGAATTTGAAATGAACTCCGAATTTGATTTTGGATTGTATTGTTATTAAATTGCGTGGAATAGTGCGGGAATTCGTTTTTCGTCAATTGAAATTATGAAAAATCAAATTTTACCTTTGGCTTTGCTCACCGGATTTGCCGGACTGCAGGTTACTGGAGCAGATAAAGGACAGGCTTCTGATAAGCGTCCGAATATTATCTATATCCTCGCCGATGACTTGGGTTATGCCGAGCTGGGCTGCTACGGCAACCGGTTTAACGAGACGCCGAACATAGACCGGCTCGCAAAAGACGGTGTGCGCTTCACACAGGCATATGCGGCGGCTCCCGTCTGCTCGCCATACAGGGCCGCACTCATGACCGGACTTTATCCGGCGCGCGTCGGAATAACCGACTATCTGAGGCCCAATGCCGGCCAGTTTCTCGATACGGCCTATGTCACCTTACCTGAAGCGTTGAAAAGGAACGGTTACCACACGGGAATTATCGGAAAGTGGCATCTTTCCGGATATGTGGCCGAAAAAGCGCCCGTGGAGGTATTGCCCGGCAAACAGGGATTCGATGAGGTCATTTCATCCGAAACAAGGGGTATTGGCAACGGAAGTTATTTTCATCCCTATCATTTTAACCCGGACCTAAAAAAGAAACTGAACACCGGCAAAGAATTCATCGTTGACCGGATGAATGCAGAGGCAGTCGAATTCATTGACCGGAACCGTGACAAACCGTTTTTCCTTTATCTCAGCCATTACGCGGTGCACACGATGCTTCACGGTAAGCCGGAACTGGTCCGCCATTATCAGGGGAAGCCCGGTTGCGGAACCAGCGCGCCTTCCGACAAAAATAGAGCGGACGATCCCTATACAAAATGGCCTTCCGGCTACTTTGCACCTAAATACAATCCGCATCTGGCGGCCCAACTCCAATCGATCGATGAAGGAATCGGGATGATAAGGGAAAAACTCAGGGAGCTTGGAATTGAAAAAAATACAATCATTGTCTTTACAAGTGACAATGGCGGCGAAACGCGGGTGACCGACAATGCACCCCTGCGCGGAGGGAAAAGCATGTTGTATGAAGGTGGAATCCGGGAGCCGTTAATCATGTACCAGCCCGGAAAGATAGCCGGCGGAAGAACGATTGATGCTCCGGTAGCCAATTATGACTTTTATCCGACCCTGTGCGGGCTGACCGGTACCAGTTTGCGGGGTGTTCAGAAGCTCGACGGACAAACCTTCGCTCCGTTGTTGTCAGGGAAGGAAAAAGCGGTCAGAGGCAGGCGCATGTTCTGCTGGCATTATCCGCTGGAGAGCCCCCACTTTTTGGGAGGCCGGTCGGCTGGAGCTGTCCGGGAAGGTGACTGGAAACTTATTGATTTTTATGACACGGGCGAATTGGAACTATATAACCTGAAGAACGATCTGGGAGAACATGAAAATCTGATCGGAAAATATCCGCGAAAGGCAGAAGAGCTTCGGGAAAAACTGGAAGCCTGGAAAAAAAGGGTCATAGCGAAGAGTGTTCCTCAACTTTGAAAAAAAAATCCGGGTACGCAAACCGGGTCTCTGAATACCCTGAAACCGGGAAAAACAACAGAAATAATTTGAGAACCTGCAAACTAAACCATATGAACACAGTTAACCGAGCCTTGTCGGCAGCATTAGGCCTATCGGCCGTCTTTAGCGGCTGCGGTACAAAAAACGAAACAAACGGTCAACAACAGCAACGGCCGAACATGATCCTGATCCTGGCCGATGATATGGGCTTTTCTGACATCGGTTGTTACGGGGGAGAAATCCGGACGCCGAATCTGGACCAACTGGCCAAAACCGGCGTCAGGTACTCACAGTTTTACAATGCGGCCAGGTGCTGCCCCACACGGGCATCATTGCTTACCGGCGTTTATCCGCATCAGGCCGGTATGGGCTGGATGACCAACGCCGATACCGGTACTCCTGCATACCAGGGTGATTTGAGTAAAAATGCCGTGACCATCGCCGAGGTTCTCAAAACGGCCGGATATGGCACCTATATGACCGGGAAATGGCATGTGTCGAATACCCGGAAGGACGATGGAGGCATCACCGACAACTGGCCCGTGCAGAGAGGCTTTGACCGCTTTTTCGGAACTGTTGCCGGGGCCGGAAACTATTTTACGTTGCCGGTTTATTCAGACAACAAGAAATATCTTCCTCCTGAAGATTTCTATTTTACCCATGCCATCAGCGACAGCTCTGTCCTGTTTATTGACCGGCATTTTTCCTCGCATCCCGATCAGCCTATGTTCATGTATGTCGCTTATACCTCACCGCACTGGCCTTTACATGCGCTTGAACAGGATATTGAAAAATATAAAAATATCTATGAAGCGGGATGGGACGTGATCCGGCAGAGGCGGCTTGAAAAACAGGTGAAGATCGGTCTTTGGAAGGAGGCTCCCGAACTTTCGCCGCGTGACGAAAAGGTGCCGGCCTGGGATTCACTTTCGCCTGAAGAGAAGAAAGACTTCGCCCGGCGGATGGCTATTTATGCAGCTCAGGTCGACGCGATGGACCAGGGGATTGGCCGGATCGTCAAAAAATTGGAAGAAACGGGACAGCTGGATAACACGATCATCTTCTTCTTGGCCGACAACGGAGGCTGCGCAGAGTTTATTTCCAGCGGAAAGAGCAAGGTTCTGACCGGCAACCTCGCCGATACCTGGGAGAGTTACCGGATTAACTGGGCCAATGTGAGCAATACGCCATTCCGGGAATACAAGCACTGGGTCCACGAAGGAGGTATTCGTACGCCGCTCATCGTCCACTGGCCGGCCGGAATAGACCGCTCGCTTGAGAACACCTTTATCCATGACTATGCACATCTGACCGATATCATGGCGACCTGCGCAGATGTTTCGGGAGCAAACTACCCGGAACAATACAAGGGTAAAACCATTGTCCCCCGGCAGGGAACCAGTCTGGCAGCACATTTCTCGGGGAAGAAAAACGGAAAAGGCCCTATTTTCTGGGAGCATGAAGCCAACATCGGGATGCGTGAAGGCCGCTGGAAACTGGTGGCCAGGACACCGGAAAATGCTGTTTTCGATCCTAAAACGCTCGAGTTGTATAATATTCAGGCTGATCCCACCGAACTGAGTAATCTGGCAAAAACCTATCCGGAAAAGCTGGACAGCATGTACCGGGCCTGGGAAGCATGGGCGCAACTTGCCGGGGTCTACCCCATGGATACCCGCGAGTATGGGGAAAGGTCAAGAGCATATAAAAGAAAGATCAATGGCGAGTTTGACCTTGATTTCGGCGACTGGAATTTTCACAACCCGGGCGAAGCCGCATCTTTCACGATTGACCGGTCGGGAAAGATTTCAGGCCCAAATGCGGCGAAAATCACGATGCTCAGGCAGGGTGAAAAACCGGCCGATGCTGCTTTGGTATGGGCATTCCCGACCGGAGAATTCAACCAGTTCGAAGTTTCACTGAAAGCGCAGGCCGCGCAGGAGACTACACTGGTGGTGCGTCTGGAGCAGGCCGGTAACCCGAAAAACAAGCTTATTGACGAAACCGTGACGCTTGACAGGGAGACAAAGCAGTTTACATTTAAGTCGGCCATCCTTCAGAAACCCGGACAGTACCGCTTGTGTTTTTACACCGGAAATAACAAAGCCGGCGAAATGATCTGGCTGGATGCCATTACCCTGAAGCCTCTCAACAGTATCAAATAAAGATGCAAATGAAAAAACAGATTATTCAAAAATGAAGATAAATTTTCAAAGAAGTGCGCTGAGTGCCTTTGTTTTGGCCGGGATCACAATTCCGGTCACAGCACAGCCCCGTACTCCGCAAAAGAAGCCGAACATTGTGTTCTTCGTTGCGGACGACCTGGGGGCAAACGATATCGGTCCGTATGGGAATAAGGTGGTTCGTACGCCGAACCTGGATAAGCTGGCAAAACAGTCGCTGCAGTTTTCCTGCGCATTTGCCAGTTCACCTACCTGCTCCCCATCCCGGGCGTCGATCTATACCGGCCAAATGCCCTTTCGCAACGGCGCGCACGCCAATCATACCGGGGTCAGGGAAGGCGTCCGCACCCTGCCGGTTTACATGCAGCCGCTCGGATACCGGGTCGCATTGGCCGGGAAGCTTCATGTGGGTCCGATGAACGCCTATCCGTTTGAGTTGATCCATCACAGCAATGTTCCGGAACCGGGACATGAAAAGCAGGGCGTACTCTGGACCGACCTGAACATGGAGCCGGTGGACCGGTGGCTGAGCGAGGCGTCCGGACGGAAAGATCCTTTCGTGCTGTTCGTGAACGATCACAGCCCCCATGTGATCTGGCCGGAAAATCCGGCTTATGATCCGGCAAAGCTGGATATTCCCCTGAAGCACATTGATACGGACGACACGAGAAAGTCGCGGGCCCGATACTATACCGACATCAGCAAGATGGACGGCAATGTGGGAAAATTACTGGAAAGCCTCGAAAAATATGATTTGTCCGAAAACACGGTCGTGATCTTTACCTGCGACCAGGGGCCACAGTGGGCTTTTGGAAAGTGGAACCTGTACGATTACGGGATCCGGGTCCCGCTGCTGATCAGATGGCCCGGGGTCGTTAAAGGCGGGGAAAAGACCGATGCGCTGGTTTCACTGGCCGATTTGCTTCCGACAGCCGTCGAGCTTGCGGGAGGGAAAGCTCCCAAAGAACCGCAGGAGATCGACGGCAGGAGCCTGATGGCTCTGTTGAAGGGAAAGGTAAAGCAGCATCGCGATGAGGTGTTTGCCAGTCATACCGGTGACGGGAAGATCAACCAGGCACCTATGCGGATGATCCGTACCAGCCGGTACAAGTATATCCTGAACCTGGCTCCGGAAATCCCCTATACGACCCACATCGATCTGGCAAAAGACCATGACGGAGGACGGCAGTACTGGCCTTCGTGGGTAGTCCGTTCATTCGAGACTGAACAGGCGGCCTGGGTGATGTGGCGTTATCATAACCGGCCGGCAGAGGAACTTTACGATGTGCAGGCCGATCCGGATGAAATCTGCAACCTTGCCGCAGATCCACAGTATAAGGCCCTGATCGAAAAATTCCGCGCACAGATGGCTGCGTGGCGACAGCAGCAGGGAGACCACGAGACCGGTCCGTTTACGGAACCGGTGCGCAGGGGCAAAGAGCCGGTGGCTCCTTATATTTTTCAGTGAACGGTAAAGCCTTAAAAAACAAATGATATACAATGAAAAATTTTCCGATAATCATACTTTTGCTGATCTGTTTGGGTTTCCGGAGCAACGCAGAACGGTTTATCCCCGATAATCCTGTTCCCGTAGCGTTTGGTGACCCTTATATTTTGAAGGCGTCGGACGGCATTTACTACATGGTCGGAACCGGTGGACTGAAAGACGGATTCAAAATGTACTCATCGACCGACCTGAAAAATTGGAAAGACCAAGGCAGGATCTATCAGGGAAATACAGGCTCATCCTGGTGCGTTTCCAGTTTCTGGGCCCCCGAGTTGTATGAGATCGATGGAAAGTTCTATTTGCTTTTCAGCGCCGACTGGCGCGAAAATCCAAACAAGGAAAAGGAAAATTTCCGCATCGGTGTGGCTGTCTCAGGCAAGCCTGCGGGACCGTACACCGATCTGTACGATCGTCCCATCTTTGATCCGGGATACCCCGTGATTGACGGGAACCTGCTTTTTGAAGACGGTCGTGTCTGGCTCTACTATTCCCGGTGCTGCTACAAGCATCCGGTCGAAAGCAAGTTGTCCGACTGGGCCCGTAAGAAAGGTCTGTTTAATGAGATCGAAGAAAGCTGGGTGTACGGGGTCGAGTTGAAGCCCGACTTTTCAGGTGTTATTGGTGAACCGAAGGTTTTGCTTCGTCCGCCTGTAACCATGAAAGACCGCCAGTCGGAATGGGAGAGCCGTTCAGTGACTTCAGGCGAAGTGAACCGGCGATGGACCGAAGGCTCGTTCATCTTTAAAAAGAACGATCTGTATTATATCATGTATTCGGCCAATTATTTCGGCGGAAAGAATTATGCCGTAGGCTATGCGACTTCCCGTTCTCCGCTCGGACCATTTAAGAAGGCGGCGAATAATCCGGTCCTGCAAAAAAATGTGGAACAAGGAGGGATTGTAACCGGCACCGGTCATAATTCGGTGACTGTTTCTCCCGACGGCGAAGAAATGCTGTGCGTATATCACGGCCGGACCTCTGAAACCGGCGATAAGCGGGTAGTCTTTATTGACCGGATGGAAGTGCTCAGTGACGGAAAGCTGGTTGTGTACGGACCAACAACCGGAAAATAAAAACAACTTACAAAATAGCCGGAATTGTACAAAATCCGGTGTAGTAATCGTTTTAATAAAAAAACTCAATAGCTTTGCGGGGCAAAAAACAAAAGGACGGATAAAACTGCCTTGTGCCTGATCGTGCAGCGTGTGGCGAAGGTCAACCTGGAGTTTGTGCTGATTATTGAAGGCAATTGGGGATGTATGAAGCATTTGGGGCTGTTTATTAAGGCAATTTTAATCTTCGCGTATCTTGCTGGTAACGGATCTGAACCGGTCAATCCTCATCCTGCCGGATCACCGCTGGCGACGATGATCGTCAAACACAGCTATTACACACTGGCATACTCCGAAGAAAATGAGCAGGCCCTTTGGGTATACTACCGCCTGACTCCCGATTTTATTACCGGCGCAGTGAAGCGCAATGACAATTTCCGTCCCGATCCTGCCGTACGCACCGGCTCTGCTACCCTGGCCGATTATAAGAACAGCGGGTATGATCGCGGTCATTTGTGTCCGGCAGCCGATATGAAACTGAATACCACGGCCATGTCCGAAACCTTTTATATGTCCAATATGTCGCCCCAGGTTCCCGCTTTCAACCGGGGAATCTGGAGCCAGGTGGAGGATCAGGTCCGCAAATGGGCGCTGAGGTACGATTCATTGTATGTTGTTACGGGCCCGGTCTTCAGGAATAATCTTGGAGTGATCGGACAAAACAAGGTGACGATTCCCGGCTATTATTACAAGGTAATCTATTCGCCTGGAAAAGAAAGGATGATCGGGCTGGTCCTTCCCAACAAGGCCTCGTCCGAAGCGATCAGCAGGTTTATTGTTCCGGTCGACAGCGTTGAATCGCTTACCGGAATCGATTTTTTCCCCGAACTGGCCGATGCGTCTGAAGACAAGCTTGAAAGAGCAGTGGATATCTCAAGTTGGATGAACACCGGATCTGCCGGCCGGATGGCTTCCGCATCAACTACAACACACGAAAATCCGCAGGCAACGCGCCTGCAGTGCAAAGGAATCGCTAAATCGACCGGAAAACGGTGCCGGACCATAACCACAAACAACAACGGCTACTGTAACGCGCATCAGGCACAGGCTGTGCCCGTTAAAAAGGAGCGACATCTATAAGTTTCGCGATATCCTAAAATATTTCTTTTGGTGATTAATAACGCTGATCAATCTGAATGTACTTGACTTCCATTACAGGCCAAAATTTCTGAGGATCTTATTGATTTCCCTGATTTGGATTGTACTGGTTTCACTTTTGTCATAAATAGCAACTAGGTATACAATACTGTCTGTTGCTGCCAGAACAATCTCCTGGTAAGAAATAATCCGGAGCCCTCCTCTCTTACCTTTTGCTTTCGATTTGATTGCAATTCTCGCTTTGTAAAGGCCGCTCCCCAGGCTGGTTCCCTGGGCGCCATACTCTTCTGTTTGTTTAATGAAACGTTCCAGCTCGGTTTTTAAGCTCTGGTACCTTTTCTGGAGCCTCTTAGCGTCGCGCCTAAAGCTGTCCAAAACAACTACCTCGTTCATAGCTCATCCAGAAATTTCCGGGCAGGAGTACCTTTGCGTTTTCCTTTTAATACCTGATTCAGCTCAGACAATCCTTCTGTTACACTGTCAACCGCCGGCGATTTATCGAGGATCGTGGCATACTGAGTACTCTTGAGATATTCCAGGAGTGCCTTACCAGCTTTTGTCTTCTCATTGATAATAACAGTTGCCATATGACTTGCCTTTTTCAACGTTGCGTAACGCAAATTTAGAAATATTCTCTGAAATATGCTATTGGTTTCCTGCCGGTCCCCACTGTATTGGATCCATATCCGGTGCAGCCGCAACAATCTAAATTTATATTTGCATTAATCCCGAAAAGTTCCAATATTTGAAATGCCGGACTGTGCTGTCCTGACCCGGATATGTTAATTAAAATTAAATTGCTGATTATGAAGAAATTTTTTTCGTTCCTGCCGATCCTCTTACTTTTTATCGGAATAAAAGCAAACGCACAAGACCAGATTAAACGTGAAGATATCGAATGGCTGGATGTCTGGCTTCCGGAAACAAACAACAGCGGGCTTCCCCGGGTGCTGCTGATCGGCAATTCCATTACCCGGCAGTATTTCAAGGAAGTGGAACAGCAACTAAAGGGAAAAGCATTTGTTGGCCGGCTGTCGACTTCCAAATCGCTCGGCGACCCTGGATTACTGAAGGAGATTGAGCTGGTGATGGGTTATCATCATTTCGATGTGGTTCATTTTAATAACGGGATGCACGGTTGGGATTATTCGGAAGAAGAATATGCGCGGGCATTCCCCGGTTTGCTTCGTCTGATCCGCAAGTGCGCTCCCGACGCGAAACTGATCTGGGCCAGCACGACGCCAATTCGCACAGGACAAGATATGAAAAGTTTTACGGAACGGAACTCCCGGGTCATCGAGCGAAATCGGCTGGCGGCTGAAATGCTGAAGAACGAAGATGTGCTGATCAATGACCTGTATTCGGTGATTGAACCGGATCCTGTTTTTTACCAGGGGGGAGACGGTGTTCATCCGGCTCCTGCAGGCGTGAAGGCTTTGGCGACACAGGTCAGCAACAAAATCCGGCAGGCCCTGGGCACTGAATAATTCTGCTTGCCGGTCTGAAGTACCACGATACTCCGGTTAATACAATTAACAATGCAGGCCCGAAAAGCTCTTTTGCGCCATCTCCAACCGTCAGGTGCGAAAATATCGCACCCGACATGGCAAAGAAAAAGCCTGCATACGCCCATTCCTTTACTAAAGGGAATTTAGGGATCAGGATAGCCGCGACTCCCAGGAGTTTCCAGATGCCCAATAGCGTCAGGATATAGACCGGATAGCCCAGTTTTGCGATGAGATCCGTTTCTTCCTGCGTTTTTATCAACTGCACGATTCCGGTTGATACCATTCCCAATGCCAGCCAGCCGGTGGAAATCCAGTAAATGATTTTATTTTTTTTAGTCATGAGTTGTCAGTTTTATAATTTACTTAAGATTTCCTGCAGCCGGTTATGGGCCATATTGATTCCATACGCAAAAGGTAACTTCAGGTGTTGGTCGCGCGCCTCAACCGATTCATAGATCACATGCATGTTGAGTTTGCTGGTGTCGTCAGTAAGGCGTTCAAATTCAAAAACCTCAAGCTGAACACCAAAAAGTGCATTTTCCATCTCAAAGGTCCGCGTGATTTTCCGGCCGGGTAAAAATTCGTGGATCACTCCATTGGCCTGAAAGACCACATCCCCCTGAGCATCGGAGGTTTCAAACCGGTAACTGCCGTGCTTCTTACTTTCGAGTTTCACCACTCTCGTTCCCATCCATTGTTCAACCAGATCAGGCTCTGCATACGCTCTGAAAAGCAATTCCAACGGTAAGTCGAATTCTCTGGTAATGAACAGATCCTGCCTGCCATTTTCTGCATTGATTTTTGTTTTCCGCTCCATATCCTTCTACTTATTGTGATTTGTATTGTTTCATAATGGTTTCCAGTTTGTTAAACCGGTCATCCCACAGTTTGCGGAATGGTTCAATAAAATCGCCTATCTCTTTTATTTTTTGGAGATTCAGGTGATAGTATATTTCCCTGCCGTTTTGCTCCTGTTGAAGCAATTCGCACTCCGTGAGTATTTGCAGATGCTTTGATACAGTTGGTCTGGCCGTGTTAAAGTTTGAAGCGATGGCCCCGGCCGTCATCGATTGCGTAGCGACCAAGAGCAGGATTGCCCTTCTTGTCGGATCT
>JBFXKJ010000130.1:0-10722 GCA_050173895.1 Mangrovibacterium sp. | reverse complement strand
ATCAGAGGATTTCGCTAGATCACAGAGCGTGTATTAAAAAAATAGTTATTAACCCATAAAAAACAACGATAATGAATAAAGCAACCTATTTACTGGCCGGATTTGCTGCGGGTGCAGCAGCCGGAGTTATCACCGGAATCCTCGTGGCCCCAACCAAAGGATCCAGGACCAGAAGAAAAATAAAAAACAAGATGAAGGACGTGACGCGGGGTTTTGCAGAAACGATCTCCGATCAGATCGATCATCTTGAAAACCAAATTAAACATCTGCGGAAAAACGCCGAAAAGGGAACCGACAAGATGAAAGCCGCCGCATCGAGAGCGGAAAAAGAAATACGTAGTACCGGACCGGCCGCTATGATGTAAAAAAAGAAATACAACAATGAAGCAGAACCTGCCTGATCGATTTATACAGTTTAGCCGATCCGTTCAGGAATATATCACCACACGGGTGAAACTGATAAAAATCAGAGCATTGGAGAAAACGACCAGGATTTCAGTCTTTATTATCAGTATGATTGGCTTTTTAATCCTGGGGATCCTGCTCTTTCAGTTGGCCTCGGCGGCGTTTATCGTATGGTACGGAGAAAAATATGGGAACTATCTCACCGGCATCCTGTTCCTGGCCGGTTTCATTGTGGCCGCAGGCGTTTTGCTGTATTTGTTTAGACGAACCATTCTGTCTTCATTCCTGATCCGGAACTTCTCAAGGATCCTGTTTGAAGATGAGGATGAAGTGAACTGAGAAAGTATGGGCGCAGTGAAATCATTGGTCGAATTAAGGCTCCTCCGGAAAGAGCTGAAGAGCCAGCTGAACTATCATGAAAGTCAGATGAAAGCGCAATCGCAGGAACTGCTGAGGGCCTCAGCAGTCATGCTTGCAGGTATTCTTCTTCCATCGTTGGTGATCTGGTTTTTCAAACGCCGGAAGAGAAAAAAAGAAAAAAAGATCGCATGCATCATGCACAGATAAGTTCTCGTTTTCATAATCAGTTAGAGTACCGGAGGGGGCATTGTTAATCTGATGCTCCCTCTTTTTCAACTTATTCGGAATGATATGATGAAGAAAATGATTGTATTTATTTATCCTTTTGAAAAGATCGAAAGGATCGTCGATTACGCCTTCCGGTTTGCCCGGGACATCAACGCGGAACTCGAATTTGTCCATGCCGTGGAAGCCGGACCGGCGGAATATGATCCGGCGCTGGACAAACAGGTTCCCGACAGCATGGCAACCGCCACCACCATCGGGGCCATTCAGGAAGAAATGATGGCTGAAAGACAGCGGGTCCTGCAAAAAACGATCGGCATCAAAAAAGCCTCCGTGGGACTTACCGTTCCCCTTTCCTGGTCCGTTACAGCAGGCACTCACCTGTTGTTAAACGATGAGATATCCGAACGCAATGATGTGGACCTTATTTTGGTTCCCACGGCTCCTGACGAACTCTACGATGTAACCGCCCCCGATGTAGCCGCCAACAACAGGCATCCGGTGCTGGTATTTCCGGTAAACCAGGACTACCGTCCGTTTAAAACGATTGTTTATGCCACCGATTTCCACGATGAAGACATTGTTGTGCTGAAACATCTGATCGGCCTGACCGAACCGTTGGAGGCCAATATTACGGTGTTCCACATCAGCCACCACAGGAAAACCTACGAGGAAGAACTGAAGAAGGCGGGAATGGAAGAACTGATCAACCGGAAGATCATGTTCCGTGAAATCCCTGTTGTAAGCGAGCAGGCGGGGAATGTGACCGAAGGCATAAAAGAATTCAGTAAGCGAAACTATGCCGATCTGATCGTGCTCATGCGGGAAGATAAGAATTTTTTCCAGCGCGTCTTTGGCCGGAGTACGACCAAAGAACTCCTCCGGGATACCGATATTCCCGTACTGGTTTATCATCAGTAACTGAAGATACGGACGGCACATAAAGCCGTCCGTATCTGTTTTTAAAGTTTATACACCTGTGCCGTATTCCCTCCCAGGGAAACGAACAGATCGACCGTAGAAAGCAGCTGACCTCCCAGGATCTGGATCAACAGGCGCTCAGCTTCAAGAACAACCCGTTCGGCGTCGACAACCTCGAGATAGGTGACCAATCCCTGTTTATACCGTTGCCGGGACAGATCGGCTGTTTTCAGCGCCGCATTTAGAAACTGCTGCTGGTCAGACAGTTTTTCATTCAGCCGCCGTAATTCGTCCGAGGCCTGTGCTACCTGACGGCTGGCAATCAGCTCGTTTTGTTTGAGCTGCTCCGCAGCGCTTTCCATCTGCTGTTCGGAGATTTCCAGGAGGCTCTGCCGGCGCCGGCCCTCAAAAACCGGGATCGACAGATTGGCACCCACAAGCCAGTTGCGGCTGTCCTCTTCAAACAGCTTGTTGGAAGTGGCCGACACCAGCCCCGCAGAACCAAATACCGACAAGCTCGGGTACCTGTTTCTCCGTGCATTTTTGATTTGCTCTGCAAACGCTTCGACCGACAGCCTGCCGGCCTTCAGATCCGGCCGGTCCGGCATGGCATCAGTACCGGGCGCCCATACCTCCGGCGAATGGTACTGAATACCCGAGCTTTCCAGTCTGAAGCTGTCAGCCGGCTGCCCCGTCAGGGCCGCAAGCTGAAGTTCCGCCTCACGCCGGTCAATCTGCGTATTGCGTATCTGAATGTCAACCGACGAGAGCTCCGTCCGCGCCCGCTGAACATCAATCTCATTGGTCAGCCCGGCATTGTAGCGGGTGGTGACAATGTTCAGGTTTTCCAGACGGGCGTTTCGGGTTCTCTTTAATACCTCTGCATCCGAGTCGAGCATGAGCAGCAGAATGTAATTGCGGGCTACCTCAGCCTCGATTTCCAGGGCCGATGCCTCCTGAAAGGCCTGTGACGACTGGTACCGATAGCTGCCTGCACGCCTCTCACTGGTGTTTTTGCCAAACAAATCCAGCTCATACGAGAGTTCCAGCGGCAACATGTACGTGCTGTACCGAACCCGCTCTGCGGGCACGTCAAAAGGCAAAGGCCTGTTGGCCGATAATTCCTCCCGCGTTACCTTGGGATTTATTCCCAGGGTCGGGTAAAGAGCCGATTTAGCCAGCTTCTCCCTTGCCTTCGCCTCGGCGACCTGGCTCTTTCCGGCCAAAAGCTGATGATTCTGGTCCAGGGCGCGGGCTACCAGGCCATTAAGCTGTTCATATCCAAAGATAAGCCACCACTGATTTCCCTCAGCCCTGGCAGCCGGCAGGGGCCGGAGTGTATCGCTCCCGTAGGTCAGCTTTTTTTCCGTGTTACTGATGAGCCGGCTTTCTGCCGGCCGGTGGGTCACCGGCTCCTGGGCACCCGACGGCCGGGCAGCCGTAAAAAACAGCAGAACAATAAGGATTCTATTTATTTTCGTTCCCATTATGTTGCAGTATTTGATAAAACAAGTTCTTTTTTATTTCGTCGCCTCCATCCGGCTGCGGCAAGCGCGAGTTTGCGGCTCAGGACATAAAACACGGGCGTGAACAGCAAACCAAAAACCGTCACACCCAGCATGCCCCAGAATACAGCCACCCCCAGTGCCTGTCGCATTTCAGCGCCTGCTCCCGTTGCTGTGGCCAGTGGCACGACACCCAAGATAAAGGCCATGGAAGTCATCAAAATAGGACGTAAACGCAGCCGGGCAGCCTCTACGGCAGCCGCCCGCAGCTCCATCCCCTGTTCTTCCAACTGCCGGGCAAATTCCACGATCAGAATGGCATTTTTACTGGCAAGCCCGACAAGCACCACCAGACCGATCTGCGTCAGAATATTATTGTCCATTCCTGCCAGGTCAACCCCGATCATTGCTGAAAGCAGACACATAGGAACGATCAGGATCACTGCCAAAGGCAGCACCCAACTCTCATAAAGGCCTGACAACACAAGGAATACAAACAGAACAGCCAAAATAAAGGCAATAATGGCGGTATTTCCCGACTGCTTTTCCTGGTACGCCAGCTCCGTCCATTCATAGGAAATCCCATCGGGGAATGTTTCTTTCGCCAGTTTTTCCATCGCTTCAAGTCCTTCACCCGAACTATACCCCGGCTTCACATTCCCGGTCACTGCAATAGCCGGATAAAGGTTGTAACGCGAAACGTTCGATGGCCCGGCAATATCCCTGAAGGTCCCCAGCGTTCCCATCGGGACCATCTCTCCCTGGTTATTGCGGACCCTGATGCGCATAATGTCTTCCGGCACCGCCCTGTATTGCTGATCGGCCTGGGCGGTTACCCGAAAGGTACGGCCCAGGTAGTTGAATTCATTCACAAATGCCGAACCCAGGTAAATTTCCAGTGAATTGAATACTTCAGACAGTGGAACACCCAGTTTTTCTGCCCTTACCCGGTCAATATCGAAATAAAGCTGGGGGGTGTTGGTGTTAAAAAACGAAAACACATTCGTGAGCGCCGGGTCCTGACCAGCTCGCTGAATCAGTTCCCCCATCGACTGTTCCAGGGCCGGAAGTCCCATGTTCTGCCGGTCCTGCAACATCATCCTGAATCCGCCTCCGTTACCGATCCCTCTTACCGATGGCGGAGGGATCACCACGGCAAAGGCTTCTTCGATAGAGCCCATCCGGGCCCTCATATCGTTCAGGATATCTTCATATTTCAAGCCGAGCTTCCGCCGTTCCTTAAAGTCTTTGAGAACCGGAAAGAAAGTCGCCGCATTCGACGAATTGGTAAAAGTAGAACCATCAAAACCCGCAAAAGCAACCACATTCTCAACTGCCTCCATGCTGAGCACTTCCTTAACTGCCTTTTGAAGCACCTCATCTGTTCTTGTAAGGGAAGAACCCGGTGGCAACTGTAAAGCCACGATAAAATAACCCTGGTCCTGGTCCGGAATAAATCCGGTGGGGATCCGGTTAAACTCGATCACAGCCAGAGCCATCAAAATCACATACACCAGCGCCACCACGCCGCTTCTTTTCAAAAAGCGGGCAACGAGTTTGCCGTAACCGTCCGACAAGCGCTCCATGAAACGGTCAAAGGCATTCATCATCACTGTAAAGGGTCTCAACAGTGCTGATTTTTTCCGTTCTTCCCGGGGGTGATGGAGCTTCAGCAACAGATTGGCCATCGCCGGACTGAGTGTGATGGATACAAAAACCGATATCAGGGTGGCCACGGCAATGGTGATCCCGAACTGACGGTAAAACTGTCCTGAAATACCTCCCAGAAAAGCAGTGGGAATAAACACCGACATCAGTACCAACCCGATCGCGATCAGGGCGCCGCCCACTTCATTCATCGTGGTTCGCGCAGCATCCCGCACCGACATCCCCTGGCGAAGGTTCCGTTCCATATTCTCCACCACGACAATGGCATCATCAACGACAATCCCGATTGCGAGCACAAGCCCGAACAAGGTGAGGTTATTGAGCGAAAAACCCAGGGCCATCATCACGGCAAAGGTCCCGATCAAAGAAACAGGAATGGCCAAAATGGGTATGACGGCGGCCCTCCAGGTCTTCAGGAACAAAAGGATCACGGCAATGACCAGCAATACGGCCTCGAATATGGTGTGAGTTACGCCATCGATCGATTCCTCGATAAACTTTGTCGGATTGTAGGCAATTTTATAAGCCAGTCCGGGAGGAAAACTCTTCGAAAGTTCTTCCACGGTCGCTTCAATCTCCTCAGCTGTTTGAAGGGCATTTGATCCGGGCCGCTGAAAAATTGGCATGGCCACTGCCTTGTCTTTCCCCAGATATCCTCTTGATGCATAGCTTGCTGAACCCAGCTCCACCCGTCCGATATCTTTCAGCCGGACAATCCGCCCGTCGGGCCCTGCCTTTACGATGATATTCTCAAATTCCCCGATCTCCTCCAGCCTGCCCTTGGTCTGCACATTCAGTTCAAAGGCATTTTGCTGATCGGCCGGAGGTTGGTTCAGGTTTCCGCTGGCGATCTGCACATTCTGGCCCCGGAGAGCCTGCAGAACCTCGGCAGCCGAGAGATCGAGCGATGCGATTAACTCGGGATTCAGCCAGATCCGCATTGAATACTCGGCTGCTCCGAAGATGCGGGTGCTTCCCACCCCATCGATCCGCGCCAGACGGTCCTTGATCTGCAGGGTAGCGTAATTGGCAATGTACGTCTGATCGTACCGCCCGCCGGGTGAAAACAGATTGACCACCATCAACATATCGGGCGAGTTTTTCACCGTTGTTACGCCAAGGCGCCTGACTTCTTCAGGTAACCTTGGCTCCGCGATGCTCACCCGGTTCTGCACCAGCACCTGGGCTTCGTCCAGATTCGTCCCCAGTTCAAAGGTAATGGTCAGGGTCATCACCCCGTCGGCCGTGGATTGCGAAAACATGTACAACATATTCTCCACCCCGTTGATTTCCTGCTCCAACGGAGTGGCTACCGTTTTTGAGATTGTTTCCGAGCTCGCTCCCGGATAAGCGGCTGTCACCACCACCGTCGGCGGGGCCACTTCGGGATACTGGGCCACGGGCAACGAAAAATAAGCCAGGGTTCCCAGTATGACAATAACGATCGATAAGACCGACGCCAGAATTGGCCGGTCTATAAATAGATGACTAAACTTCATGTTCTGTTTCTGTTTTTTGTTTCTGAAAATACGCCGAAATAGAAGATATCCCTTTCAGTATCAGTTCTTTCCCTGCTGATTCAGGGAAAGCATTTTTGTCTCCGGTTCCACCTCCATTTGAGGCCGGATCTTCTGTATATTTCCGACTATGACCCGGTCTTTGGGATCCAGTCCGCCGCGGATAATCCGGTACTTGTTATTGTGCAGGGGTCCCAGCACCACGTTTCGCATTTCGACCTGATTGCTGTCGTTCAGTACATAGACCACCTTCTGAGACTGGTCAGTCCCGATCACTTCATCCGGAACCATCAGGGCCGGCTCAGGCTTGTCGCTGAAAACCCGTGCCGTGCCAAACATGCCCGAAGCGATCAGGAAATCGGGATTGCTGATCAGCGCCCGGCCCCTGTAGGTTCCGGTACCCTGGTCCACCTCATTATCCATAAAATTCAGGCTGCCTTCATGACCAAACTGATCTTCATCGAGGAGTTTCACCGCCACTTTCGCATCCGGTCCCTTTTCACCGTTATTCTCCCGCACATACTTCAGCAGCGAGCTTTCACTTCCTTCAAAATAAAAGTAGATCGGGTCGAGCGAAACGATGGTCGTAAGCCGGGTGGCCTGGTCGCTTCCGCCGCTCACCAGATTGCCCTCAGTCACAAATTCATCGCTTATTTTTCCCGAAATGGGCGCTTTAACCTCAGTAAACTCAAGATTGAGCCGGGCTTCGGCCACATCGGCCGCTGCCGCTTCCTCCCGCGCTACTGCAACATGCAGCGACTGCTCCCGCTGATCATATTCCTCCTTCGAAATGGCTCTCGAATTTTTCAGCTCCTTCACTCTGTTGAAAGCGTTTTCAGCCTGCCTTTTTTCCGCCCGGGCCTGCTCCAGCCGCGCCTCGGCCTGCTGCAGGGTGATACGGTAAGGACGCTGATCAATCACAAAAAGGACCTGCCCTTTTCTGACCAGCTCTCCGTCGCGGAACAGGGTCCGCTCGACATATCCGCCAACCCGGGCCCTCACTTCCACCCGGTCCACGGCCCGGAACCTTCCGCTAAACTCTTCCCATTCAGTGACCGGCTCATAAAGAGGAGTCGCCACGGGCACTTTCAGTTTGGCCTGCGCAGGTGCGGTATCACCCCTGCTGGTTCCGCATCCCTGAAGATAAAAGCCCGGCAAAATCACGGCTAACCCAATGACTATTCCCGCAATCATCCTTCGTTTTCTGTTTTCCTGGATTGTTTTCATGTTTCTAATTTAAATTTAAGTTTCGGAGTTCTTCATCTTACTGCCCTCTGAGCCTTCGCGGTTCCAGGCTCCGGGCCTTCTGGTCAGACGGCTGCAACCCACCTATCAATCAGCCGCCTGAATGTATTCTGTTTTCTTCTCTTAACTCCCTTGCTTTGTAAATCCAATGCAGGTTCTCAGCTCGTTCAGAATTTAAAAACAATAGATACATTTAAATGTTTCGATGTTTAGAAATAAAAAATTGCGCTTTTTTTGATCATTCGGCTTTTCTTTCAACTATCAGGTTTTTCCTTCAGGAATGATCGCCTTTGCGGAAATCCTTCCGGTTTCCGCAAATTACGCAAACAAATTACCAATTGATTAAAAATCTAAATTCCAGATTCTTACACAGGATGAGGTAAAAAGGTATATCAACAATGAACAAATTTATGCAATTGACCAATGCAATTCAATGACTTTAGAATTATTTAACAGGTTGTTAATACCTTGTTAATTTATTTAAAAAGGCAATGTATTGATTAATAGTTTCTTCATTAATCTGATATTTCATCTGCCGGCCTTCCTTGGTGTAAGTGATCAGCTCCGCATCCATCAGTTGCTTAATATGATGGGAAATAGAAGGTTGGGACAGGTTAATAAACTCGCAGATATCCGAACACATGAGATAACTGGACTTTCGTCTGATCTCCATGAGTATTTGCAGCCTGCTGATGTCGGCCAGGGCTTTCGATATTTTTTTTAGTTTTTTGAGATCCATGATCAGCTGTTTAAAAATATAGATACATGCGAATATATAAATATTTTTTCAAATTCCTGCGCGATACTTCTTTGTCTCTCCCTGTTCTTTATTAAAATGTGTCTGATCTTTTTGTATTTTCGTCCTCATCCGGGAGTCGGGCCCGCCCGAAAGCCTGTTGGTCATAAAAGAAGAAACTTAACGATTGATCCTATGCTCGTTCCGATCCTGCTGGTTGTGTTTTACCTGGCTTTCCCGATGCTGATCATTTATTTCACGCATATTTCAAAGCCGGTCAAAAAAATCGGAGCTGTCATTCTGGCTTATGTTACGGGGCTGATCCTCGGGAACTGCGGAATACTTCCGGCCCCCTCTCCTGAGTTACGCCAGCTTTTGGGAGGGCGATCCGCAATGCCCCAGGGCGAATTGCTCCCCTATGTGCAGCAGGGACTGATCAGTCAGACTGATTTCCTTGCCAACCAGATCGCAGGCGTGCAGGATCTTCTCATTACGATTGTCATTCCGCTGTCTATTCCGCTTTTGTTGTTCTCGATGGATGTACGGCGCTGGTTAAAGTCACTGAAAGGTACGATGCTCTCGATGGTCCTTGGAATCAGCTCCCTGATCCTGGTCATTTTCCCCTGTTACTTTCTGTTTCGCGGGGAAATCCCTGACCTGTGGAAAGTGTCGGGTATGCTGATCGGTGTTTATACCGGGGGAACACCAAACCTGGCGGCAATCGGTACTGCCCTGGAGGTCGAACCGAATGTATTCATTTTAACCCATACGTACGAAATGGTTGCGGGCGCTATCTGCCTGGTTTTTCTCCTTACCGCGGCCCAGCGCATTTTTAACCTGTTCCTGCCACATTTTCATGAGCCGGAACGTTCCGTATCCTTATCAGAAATGGTCAGGCAAAGTGAAGGTGTGGATAATTACCTGGGGATGCTGAACAGGAAGGGCCTGACCGAACTTTCAAAAGCCGTGGGGCTGGCGGGATTGATCTTTGCGACAGGAGCATTGCTAAGCATGGCAGTTCCCCGGCAGGCACAACTGCTTACGGTTATTTTGACAATTACAACACTTGGCCTTCTGTTCAGTACTATTAAATGGGTAAACCGGATTGAAAAAACCTTTCAGGCAGGCATGTACTTTGTCATCGTATTTTCACTGGTGGTGGCAAGCATGGGCAATCTGCGCGGCATGTTCAATGCCGGGTTTCTGAGCCTGTTTCTTCTGGTCACAATTACGGTATTTGGCGCGATTGCAATCCACGTGTTCCTGGCCTGGATCTTCAAGCTGGATACGGATACAACCATCATCACCATCACGGCCCTGACCTATTCACCTCCTTTTGTCCCGGTTGTCGCCGGCGCCCTGCGCAACAGAGATATCATTATCTCAGGACTTACCATCGGCATTTTGGGCTATGCAATGGGTAATTACCTTGGAATATTTGTAGCCTACATCCTGAAGGGACTCTGACCGGCAGGGCCAAGAGCTCTCCTGAAGTAGAAAACAGCACACCATTCAGGCATGCTGTTTCCAGGCTTGTCATATCTTCGGCAATGTCCAGGGTGAACGGTAATGCGCTTTCACCAGTTCATTGGCTTTATCATCATTCACAAACAAATGCTTTTCGGCATCCCACACCACCTGATGCCCCACGCGGTAAGCAATGTTTCCCAGGTGCGCAAAACGCGCGATGTCGGCCCCGGTTTCAATATCACAGTTGGGTTTTCCGCCTTTTTTTATGCAATCCAGGAAATTCCGGACATGCAAGTCGAGTCCGTCACCCACCGCCGGCTGCACGGGAAGCCCCTTGTAGTCCTTTTTAGCCCCCGTACTCTTGTCTTCGGCAATCACTTCCCATCCGGACCGGTCAATAACCAGCGTGCCATATTCACCTACAAAAGCAACCCCATGGCCTCTCTTTCCGTAATTGGCTCCGTATATGCCGATCGTATTGTCCCACACCAGGCTGAAGTCGCCAAAATCATAGACGGCGGTCATGGTGTCGGGTGTCTCCATCGCATCGTCGGGAAAGGCATATTTCCCTCCCACCGACATGATCGATTCAGGAATATACTGGTTCATTCCGAAAAGGGCGAAGTCAAGCAGGTGAACGCCCCAGTCGGTCATCACTCCGCCCGCATAA
>JBFXKJ010000129.1:0-10842 GCA_050173895.1 Mangrovibacterium sp. | reverse complement strand
AATTAGGTGTCATGACCACATCATGCCGTTGTTTTGCTGCTTCAATGCCGCCTTTGACCCCCCTCCACGACATCACCGTAGCCTCAGGAGCCAGTCCTCCTTCCAGGATCTCATCCCATCCGACCAGTTTCCGGTTTTTGGAAAGAAGATATTTTTCCATCCGCCGGATGAAATAGCTTTGAAGTTCATGCTCATCGGCCAGGCCTTCATCTTTAATCTTTTTCTGGCAGGCCGGACATTTTTTCCATGCATCTTTCGGACATTCATCGCCTCCGACATGGATATAAGTGGAAGGGAAAAGTTCACATACCTCGTCCAGCACATCCTGAAGGAAACTGAATGTCTCTTCTTTACCGGCGCAATACACATCTTTCATTACCCCCCAGGTTTTTGCAACCTGATAAGGGCCTCCGGTGCAACCCAGTTCCGGATATGCCGCCAGAGCAGCAGTCGAGTGGCCCGGCATTTCAATTTCCGGGACAATGGTAATAAAGCGGTCGGCCGCATATTGAACAAGATCCCTGATCTGATCCTGCGTATAAAATCCTCCATAACCGATCCCGTCGTAGGTGGTCGACTTACGGGCATGCCCAACCACGGTTTCATCGCGCCAGTGCGCCAGTTCGGTAAGCCGCGGATATTTTTTGATTTCGATCCGCCACCCCTGATCTTCCGTTAAGTGCCAATGGAATGTGTTCAGCTTGTACATCGCCATATGGTCTAAAAACTCTTTGATATACGAAACCGGGAAAAAATGACGCCCCACGTCGAGCATCACACCTCTCCATGCAAGCCGGGGTTCATCCTTTATTTCAACATAAGGAACAGTCAGTGCTCCTGTACCCGGGGCAGGAAGAAGTTGCTTCAGTGACTGCATCCCGTAAAAAATCCCGCTTGCCGAGGAAGCCGTAATCTGCACCCCCTTTTGATCAACTTTCATGACATATCCTTCCTTCTTCAATTTGGATGAAGGATCAATTTTCAGGCGGATGCCTTTTTTTGCATCCGGTGCCGAAGGCAATCTCAGTTGATAATATTTTTCCAGATGACCGGACAGAAATCCGGCAATCCGGTTCAGGTCCTGATCCGACTGATCGTAAATCAAGGGCGTTTCGGAAGTCACTTCATAATTCCCTTTTTGAATGCTGAGGGCTGCAGGCCTGGGAATAACAGCAGTGGTTTGTGCTTTCAGTCCGGGGACAAGCAACACAAGGACAATGGTCAATAACCGGAATTTCATTCGGATCATTCGCATAATTTAGGTTGTATGATTGTTAACGGGTCCAAAATACGGAATTTTGGTCTCATTATGCGGGCAGAAGCGCAATGAAATACTTTCGGAACGCAAATTTATGAGGTGGCATGACCGCAGAAACAGATTCCTGTCAGGAACGCTGTTTCGCGGCCACTGTTTTATCTTCTACAGTTCCCTGATCCGGATATTCCTGAATTGGACCAGGCTGGATGCACCCTGCAGCTTTCCGGTCTTCGGATTAATTCCGCCATGATGTTGGAGACCGACGGGTCCTTTGACATTCAGGCCCGGATACAGGGCGTTATTGATGACCGTAATGCCATTATTGAGAATGGTAATCCGCTCGCCGCTCACAAAGATATCGAGCGCATTCCACTGGCCAACCGGCTGATCAGCATTTTCCTTCGGGACTGCTGCGGCACGTACTTCAGCCGGCAGCTTCGGGTTGTTTCTCACCGACCATAATTCGCCCGAACCCACCGACCAGCACCAAAGATTGGCTTGCCCAACTCCTTTGAGCAGAATTCCGGAATCGGAATTGGGGCCGGGAGGCTCAATAATGTTCCCCTTCTCATCCCGCAGGTAATCGCCTGTCGGCAAAATCGTGGGAAGTGGAAAAAGATGATCGCCATAGCCCTTAAAACGCCATTCCACATGCAGTTCAAAATCGGTGAACTCTTTTTCGGTCCATAAATCTTTTGAACCTTTTGCTTCGGAGCGTGCATCGTAATCGATCACTCCGTCGATCACCGACCAATGTCCGTTGTCGCCATCCGGAATTTTCCAGCCCGACAAATCCTGTCCGTTAAAAAGGCTGACGGCAGCTCCCCCATCAGCTAAATCCCGCTCCTGCGCCAGGCAGGCACCCGAAATCATGATCAGCATGATTCCGGCTAAACAAACTGTCTTTTTCTTCATTACAGGTTGGTTAATGGTTAAACAATTTGAACTAATAAATCCGTTTTATCAGGAAAGTTCCCAGCCGGGACGGTAAATGCGCGACAGAAAGTTGTTTGCCTCCGGCAGGTTGGTCACTTTCATCGATTGATTATCCCACTCGAGGCGGTCGTCCATACGAATGGCCAGGTTACCCAGACAGATGGCCTCAGCCACGGTTTGTACCTGTTCAAAACTTCCCCGTGAAGGTTTTTGACCTTGAAACGCCTGGATCATTTCAGTTGTTTGGTCAACCAGTTCAGGCTGAGGCGGCCTGACAGAAGCGGTAAGAGCTTCGGCGTCCTTTACACCGAGCAGCACAGGATTCTCATATCCATAATCAGCGACAATCGCCCCGTGTTCACCCACAAACATCACTCCTTCCTTTGGCATCCTCCGCCCGTTTGCGGTCAGCGGCGCCGGAGTAGCGGGTCTGATCCCGCCTTCATACCAAAACACATCGGCGAACTCTTTTCCGGCTCCGGCCGGTACCTTCCAGTAAAGGGTTGCGGCGTGCGGATAACTCAGCTTATTTTTGACCCAGGTACTTCTGTAATCCTTGATTTCGCAGGTAAAGGACGATGATCCCTCGGCCGTGACCGGCATTCCGAGATTCAGTATTCGCCAGTCTTTCCAGAAACCATAATAGCCCATATCGGCCAGGCAGCCGGCTCCGAACTCATACCATCCCCTGAAAACGGTATGCGTGTAATCGGGAGAATAAGGCCTGTCGGTGGACGGCCCCAGCCAAAGTTGCCAGTCAAAGCCTTCGGGTACAGGCTGCCCCGCAGGGAGATAAGGCGATCCCTGCGGCCACATCGGCCGGTTGGTCCACCGGTGCAACTCTTTTACTTTCCCAATTACACCAGCGGAAATCCAGGACTGCAGCGTGTATAGTTCGGGCGGATCCTGAAATGCAAAACAGTGGGTGGCAACACCCGTTTCCCGGGCCCGGGTGCAGGCCAGGCGGGTTTCCTGCATAAAATTGGCAATGGGTTTATGTGTAGCGACGCTAAGCTTCTTTTTCATCGCCGCAAGGGCCACCGTGGCGTGTAGATGATCAGGCGTCATAATGAAAACAGCATCAAGGCCTTTTTCCGTTTCAAGCAACTCCCGGAAATCAGCATAAGCCGAACAGCCTTTATAGGAAGCGGAATTGCTTTTCGTCGCATAGTACTGTCCGATCCTGGCCCTGCCGATTTCACGACCACCGGCGGCTCCCTTTTTTTCGCCCTGTGACCGCCCCCATTGCGGATAATCATAACTTGCGCGGTTCGGGTCGCAAACCGATACAAACTGAAGTTCTTCGCGTTTCAGCCAGTCAGGCAATTGTTTTAAAGCCTGCGTTCCGGAGCCGATCAACGCCACGTTAATTTTATCACTCGGAGCGGTTCTTCCCTGTCCTCCCAGCACAAAAGACGGAACAACGGTAAGCCCCACACCGGTTGCCGCAGTTTGCCCAATAAATGTCCGGCGGGTTAAGTTCTTTTTCTGTACCATAAGTTTAGCTTTTACAGTATAACAATTTGTTCTTTTCACATCCGCACGAAGCGCCATGTTAATAAACCTCCGGATAGCACGCATGGCGAAACAATCGTTCCGCATGATGAAGGTGTCTTTTAAGGTCTGCTAAATCCCAGTTTGGTCAGTCCTTCCTTTACTTCCGGCGCCTGCATCAGGAGGTTCCACAGCAGTCCGCTGCGGTAGTTCTCGATCATGATGATGATGGGTCCCTGGTCAATAGCCAGGTATGAACCGGCCGTCCAGCCTGCGGTCAGGTTGAAGGCATCATAAAATCCGTATTCGCCCCACAGTCGGTCACCCAATGTATAATAAAAGAATTTCAGCGCCTGCATCGACTCTTCCGGAGTGAAAGGAATGGAAGAAACAGCCGCAGTGGGGCTCACCACCCCGCGGTCGGCTGTCGGCGAATGCGCATAATAGCCCTGATCGCCGTCGCTGGCGGTCAGCCCCCAACAGTCTGCGCCATAGCCGACAAACTTATTCGGATTTGCCATGCAGTGGGCCCGGTTAATGAGGCTGTGAGACACATTCTGGGTCCAGTAGTTGGCATACCTGTCACTCAGGTCATGCGGGTTAATTCCCAGAAATGAGTAGTGGGCAAAAAACAATGGTCCCCCGTAATCGGATCCCAGCGGAAGGGTAATCCCATAAAAGTCCCTGCCGTTTTTCATGCTCCCGTTAGCGGCCCATCCTTCGTGGTAGACCTCTGCCGCAACCGGATGAGCGGGCGACGAGGCGGCCAGCAGGTAAGTGATCAGCGCCTCGTTGTAGCCTCTGATGGCGTGATTCATGATCCAGCCTTTATCAGGCGACCAATGCCAGTACAACACCTTCTGCCCTCCCTGCGTGTACCAGTCCCATTCAATACCGTTCCACAACACATTGATCTGATCGATGAGTTGTTTTTCTCCGGCATCGGCCGGGTTCAGGTACTGCCTTACGGCAAGCATACCTGCAGCCAAAAAAGAAGTCTCAACCAGGTCCCCGCCATTGTCGTTCGGACTGAACGGAATCACTTTTCCGGTAGTACCGTTCAGCCAATGGGACCAGGCTCCATGGAAACGGTCAGCCGATGCCAGGAAACCGATGACCTTCCGAAGACGCTGGACGCCTTCCTCCCGGCTTATAAACCCCCGCTCAACACCCACGAGAACCGCCATCAGTCCAAAGCCGGAACCTCCGGTGGTAACGGTCTCGCCCGAAGTATTTCTTTCCCTTGCCAGTCCGCTTACCGGATGCGCAAAGTCCCAGAAATATCTGAAGGTTTGCCGCTGGACAAGCGTCAGCAGTTCATCATCCGACACCACCGGAAACTGTGGATTTGGATCAGGCTTTGTATAAAATGCGGTTTCAAATCCCGGAAATTCGTTCCCGTTTTGCGATTTTAATTCTCCTGTGACCGACAGGATGTATTTCATTAATCCTTTCAGCGGAGAAACAGGTTGGATCAGAAACTCCTTTCCTCCTGCATCGGCCGAAACTGTGACTTCCTGATCTCCTCCGTCACCGGAGATCCTGAGCTTCTGAGCCAGTTCATCCGCAGAAACCGCGTGTGAAAAAATGAGCCGTATTTCCGGCATCAGTTCCACTTCCTGCATGCGGACAGTTTCATAATAGACTTGCGTATTGAATTTCAGCGACTGCACCGTCAACGGGCGCAGCAAGGTTTTAAAGCTGACCGAACGCCCTGGAAAGGCTTCCTGATTGCTTCCTTTCAGATCGCTGGTCAGATCGATCCGGTACAGCGTGTTCTCAGCCAATTCATTTTCATGTGCCAGCGATACCGTTTTGTTGCTGTCAAAAAATGAAGCAGTCAGCAACACAGGATTGGAGTCCGGACCCAGCAAACGAATGGATGCCGGAACAGTTTTGGCATCAACGGGTAAATTGAACCTGACAACGACAGGCTGGTTAACCGGCAAGTCTTTATTTTCACCGGTAAACGATAACTGCTCCGTTCCGACGTTCACCGAAATCAGTTCCAGCGGTGCCGGCTCCGGCTCTTCATGGTTGTCCCTGGAACAGGAGTAACTGCCTGAAAGCATCAGGACTAAACTGAAAAGCATGAGTGATTTGAAAACAGAATCCATACGCAGCTTTTATCCATTAAACGGTTCCGGCAAAAATACGTTCATGAAACATTCCGGAAATGACGAAAGAAGCAATCTGCCCGAGCTATTCAGACAGACTGCTCCTCGTCGCCCGCAAATCATTTTTATTTTGGCTGATCTTATTTTTCGGCGTTCATGATAGCCTGTACCTCAGCCTGAGTGAGGGCTTTGTTAAACAAACGCAATTCATCGATCCAGCTTTGATCCGACAAATGGCTCCATCCGGTAAAGCGCGGTGCACCCGACCCGATCGACAAAATATCGCAATCTGTCCAGCTCACCCCGGCAAAAGCGCCTTGTTTAACAGGCAGGCCATTGATATAAACCGCGCATTCGGTTGCCGAGATCGTGAAAGCCATGTGCACCCATCCCGTGGCCGTGACCGGATTAAGTGAAGCAGTTGCACCTCCGTCAAACCAATTATCGGCGGTACCATTCCCCACGTTCAGCTTAAAGGTCTGATTGACCGTATTCCCTTCGCGGAAGAAACGGAAGCCGCTCTTCCGGTTGTTCATGGCGGTCGGATTAGCCGGATCGGGTGGTCCGATCACCAGGATACCTGCCCGGTGACCATAGCTGGGCATCGGATCATTGAGTTTCAGCTTGTACCAGAATACGGCGCTGAACGCAGGACCGGTGAGCCCTGCCGTCGGAAAGGTCAGGTAGGCATCGGTTGCTCCTGCATAAGCATTCAGTCCCTGAACGGCCGCACCCGCGAAGCCCGGAGTGCCAGCTTTGGTTGCACTGGTAATGCTGATCAGTTCGAGGTAATCACCGTCAAAAGGCATATAAAATACCTCGCCGGGATATACCGGCCTGTAGGGCTCGACTTTTTCAAAGCTAACCGATTTGGAAGCCGATTTCCCGGACAGGTCAGTTGCCGAGACAGTCAGCGTGTGGGTGCCGTTGGTCAGATTTTGATGGACATACTCGCCAAGCAGCCGGCGGTAATCTTTAAACTCGCTGAAGGAGGTGATTTCGCTTCCGTCAAGCTGAACCGTCACCTTCTGGATTTCAATATCATCGGTTACCTCAAGCTGGATGGTTAGCGGAGTAAGGTCCTCCTTCACCCGGATCAGGGTGCCCTGAAGCGGATATTTGATGCTGACCACCGGTGGTGTTTCATCAGGTCCCGGTGCGACATAACTGATCGGATCAATGCCGTCATTGCAGGCTGTGGCGATTGCGATCATCGCAATACCTGCGAAAATATATTTTAAGTTCTTCATTTTACACACATTTTAACCGTTATTGAACTTGGTCCTTAAGCACAGGCAACTGGTCCACCTGGAGTTGCGGATATGGCAGGTATATTTTCTTGTCCGAAAAGGTTCTGCCGTCATAGCTCAGCTCATTGTATTTCGCCAGCCTGACCATATCGTAATAGCGGGTTCCCCACTCCATGGCCAGTTCAGCGTATTTTTCGGCCATCACCTGGTCGTTGGTCACGCCTGAGATCGCAGCGACTCCGGCTCGCCCCCTTACCGCATTCACAGCCGCATCGGCCGTCATCCCGGTGCCGGTGGCGCCGTTGGTAAGTGCTTCGGCATGCATCAGCAAAATTTCCGCATAACGGATCACGGGAAAGTTCTTATTGGTCCCGTACCCTGTTCGTCCCGGGGTAAGCTGTTCGGAAGGCAGATAGTGCTTGCCGCTGGCAAACAGCGCCCGCGCATAGTCATTGATCCGGTCGCCCGACCGGGTGGTATTGGTGATCCACGCCGGCAAGGTGGCGTAGGCAGGGTCTTTTTTGATTTCATCGATGCCCCTGTTGGTGAAAAGAACGCTGGTCTCGAGCCGGATCGTTTCGCCGCGTCCCAGCATGAACTTAATGTACTTCAGGCTGGGCTCATAAAAACCCCAGCCACTTCCTGCGCCGGCCACTTTCGGGGTCCAGTTTTGGGGACCAAAGAATGCAAACAGGTAAGTCTTCGCATCACCCGCCCCCTGTCCAAAATCAGAATACTGCAGTTCGAGCAGGTTTTCATTGTTCAGCTTGCCTTTCAGTTTAAAAAGCTGGTAAAAATCGGGCTCAAGGCTAAAGCGGCCCGAGCCGATGATCTGCGAAGTCGCTTCGGCAACCGCCTGGTAGTTTTTCAACTCCAGGTTGGCCAATGCCTTAACCGCCAGCGCCGTGTATTTGGTCACTCCACCCGGTATATCCGTCCGCTGGTTTGGATTCAGATCAGGCAACAACGGGATTGCTTCATCCATTTGAGCCGAAATATGCTCCATCACTTCGGTTTTAGATGCCACCGATGCAACCAGCAACTCGGTCGGATTCGAATTTGTCGGGATGAAAACAGCCCCCCATACGCGCGATAACTGCAAAAGCAAAAATGCACGAATGGTCTTGGCCTCGGCGATATACTGGTCGGCAATCGCTTTGTCGGATGCGTGAACTTTGTATAACTCGGTTTGCTCCATGGCCGAATGCGCGGTCAGAATATCCTTGTACAGATTTTGCCAGACCGAATTATACATCCAGTAATCTTTGTTGTAATTAAATTTGTCGGTTTCTGCATAATCCTGCTGGTCGCCCAACCCGCCGGCATTGACGTCATCTCCCCTCACCGAGATCAGTGGGAAGTCTTCCCACCCGCGGGCATAAAATTCAGCATACGCGCCGATCAACGGCTGGATCATGTTGCCGGTAATCGTGTAATCCGTTTCTTCCGTGAACTTTTTATTTTCGGGATCTTCATTCAGCAAATCGTCACAGGATGCGGAAAACAGCAATACGGAAGCGGATACTGCTATCTTTATATAAGTATTATATCGTCTCATAGTGATATTCCTTTAAGTTAAAATTTAATATTCAATCCCAGGGTATAGACAGCCGGAACCGGATAGGTCTGCCGGTCAACCCCGTTTTCCACTTCCGGATTGAAGCCGTTGTAGCCAAATGAGGTGAGCGGACGCTCGGCCGTTAACGAGATCCGGGTATCGGGCAGCCTCGTTCCGGAAATCTGCTTTCCGCGAAGATTGTAGGCTAACTGAATGTTCTGGATCCGGAAGAAAGAACCGTCTTCCACGAGATAGTCGCTCATCTTTTGGTTCCAGCCCTTTCGCAAACCTGCCGACGACGGATATTTATTGGAGGTACCTTCTCCATGCCACCTGTTTTTAGCCAGATCGGCATCCATATTCAGGTCGGGTGTCCAGATAATTTCGCCCCGTTTGCGGTTCAGGATCTTGTTCCCGGTCTGCCCGTAAATATTGGCAGAAAATTCAAAATCCTTCCAGCTAATCCCCAGATTGGCGCCATACATGAAGGAAGGGAAATAGGATCCCAGTACGACGCGGTCGGCATCGTTTATGATCTTGTCGCCATTCTGGTCTTTATACTTAAAATCGCCCGGCACCAGGGTCGCCCCGGTCGCTTCCATCGTTCCCACTGCTGCAGGATCGCCCTGGATCTGCTGATCATTCTGATAAACGCCCTGCACTTCATAACCAAAAAAGGCAAGCAAAGGTTCTCCGACCATAGAACGCTGGCGGAATTCGGCCGAACCGCCGTCCAGGTAAGGTTGCCCGTACAGATCCTTCACTTCATTCTTCAGGGTCGAAATATTCACGCCGACCGAATAGCTCAGTTCCTTCGACACGGTATTGTTCCAGTTCAGGGACAATTCAAAACCGGAGTTGCGGATCACCCCGTTATCCCTGCTCACAAATACCGCAGCAAAAGGTATGTAGACGGGTATCACGGCATTTTTATTATCCCGGATAAAATAATCTGCGTCAACAGAAAGCCTGTTCTTCAGCAAGCGGGCAGTGAGGCCGAAGTTCCATTCTTCGATCACCTCCCAGCCGATATAACTAAAGGTGTTTGTTGAAACTGTTCCCGAAACCAGGCGGTCATCAATGGCCGTGGTGATCACAGCAGTCGTATTTGCCCCGTCGCTGGCCGGTACCTTGTCATTACCCAGCTCTCCCCAGCTTGCGCGCAGCTTCAGAAAATCAAGGGGGGTGCCGTCTCTCATAAAGTCTTCCTCCGAGATCACCCATCCCAGCCCCACTGTCGGGAAATATCCCCATTTTTCCTGATATTTATTATTTCCGTCGGCGCGCAGCGTCCCGTATAGCAGGTAGCGGTCGGCATAATTATAGGCGACCCTTCCGAAATAAGAAAGACCATACTGCCGGCGGCCATCATCGTGAACATCCTCCATCGGGATCTTTGCCCGGTCAGACTGTTCAATATACCATTGTTTGGGATCGCCAACCGGGATATCAATTCCTTTGGCAGTGAGCATCTCATACAACTCATCGCGATAAGAGGTCCCTGCCATTGCCGTCAGGTTATGCTTCCCGAAACTGTCGGTCCAGGTCAGCACGTTATCCCAGATCTGACTTACATAGGTCTCTGTCTTTTTTACAACGGATGAATTGGTCCGCTGTAAGCCGGTAGTGATATAAAACGGCAAATCGACATTGCGTTCGCTGAGAAAAGTCGATGCGTTACTGTAGGTAGTCTGAAAAGACAGCTTTTCCGGAATCAGGCTGATTTTCGCATAGAAGTTTGTGAGGTATTTCCGGATCTTCAGGCGGTCATTGTTGAAATCGAGCGTCGGAAAAGGATTTTGCCCGCCACGGAACCCAATGTCCTGAGCACTGGCATATTTCACCGGCCATGCCTCCGTATTGGCTTCATCATAAACCGGAAGGATCGGCACTGCCCAGTAAGCCTGGCTCCAGGCGTCTTCGGCAGCCAGATGCTTCACCGCGTTGCTCGCGTTGATATTTCCTCCGACCGTAAGCCAGTCGGTTACTTTAAAATCAATTTTCGAACGCAGATTGAAACGGGAATAGTCATTCCTCATGTCCAGGATACCAGCCTGATAAAAATAGTTGCTTCCAAGCGAATAAGAAGCTTTCGTATCTCCCCCTTCCACACTCAGACTGTGATTTTGAATGGAGGCCGGACGAAGGATTTCCTTGTACCAGTCGGTATTCACATCGGGCACATTCGGGTTTATGCGGCTCCGTCCATACCTTTGCATGGCACTGGCG
>JBFXKJ010000128.1:0-10866 GCA_050173895.1 Mangrovibacterium sp. | reverse complement strand
GTACGATATCAAACCGCACATCACCACGGAACTGAACATTGAAGGCTACCCCGACAAGGACTTTCACAGACTGGTGACCGATGTACATGCCGACCAGGTGACCCTGGTACCTGACGGGCCTGGTCAACTCACCTCCGATCATGGTTGGAACACGATTGAACATCGGAAATTTTTGACAGAAGTGATCGAATTTCTTCAGGGGAACGGGATCCGGACTTCCATTTTTGTGGATCCGAATCTCAAAATGATAGAAGCCGCTGCAGAAACCGGGACTAACCGGATTGAATTATATACTGAGCCTTACGCAAGCGCCTATATAGTCAATCCCGAAAAGGCGGTCGCTCCTTTTGTAGAAGCGGCCAAAGCAGCCGAAATGCTCGGACTCGAAATTAACGCCGGCCACGATTTAAACCTGCGTAACCTGAAATATTTGACTGATATGATCCCTTATATCGCAGAAGTTTCAATCGGGCATGCCCTGATCGCTGATGCCCTCTACATGGGACTTCGCGCCACGATACAGGAATATCTGGAATGTATCGAGCCATAAAAAGATCAAAGGATCGAAAGATTGTAAGATCAGTGTCTTGATTCTTGATTCTTGATTCTTGTGTCTTGTGTCTTGTGTCTTGTGTCTTGTGTCTCACATCTAAATCGAATGTCTTGAAACTATTTTTCAGAGAGGAAGGAGCGGAAGGGAAGAATATTGTCATTGTCCACGGACTTTACGGTTCGTCCGATAATTGGCTGACGGCAGGAAAAAAACTCGGAGCAAAGCATCATGTGTATCTGGTTGATCAGCGAAACCATGGCCGTTCTCCCCAAAGTCCGGACCACACATATGAAGCCATGAAGGAAGATCTCGCTGAATTTTTCAGGGCAAATCAAATTGAGAAAGCGACTGTGATCGGTCACAGCATGGGTGGAAAAACAGCAATGGCATTCGCGGCCGACTACCCCGAAATGGTTGAAAAGTTAGTGGTTGTTGATATCGTCCCGAAAGACTACCGGTTGATCGGCGAAGACAGCCAGTATAATCAACACCGGCATATTCTGGAGGCGCTGACTGAAGTGGAGAATAACTGTGAACGCTTCCGCAGCCGGGAAGACATCAGCAATTTTCTGGAGCTGAAACTGGATGGCCGGGATCTGGTACGCTTTCTGCTGAAAAGCCTTTACCGGGACAAGGAAAGCAAACAGTTTAAGTGCCGTATCAACATTGCTTCACTCAATAATTCGCTCGACGAGATCGTCAGTGGAGTAAATGAAAAGTTTTTCAGCGACCGGATCCCTATTCTGAACTATCCTGTCCTTTTTATCAAAGGCGGAAAATCGGGCTATATCCGGCAAGAAGACTTTAGCCTGATCCGCAGGATTTACCCAGAAGCGGCCATTTCTGTCATCCCCGATGCGGGTCATTGGCTGCACGCCGAACAACCGGCGCTTTTCATGGAGACACTGGAGAAATTTATCTGAAAAGGAGTCGGCCTTCAAAGAGTCTGAGGATCCGGAAGCCGATCTTTATCCTGCCCGGTTGTATTTTTTGGTCATTTTTTTCAGGAGATTCTTTTGCCTGCGTTTCAGCATGCGCCATTCAAACTTCCATTCCCAATTACCTTCAATGGTTCCCGGTTTGTTCATCCGGCTGCGGCCGTCGAGTTCCAGCAGGTCCTGCATCGGTATAACGGCCATACCGGCAACAGAAGCCAGGGCTGCTTCCATCAGAGAGCGGTGCACGTATTTCCACCCGGCATCGAAATATTTCATCAGGTTCCGGCGTTCCCTGCGGGAAGCTGACTTGACCCAGCCTACAGTGGTGTTATTATCGTGAGTACCGGTATAAACCACAAAATTTTGCCCATAATTGTGAGGCAGATAGCCGTTCGTTTCGTCTGTTCCGTAAGCAAACTGCAGCACCTTCATTCCCGGCAGTCCGAAGTCGTCACGAAGTTTTTCCACTTCCGGGGTAATCACTCCAAGGTCCTCGGCAATGAGAGGCAACTCTCCGATCTGTTCTTTCAGCTTCTTCAAAAGTGCATAACCTCCGGCCGGTATCCAGTTGCCGTTTACCGCCGTCTCTTCTCCGGCGGGTATGGACCAGAACGATTCAAGGCCACGAAAATGATCGATCCGCACCAGATCGAACAAATGCAGGTTAAAATGAAAGCGCGCGAGCCACCAGTCAAATTCCCGTTCGGCCAACCTTTTCCAATCATAAACCGGACAACCCCAAAACTGCCCCGTTTCACTGAAGAGATCAGGAGGCACCCCACCGGAAAACTGCATCTGCCGTTCTTCGTCCAGCAAAAAAATATCGGGATTGGACCACACATCCGCACTGTCCATCGAGATATAAAGAGGGAGGTCGCCCAGGATCCGGATCCCTCGGTCATTGGCGTATTTTTTCAACCCGAACCACTGCCTGAAAAACATGAACTGAATAAAACACTGGAATTCGATCTCCTCCGCCCAGGTCTGGGATGCCGCATCAAGAGCCTGCTGGTTTCTGAATTTCAGCCCCTTTTTCCATTCATTCCAGCATCGTTCCTGATCCTGATTCTTAATCGCCTGAAAAAGACAATAATCATCCAGCCACCACCCGTGTTCTTTTCTGAATGCGCGGTACGCATCCTCCCACCGCTCCTGGCCGGAGCGAAAAACAACAAGTGCTTTCCGCAGGAGGGTCATCTTTTTTTCCCGGATCAGCTCATAGTCGACCTTTTTTGATTTCACCTCCGCCATTTCCTTCAGGTCATCTTCCCGGATCAAACCTTCGTCCTGAAGCTTATCCAGGCTGATCAGCAGGGCATTACCTGCAAAAACAGAGTAAGACTGATAGGGCGAGTTACCGTAACCGGTCGGCCCAAGCGGAAGGATTTGCCAGATTTTCTGCTTTGTTTCCTGCAGAAAATCAATAAATTCATATGCCTCCGGACCCATCGTACCAATCCCGTGCCGATTGGGCAGCGAGCTAATGTGCAATAAAATTCCGCTACTGCGCTCCATGCTGTCTGATTTGATCCCTGTAAGTTTCCAATTGGCGGGCGGTTTCTCTTACCAGCCGCTGAACTTCCAGTCCATGCCGCAGGTCGGGAATAAAAGCCTTCTCATCGCTTCCGCCCAAAAAGAGATAATGCGCATGGATCATCGCCCTCAGCCATCCGGGTGAAACGTGTCCCGAAGGAAAACTTCCGAGGGGAAGGTAATTGCTGCCCACATGCCGTGTGACCCATTCACCGGTTTCCTCCAGGTAATAACGAAATTCATCAGGCCGGTGCGAGTGATAGCAAACCGTACCTTTCTCCGCATAAATTTCCAGATCAACCAGGTCGCCCGAACCGGCACTGATCCTGCTGGCCGAGAGATGTCCTGCAGCCCCGGTCGGCGGATCAAATAAGGAAATCGAGCTGAAAAGATCGGAGTCGACCGGCACATCTTCAAATTGGCCGCTTTGCATGGCATGTGTGATCTGAAGCCGGGATCCGAAAAAAGCCAAAAGCAGGCTGATTCCGTGCGATCCCAGGTCGGCCATCGCCCCGCCTTCGGGGGCCGGCGCCAGTCTTGTCTTGCGTTTTTCACGGTAAGGAGCCTGAAGATAATCGCCGTGATAGTATTTCAGATCAAAATGAAGGGGTTTTCCGAATTTGCCCGTTTTCCAAAGGCTCAGGACTTCCCGTACCGCAGCCGACTGCAGGAACTGGAATCCGACCTGGATTCTCACTCCCGGGCGAATATCTTCCAAAAGCCTCCACATCGCCTGTTCCTCAGCAAATGAAGCACAAACCGGCTTTTCAATATAAATGTATTTCACGGATGGCATGTCAAGTGCCTGCGCTAAATGGCGGAAGTGAACTTGATTAGGACCCAGAATAAAAACAGCGTTGATCTGCTCGTTTTTAAAAAAATGATCTTCATCCGCTGCCCTTTCAAATCCGAATTGCCTGGCAAATTTTTCCCTTTTTGATGCTGTTGCCGAGCAAACAGTCTCAAAAAACACTTCCGGCGCCTGGTCATAATAAAACTTCATTGCCTGTAAAGCAAACGCATGCGAACGCGCAATGCCTCCGGCCCCGATAAAACCAACTTTTTTTATACTTTCCATTCTCACTTATTACTATACTTATCTTTTTCCTATCCCGTGTCTTCCACTCTTCCTCACTTCACCTCTCCTCTTCTTCTCTTCTTATCTTCTTCTGTTGTGTCTTGACACTTGTGTCTTGCGTCTGACAAAAATAACCTTTTTCCGCCCCCACGGTTCGGGCGGGAAGATAAATAAAAAATTAAAGCTTTCAGATTCGGGCTTAAGCCGTACCTTTGCATCAATCAAACGAAATGAACATCTATGGCATCTATCGGCACATTGAATGAACTGGAGATCGTAAAAACAGTCGATTTTGGCGTTTACCTTGACGGGGGCACCCATGGGGAGATCCTGCTCCCGAAGCGGTATGTTCCTGAAAACTCTCAGATCGGTGACCACCTGGAAGTTTTTATTTATCCCGATTCGGAAGACAGGCTCATTGCCACAACCGAAAAGCCATTGGCGATGGTCGGTGAATTTGCCATGTTGAAAGTTGTCGAAATCACTTCGTTTGGTGCTTTTATGGACTGGGGTTTGATGAAAGACCTGCTGGTCCCTTTCCGGGAGCAACAGGTAAAAATGGAAAAAGGAAAGTCATACCTGGTCTATATCTATCTTGACCATGAAAGCCAGCGTGTTGTTGCGACTTCGCGGCTGGATAAATGCCTGGGAAATATCCCCGTCGATTATGAACCGGGAGAAGAAGTTGATCTGATCATAGCCGGGCAGACAGAGCTGGGTTATAAGGCAATCGTCGATAACAGCCATTGGGGGGTCATCTACCACAATGAGGTCTATCAGCCGCTTCATCCCGGTCTGAAATTAAAAGGGTTTATCAAGCAGGTCCGGCCTGACGAAAAGATCGACCTGCGCCTGGATAAACCCGGCTATGAAAAAATAGACGACATTTCGCAGGGTATCCTCGAGCGGATGAAAGCAGCAGGCGGATTTTTACCCTTCAACGACAAAAGCGATCCGGACATCATTGTGAGAGAATTCAAGATCAGCAAGAAAAATTTCAAAAAAGCGGTCGGCGCACTTTACAAACAGCGGCTGATCAGCATTGAAGAAAACGGGATCAGGCTGGTTTAGCTTTGCCGGCTCACGCAGTTCATCGTTAGATGCCGGTAAACAATTCTTGCTCTGATTTCAGCCCGAAAAGTCTTTCGTTATTTTTGCATTTTACTTATTCCTCAATGAAGCTTTGTATTGCAGAAAAACCAAGTGTAGCCAGAGAGATTGCCACAATCATCGGAGCAAAGAGCCGGAAAGACGGGTACTTTGAGGGAAATGGCTATCAGGTGAGCTGGACGTTCGGACATTTATGTACGCTGAAGGAACCCAACGATTATACTGAAAAATGGAAGTACTGGGACCTGAGGACACTCCCGATGATCCCTGCCCGCTTTGGCATTAAGGTCATTGAAGATGAAGGGGTCAAAAAACAATTTGGAATTCTTGAAAAGCTCATCCGGGAGGCCGATGAGATCATCAACTGCGGTGACGCCGGGCAGGAAGGGGAACTGATCCAGCGATGGGTGCTGACCAAAGCGGGCAACAAGGCTCCCGTAAAACGGCTTTGGATCTCATCGCTCACAGAGGAAGCGCTTCGCGAGGGCTTCAGCAAGCTCATGAAAAGCGAGGAATTCGACAAGCTTTATGAGGCGGGCAGCGCCAGGGCCATCGGCGACTGGTTGCTGGGGATGAATGCCACCCGGCTTTACACGCTGAAATACGGGCAAAACAAACAGGTCCTTTCGATCGGGAGGGTCCAAACCCCCACCCTCGCGCTGATCGTTGCACGGCAAAAGGAAATTGAAAATTTTAAACCCGAACCGTTCTGGGAACTCAAAACAACCTACCGGACTGCTGTTTTTTCGTCAGTCAGCGGACGCTACAAGAACGTTGAAGAGGCTTCGTCGGTACTGGATGAGATCCGGGGCGTTGATCTGTATGTGGGAAAGATTGAAACGAAAAACAGCAATGAACATCCGCCGCGGCTTTTCGACCTGACTTCCCTGCAGGTGGAATGCAACAAGAAATTCAGCCTGAGCGCCGACGACACCTTGAAACACATCCAGTCGCTGTATGAAAAGAAAGTGACCACCTATCCGCGTGTCGACACCGCTTTTCTTTCGGACGACATCTACAAAAAAGTGCCGGGTATCCTGAAAGGCATGAAAGGCTATGAACCGTTTACGGAATCCCTGCTGAAGGAAAACAAACTCCGGAAATCAAAAAAAGTCTTCGACAATCAGAAGATCACCGATCATCATGCCATTATCCCCACGGGAATGCACCGCGCCGACCTGACCGAAACGGAACGGAAGATCTTCGATCTGGTTGCAAAGCGGTTTATCGCCGTTTTCTACCCGGATTGCGAGGCGGCCAACACCACCGTCGAAGCAAAAATCGGGAAGCATCCCTTCAAGGCGACCGGCAAACAGATCCTTAAACCGGGATGGCGGGTGATCTTTCAAAACGAGCAAAAGGAAGAGAAGGAAGAGGCAGACGAAGAAAAACTGCTGCCGGAATTCACAACCGGAGAACATGGGCCTCATGAGCCGGACCTGCAGGAAAAGCAGACCCAGCCGCCGGCTTATTATACCGAGGCAACCCTGCTGAGGGCCATGGAAACTGCCGGGAAGAATATGGAGGATGAGGAACTCCGGCAACTGATGAAGGAAAACGGGATCGGCCGTCCTTCAACCCGCGCCAATATTATTGAAACGCTCTTCAGACGGAGGTATATCCGCAAGGAACGCAAACGGCTGGTGGCCACTCCTACCGGCGTCGATTTGATCAATACCATCGAAAATGAACTGCTGAAATCGGCCGAACTCACCGGCCAGTGGGAACGCAAGCTCCGGAAGATCGAATCGGGCGAACTGGAGATCACCCGTTTCATGGAAGAGATGAAAGCCATGGTGAGCGAAGTGGTTGGCCAGGTAAAAAGCGCCCCACGAAAAGCGATCATCCTTGCAGAAGCAGCAAAACCCGCAACAAAGGTGCAGGAAGCACCGAAGAAAAAAGAAAAGCAGTCGTCATCCGCCACAACAGAAGAAACCGGTTGTCCGCTCTGCAAAAACGGAAAGCTGATCAAAGGAAAATCGGCATGGGGCTGCTCCAATTGGAAAAGCGGTTGCCGCTTTACAATACCCTTTATGGTGCACGGCAAAAAGCTGACAGAAAAACAGATCAGCACGCTGGCCCGCAAACGGAAAAGCCCGGTCATTAAAGGCTTTCTGATCGAAAACCTGGAAACAGACGGCCGGCTGATCCTGGACGACAGCCAGGCCATCCGGCTCCTGCCGGAGATCAGTCCCGAAACCGTTTGCCCCAAATGCGGATCGGGAAAGATCCTGAAAGGCAAAACAGCCTGGGGTTGCTCCAACTTCAGGAACGGCTGCGACTTCCGCGTTCCCTTCGAAACAGAATAACTATTTCAGCCATTTGTCGAGCCAGTTTTTAAATACCCGCTGCCATAAAATTCCGTTTTGAGGTTTGGTTACCCAGTGGCTTTCATCGGGAAAATAAAGGAATTCGGCCGGAATATCTTTCATCACCGCCGCATTGAAGGCCCCCATTCCCTGGGTAAAGGGGATTCGGAAATCCTTTTCGCCGGTGATCACCAGGATGGGGGTGTCCCATTTATCTACGAAATGATGAGGAGAGAACGAGTAAGAACGCTGGGCGGCAGCATTGTTCTTCTCCCAGAAGGGACCGCCAATATCCCAGTTTTCAAACCACATTTCTTCGGTGGTCACGTACATCTGGTCAAAATTGAAGATCCCGCAGTGTGAGATGAAGGCTTTAAAGCGGCCTTCATGGTGGCCCGCCAGGTAGTTGACCGAAAAGCCACCGTAACTGGCACCTACCGCCCCGAGCCTGTCCTTGTCCACAAAGGGCTCCTTTGCCACGGCATCTATGGCAGAGAGGTAATCCTGAATATTCAGTCCGCCATAGTCCTTGCTGATCTGCTCAAGCCACTCCATTCCGAAGCCCGGCAATCCCCTGCGGTTGGGGGCCACGACAATATAACCGTTGGCGGCCATCATCTGAAAATTCCAGCGGTACGACCAGAACTGGCTGACCGTTCCCTGTGGTCCGCCCTGGCAATACAGAATAGCGGGATATTTTTTATTCGGATCAAAATGCGGCGGATAGATGACCCAGACCAGCATATCCTTCTTGTCAACGGTCTTGATCCAGCGCTCCTCCACTTTCCCCATTTCAAGCTGGTCGGTGATGCCCTTCGTGACCGCCGTTAACGGCTGGTCCTTCCCGGTGGACGGATCAACCAGGAAAATCTCTTCGGGCTGTGACATAGACGTCTTGCCGGCGATCAGTCTGCCGTCGGCGGCCTGTGCAACCGAGACATAATCGTGCACGCCGTCGGTAAGGCGGCTTATTTTTCCGTCGGCCAGGTCCAGCCGGTACAGCTCTTCGGTGGCATGAATGTCGCTGATGAAAAAGACCGACTTGCTGTCACGGCTCCAGCTCAGGCTTGCAGCAAGCTGATCCCATCCTTCGGTGTAGTCGGTTTGCTTTCCGGAGGCCAGATCCAGCACCATCAGCCTGGTCTTGTCGGCTTCATAGCCGTCGCGGGGCATACTGGTCCAGGCGAGGTACCTGCCGTCGGGCGAAAATGCCGGGCTTTTGTCATAGCCCTTATGCCGCTCCGTCATGTTGCGGGTTTCACCGGTAGCGACATCATACCGGTAAAGATCGGTATTGGTTGAAAACGCGTAAGCTTTACCCTTCAGCTTCTTGGAAGAATAAACGACCAATTTGCTGTCGGGGCTCCAGGTAACCTGTTCAGCCCCGTCGAATGGTTTGTCGGGACTGTCATATTTTTCGCCCTCCATGATATCTTTTCCGGAAGTGATCTTTTCCTTTCCGTAATCAGCAATAAACAAATGGTTGTAAGTATAATCGTGCCAGGAATCCCAGTGGCGGTACATCAGGTCATTCTCCAGGCGGGCGTTCGCTTTAGGCAGATCGGGAAAAAGGTCGTGGATATCCTGATCGAGTTTGACCGATTTCAGGTACAACAGCTTTGTCTGATCAGGGGCATATTTAAACCCGTTAATTCCCTCTGGAATATCGGTTACCTGCCTCGGAGCAGAGCCATCCGGGTCCATTTCCCATAACTGCGCACTTCCCGATTCGGACGAAATAAAGCCAATCTTCTGTCCGTCGGGTCTCCACTGAGCTTCCGACTCGTTTACCGCGGTGTTGGTTAGCCGCCTTACTTCCCCCCCGGCAGCCGGAACCGTATACAGCTCGCGGTAAGGCTTGTTTTCTTCCATCTGATAGTAGGTGACCGAAAAAAGCACCGTTTTTCCGTCGGGCGACAATTCAATATTGCCTACCCGGCCGAACGACCAAAGCACTTCCGGGGTCATCACATCCGAAGTCAGCACCGGGGTTTCCGGCACATAGGTTTTCTTTTCTTCCGTCATTTTTTCTGGATTTGAACAGGCGCCCACTGCAAACGCCACCGCAAGTGTAACAATTATTTTTTTCATCGGCATCGGTTTTCCATTCTGTTTCCGGTATCGCAGTCTTCAGTCAAGTCGCTGGGACCGTCATTGAGTATATCAGTCAGCACACCGCAAATTCTCTCCTGAATCGTCATGATGAGTGAATGACAGATCTCTATATATGTATAGGAGCAATCATTTCAATTACGCAAATTTTTAAATTTTCTGTTCATTACTGCATCACTGCAAAATAAAGCATTCCGCAGCAATGAGCAAAATATTTGGATGCAGGCGTCAATTACGGCAAACGGGAAACAGCCTCAACAAGTCTGCCTGAGAAAAATGCCGGGCAAACCAAAAAAAACACCCGCCTCCTACAGCGGGTGTTGCATTAACCAAAATGATGAAGTTTTGAAAACCATTAATAACGGTACACACCTTTGATCGTGTAGCTTTCACCGTTATATTTTTTACCCTTTACCTCATACTTGACTGAGTCCTGACCGGCAATCTTTATAGCGGAGAGATCGAATGTTACAAAAGCAGTCATACTGTATGCCCTCGCATCATCATTCTCATTATGTCTCAGTTCAAGCTGCACAGGCTGATCGTCGGCGGTAATCTCTCCGGGTTGCTTTACAAGATTGATAAAATGCGTCTTCACATTGCCGTAATAAGCCAGTTGGAAAGTCAGCATATTCCTGGTTTTCCAGAGATCCTGAACCTGAACCGGATCATTCCCGATGCTGTCCTCGATAGCAGGAGTGATATCCAGAATACCCTTATACAGAACCTCCGACATCGAATTAACCCGCACATAATATTGCTGATTCGCCTCAGTAACTGCCTTATCGCCCAGAATCGTATAATTGACCAGTACCCGGTCATTGTTTTCCAGTTTCCAGGCGTGATAATGCGTAACAGGGATTAAAACGGCTCCGTTATCCATTTCGACGGTGAAATTATCATCCTCGTCAAAGTGAATGATCCCGAAGCCTACCCAAAAATCACCAAGTGAATAACCATCATCATCATCAAAAAAATCATCGCAACTGCCTATTCCAAAAGCAATTAATGCAATTAATCCAAAGGCTAAAAGACGTTTCATATGTTTATCGTTTCAAATTAACTGTGCATAATTTGCGTACTAAACTTCATCACTTTTTTAAAGGACATCGACGTATGGAACTCGCATGTAAACATCAACTCGGGCGAATGCCGCGGCTTTCCGGGTAGAGCGGTTCGTTGCCTCCCCGCTCCCCCACAGACCCGGACGAGCGGCTTTCCCGCATCCGGTTC
>JBFXKJ010000127.1:0-10942 GCA_050173895.1 Mangrovibacterium sp. | reverse complement strand
TATTTGCCTGATCCAATATGGACCCGGAGACGGCCGGACTGTTCTTCTGCGCTGTTAATGCCCGGTACACCCTCTTTAAAAGAACCGTTTTCCCATACTTCCCGTTTCCCTTCATACAAGACCTGGTTATTTTCGCCGGTGAGGGTAAAAACGACCGTGGCTGTCGTATTGGCCGGCACAGCCACCTGATAGAGGAATGTATCTTTTTCTTTTTTCCAGTCCGATACAACGGTCCCCGCCATGGTTTCCAGGGTGGCTTTGGCTGCTTTCAGGCTGTCGGGAATGAAGGGTTGCAAATGAATATGGCTGTAGCCCACTGCGGTATTATCTTCCATAGGCGACTGGATCCCGGCGAGGTACTTGTAAAAATACTCCGTTATGGAGCCGAACATCTGATGGTTGTGCGAATGTTCCCCGGACCACTCTTCCAGCAGGGTGGTGGAGCCGTTTGCCAGCCAGAAGCCATAGCCGGGCCAACTGGTTTGCCGTGACACCTCATAGGCCAGATTGACCTGTTCTCCGTTCACCAGCGCCGGCCACAGGTATTTGGTCCCGATAATTCCGGTATTCAGGTGATTGTCGCGTTGATTCAGGTCATCCACAATAGTCTGAAGTACGCGCCGGCGTGCGCCATCGGGCACCATGCCGCCGGTCAGCGAGATAAGCTGATAGGTCTGGTAAGTCTGGCTGGTACCGTAGCGGCCGGTCTCAGGCTGGAAGAACTTTTCATTATAGGCTCGTTTGATGGAATCGGCCAGGGCGGAAAAGTACCAGGAGTCCCCTTCCTTACCCAGCATTCCGGCAATTTCAGACAGCACCCGTGAATTATAATAGTAATAAAACGTATTGACCACCGCATGATTGGGACAGTCGCTCTGTCCGGGCGCGCACCATTCCCCCAGAGAGTACCAGTATCCGTCGAAATTGTTGATGATGAAGCGTTCGCCTGGATTTTCATCCTGGGTCCCCAGACTCTTCAGGTAGAAAAGATACTTGCGCATGGTGGGATAATGTTCCTTCAGGATCCGCATATCATGATAGTAATGGCTCATCCACCAGGGGATCAAAATGTAGGCGCTGCCCCAGGCCACCCCGCCCCCCATTCCTCCCACGAGTGTGGGTGAGGTATTGGGTATGCGTCCGTTCGCCTGTTGTGAATCGCGCATATCGTTCAGCCATTTGGTATAAAATGCGGCCATCCGGAAATCGTGCATGGATGTTTCGGCAATCACCTGCCCGTCGCCGTTATAGGCTCCTTTTTCGCGATGGGGACAATCTGTGGGATAGCTGAAGGTATTTCCTATTTGTGACCATTTTCCGGCAGCATGGATGCGGTTAAGCAAGGTGTCGGAGCATTCGAAGCTGCCGTTTTCCTCCAGGGCCGAATGCACCACCCGTCCCTCCGCGCGTAACAGGGCAGGATTTTCCCCGTCGGTTGTGCGGACTTCAATGTAACGAAACCCGGTATAAAAAAAGTGTGGTTCGTACTTTTCCACCTCATCACTCTTCAGGGTATAATCGGTCCAGGCCTGCGCATGATAGTTGAATTTGGCACTGAGCCTGTCAGCTGGTCCGAGCGGCTTGGGGAAAAGCGAGTCGTTCAGGGTTTCCGCACCGCGGATCCGCACCGTCTGTCCGGGTTTTCCCTTTACCTGAATCCGCCACCAGCCGGCAATATTCTGTCCCAGATCAAAAAGAAAAACGCCTGGTTCGGGATTGGTCTGGGCCACCGGCCTGAGCGTTGCAGTGACCCGGATCGGTGGCATCAGTTGTGACCTCAGTTTTCCGCCGGGTTTTTTGACCCGAACTGCATTCGCCCACCCGCTGTCGTCAAATCCCGGGCTGAGCCAGCCCTGCTGCTCCCTGCGGGCATCATAATCCTCTCCTCCGTAAAGATTGTTGAAGGTTACGGGTCCCGCGGTATATTTCCAGGACTCATCGCTCCCGATCAGCTCGTTCGTGCCGTCGGTATAGGTCACATGAATCTGCACCAGCAGGCACGGATTGCCAAAGGTTCGCTCTTCACCCCAGCTATAACGGTTTTCGGCTTTGCGCATGTTCCAGGCTCCATTGCCCAGCATGGCCCCGGCAGCATTTTTGCCTTTTTTCAACATCCGGGTCACATCGTAAGTCGAGTATAAAATAGTTTTCCGGTAATCGGTAATCCCCGGATCCAGCAAATGATCCCCTACCTTTTCACCGTTCAGGTAAAATTCATAGAAACCGCAGGCAGTCACAAATGCGGTGGCCTGCTCAATCCGTTTGGGCAGACTGAATTCCTTTCTGAGGACAGGGCTTTCGTGGATGATATCCTCTTTAACTGAAATCCAGCCGGCTTTCCAGTCGGCGCTGTCGAGCAGGCCGGTTGTAAACCATACCGGCCTGCTCCACGCGGAATCTCCCGTATCGCCCCAGACACATACCCTCCAGTAATAGGTCCGGTTGCTTTCCAGGGGAATACCGTCGTAGGCCAGATTGACTGTTGAACGGGAGACATTCTTTCCCGAATCCCAACAATTGCCGGCTCCGCGTCCCACCTCCGCAGCGTTGTCGCCAACGATCAGTTTCCATGCGTACTGTTTGACCCCTCTCGCGCCGGATTTCAGTTGCCAGGAAAATCGCGGATGCGTGATATCGACTCCCTGTGGATTTTCCAGATATTCGCACAGGAGGCCGTCAACTTTTATCAAATCACTTTTGCAGGAAGCGATGGTCAGGATCGCCAAAAGAGAAAAAAACAGTTTTTTCATCCGAATATAATTTGCTTTTTTAAGGCCGGATGGAACTCCCATGTGAATATTCATCTGTGTTTGTGTTTTTATCGAACATGCTCGTTTCATGTGTGAATAATTTGCTTTTAAATTGCCACATGGAATAGCCATGACGTAGTGTTTATGCTCACTTTCAGTTAGTGTTGCAATATCATGGCTATTTCATCGGTCTTCAGTTTAGCTTGCTTCAAAAAGCCGGCTCAGCAACGCAAAGCCGTTCTTGTCAATAATAAAAACTTTCCGTCACCTTCCCATCCTGTAGTGTCATGCTTTCAGATCAAAACAGAGCCGTCTTTCGCCCCGGAAAATATGTTCCGGATACCGGATATCCGTCAGAAAGAGACCTTCAGGCGGAGCTGAAGTCCCCGCAAGAGAGCGGTCCTTCAACTCAATGATACGGTAAAAATCTTCCGGGGTGATCTTTCCTTTTCCGACCAGCAGCATGGTCCCGACAATGGCGCGGACCATATTTCGCAGAAACCTGTCGGCGCAGATGACAAAGGTCAGGCGGGAGCCTTCGCTGTACCACCGGGCATGAGAAATATGGCAGTTGTTTGTTTTCACATCCGTGTGCAACTTACTGAAACTGGTAAAATCGTGCATGCCCAGGAGCGCCTGGCAGGCGTCATTCATCCGTTCTGCATCCGCATAAGAGGGATAATACCAGGAAGTCTCCTGCAGAAACGGATTCTTCTCCCGATGCATGTAATAATGGTACGTTCTTGAGATGGCATCAAAACGCGCATGCGCTTCCGGCTTCACCCGCGTAATCGCTGAAACGGCCACGTCGGCATTCAGAAAACGGTTTACTTTCCGCACGAAATCAGGCTCATCGAGATCTTCCCTCTGTGCATCCAGATGCGCCACATAATACGATGCGTGAACTCCCGTGTCGGTTCGTCCGGCGCCGGTTACAGCAATGGGTTCCCGGCACATGGTACTCAATGTCCATTCAAGCGTTTCCTGCACACTTTTTGCATTTGGCTGAACCTGCCAACCGTGAAAACGTGTTCCATTATACGAAAGTTCAATAAAATAACGTTGTCTGAAGGTCATGAGCTTTGAATAAAATAAAGTGATGTCGTTTTAAACCAACCGAATTTATTAATTTTACGGCTCTTTTGGTAAAAGTACTTAACAACTTTTAACAAAGTTATAGTCTTTTTCAACAACGGAAGAATTAATTTCGTCAGTCAAAAAAAAGCCACCGCCAAAGCTTACTTGTTTCGGTTCTTAATCAGTAGCAAAGAATCGCAAATGCTTTAGGCGGTCGTGAAGTGCAAATTGAACAGGCTACACAGTTAATTTGAAACAAAAAACATATGAATCAATCAGTTGACATTCGTGAGCTAAACGAACGGATCCAAAGGGAAAGTTCCTTCGTGGACCTGATCAATTTGGAAATGAACAAGGTTATCGTAGGACAGAAACATCTGGTGGAAAGTTTAATGATCGGCCTGCTGGCAGGCGGTCATATCTTGCTCGAAGGGGTGCCAGGGCTAGCCAAAACATTGGCCATCAACACTCTGGCAAAAACAATCAGTGCAGATTTCGCCCGGATCCAGTTCACCCCCGATCTGTTGCCGGCTGACCTTATCGGAACGCTGATCTACAGCCAGAAAAATGAAGAATTTGTGGTAAAGAAGGGTCCTATTTTCACCAACTTTGTCCTGGCCGATGAGATTAACCGCGCACCGGCCAAGGTACAGTCGGCCCTGCTTGAGGCTATGCAGGAAAGGCAGATCACCCTTGGCGACACGACTTTCCGCCTGAAGGAGCCTTTTTTGGTGATGGCCACGCAGAATCCGATCGAACAGGAAGGAACCTATCCGCTGCCTGAAGCCCAGGTCGACCGTTTCATGCTGAAAGTGGTGATCCGGTATCCGCAAAAGGAAGAGGAGAAGCTGATCATTCAGCAAAACCTGCTGAAACAGTTTCCCCAATCCTCGACCATCCTGCGTCCGGAAGACATTCTGAAGGCCCGGGATGTGGTGAAAGATGTATATCTGGATGAAAAGATCAGCAGATACATTGTTGACATTGTTTTTGCCACCAGGAACCCGGCAGATTACAAGCTCAATAAATTCACCGATATGATTTCATTTGGCGGTTCCCCCCGCGCAAGCATCAGCATGGCCCAGGCAGCCAAGGCTTATGCCTTCATCAAACGCCGCGGTTATGTGATTCCGGAAGACGTCCGGGCGGTTTGCCCCGACGTGTTGCGGCACCGTATCGGCTTGAGTTATGAAGCGGAGGCCAACAATATTACCTCCGAGGATATCATCACGGAAATTCTCAATACCATAGAAGTTCCTTAAAAAAGTTCAAAGTTTCTGAACAGACTTTCAGCTTTTAACGAAAACAGGTATGGATCAAACAGAATTATTAAAAAGGGTCAGGAAGATTGAGATTAAAAGCCGCGGGCTCAGCCGGAACATTTTTGCGGGCGAGTACCACTCTGCCTTCAAAGGACGGGGGATGGCCTTCAGTGAGGTCCGGGAGTACCAGATCGGGGACGATGTCCGCAATATCGACTGGAACGTCACGGCACGTTATCATAAGCCCTATATCAAAATATTCGAAGAAGAAAGGGAACTGACCGTCATGCTGCTGGTAGACGTAAGCGGTTCCAGGGATTTCGGATCATTTGAAAAGTTTAAAAAGAATGTGATCACCGAAATCGCAGCCATTCTGTCTTTTTCGGCGATCCAGAACAACGACAAAATCGGGCTTATCTTTTTCTCCGAAGAGATCGAGAAGTTTATCCCGCCACAGAAAGGCCGGTCTCACACGCTGCGTATTATCCGCGAACTGATCGACTTTGTACCGGAAAAGAAAGGCACGAACCTGACGGGGGCCTTGCGCTACATGACCAACGTGATCAAGAAAAAGTGCACCTGTTTCATTATATCCGACTTCATCCAGGATGAGGCCGAATTTGAGAAAAGCCTGACCATTGCCAACAGCAGGCACGACATGGTGGGACTGCGGATATACGATCGGCGGGAAACACTCCTCCCCCCTGTCGGGATGATAAAGCTGAAGGATGCGGAAACCGGTGAATACATCTGGATCGACACAAACAGCAGGAGAGCCAGGGAGACCTACATGAACTGGTGGAAAGAAAGCAGTTCCCGGCTCGACAGGATCATGAACAAGTGCGGCGTTGATTATGTCAGTATCAACACGGAAGAAGACTACGTCAGGTCGCTGATGACTTTATTTAAAAAGAGGGGAGCCACCGCATGAACGTATCCGCTCAACTAAAAGCATCTTGCACGAATGAATAAACGAATAGCTATTTTTCTGTTGACAGCGCTGTGGCTGACCGGATATGCACCTGCAAAAGCGCAGGAGATCCGGGTCAATGCGACGATCGACACCACTCAGGTGCTGATCGGTGATCAGTTCAGGCTACGGCTGGAACTGAATCAGCCGGCTGGCACCCGAATTTCCTTTCCACAGACGGAAGACACGCTTTCCCGCTCTGTCGAGGTGATTTCCAGTTCTCCGCTGGACACGTTTCGTCTGGACAAAGAGGAACAGATCCGGATTATCCGCGATCTGACCATCACCTCGTTCGACACCGGCCGACAGGTGATCCCGGCGCTTCGTTTTGAACTGAAGTCGGTCAATCCGCCCCGCACTATCGAAACGCTTCCTGTTGAATTTTATGTGCACACCCTGCCCATCGACACTACAAAGGGACCGGCCGATATTAAAAAACCTTATGCCGCTCCGCTGACACTCCAGGAAGTATCACCGTACATTTTGGGGATCATCCTGCTGGGAGCCCTGGTGTTCTTTTTGTTTTATTACCTCCACCGGAGAAAAAAGAACCGGCCTGTTTTTGGAAAAGCGGGTAAACCCCAGGATCCCCCACACGTGGTCGCTTTAAGGATGCTCGACAGGATCAAAGAAGAGAAACTGTGGCAACAGAATAAAGTGAAAGCTTATTACAGTGAAATTTCCGACACTTTGCGGGTGTATATACAGGACCGTTTCGGTATCCAGGCCATGGAGTACACCACCGAAGAAACCCTGATTGCCTTTCAGAAAAATAAACAGCTGATCACGGAGAAATCTTTTGCCGATCTGAAAAGCATTCTGACTCTTGCCGACCTGGTGAAGTTTGCCAAGTACGAGCCCCTGCCCGACGACCACCATATGACGCTGATGAATGCCTACTTTTTTGTGAATGATACAAAACAGGAAGAAAGGAAGGCGGCTGAACCGGCCGAAGATGACAGAGAGGGCGAAGATGTTGATTTGAAGTAAACCGGTTGCCGGCCGTTGCGGCCGGTAACACGCTAACTGGAATTACTGATATGGACAATGTAACTTATAAAAATCCGGAATTCTTTTATCTGCTGCTGCTTTTGGTGCCATTGATCGCGTGGTATGTCTTCCGGTTCAAAAAGTCAGGCGCAAGTATCCGGTTTTCGTCTTTTATGGGCTTCCGTGCTATTCCCAAAAGCTGGAAATATTACGGACGTCACCTGCCTTTTGTGATGCAGGTATTTGGAATCTCGCTGCTGATCGTGGCACTGGCCCGTCCGCAATCGTCAAGCAGCTGGCAAAACGTCACCAGCGAAGGAATTGACATTGTCATCGCACTGGACATTTCAACCTCCATGCTCGCACGTGATTTTCAGCCCGACCGGCTGGAAGCGGCTAAAGAGGTCGCGACCCGCTTTATCTCCGGACGTCCAAACGACCGGATTGGCCTTGTGGTATTTGCGGGTGAAAGTTTCACCCAATGTCCGCTGACTACCGACCATGCAGTGCTGATCAACCTTTTCCAGAATATTTATGCCAACATGATCGAGGATGGTACTGCCATCGGCAATGGCTTAGCCACCTCTGTTGCCCGGCTGAAGGAAAGCACGGCCAAGAGCCGCGTGATCATTCTGCTCACCGACGGAGAGAACAACCGCGGCGCCATTGCCCCGGTAACCGCAGCCGAGTTGGCCAGGACGTACGGGATCAGAGTGTACACCATCGGGGTCGGTACCATCGGAACAGCCCCTTACCCGGTACAGACTCCTTTCGGGGTTCAGATCAGGGACGTCGAGGTCAAGATCGATGAACAAACGCTGCAGGAAATTGCCCGGCTCACGGAGGGCAGCTATTTCCGGGCTACCAATAATGACAAACTGGTTCAGATTTACGAACAGATCGATAAACTGGAAAGATCGAAAATTGAAGTAAAAGAATACAGCAAAAAGGATGAGGAGTTCGGAAAGTTCGCCATTGCAGCAGCAGTTTTGCTTGCCGCAGGCTTGTTCCTCAGATTAACGATTTTCAGAAATATCCCTTAATTGCCTGAAAAATGGAAATGTTCCGATTTGAAAACAGCGAATATTTATACGCCCTGATCATCATTCCGATACTGGCCGTTTTGTTTATCTGGCTCCGCATCCGCAGAAACAAAGTCCTTGCCGGCTTTGCCCGGAAGGAAGTGCTTGGGGCGCTGATGCCGAATGTCAGCAACAGCAGGCCGGTTATCAAATTTATCATCTGGCTGCTGGCACTCAGCGCTGTCATTGTGGCCATTGCCCGTCCGCAATTTGGATCAAAACTGAAGACCGAAAAGAGGAAGGGGGTGGAACTAATTATCGCATTGGATGTTTCAAACTCCATGATGGCCGAAGATATTCAGCCAAACCGGTTGGAGCGGGCCAAAAGAGCGATTACCCAGCTGGTCGACAAGCTTCAGGATGACAAGATCGGCCTGATCGTGTTTGCAGGCGATGCCTACACGCAGCTTCCGATCACGACCGACTATGCGTCGGCCAAACTTTTTCTGAGTTCGGTCAACACGAGCATTGTCCCGCGCCAGGGAACCGCTATCGGAGCAGCCATCAACCTGGCTATGAAATCCTTCAGCCCTCAGTTTACCGGCAACAAGGCCATTATTGTGATCACCGACGGAGAGAATCATGAGGATGATGCGGTCAGTGCCGCTTCTGCTGCCTCCGATCAGGGAATTATCATCCACACCGTAGGAATGGGGCTTCCCCAGGGCGCACCCATTCCTGTCACCGCAAACGGGCAACCGGATTACAGAAGAGATAAGGGCGGACAGGTTATTGTGACAAAACTGGACGAAGCTATGCTCGAGAAAGTCGCCGCAGCCGGAAAGGGAATTTATGTCAGGGCCAACAACGCCCAGGTAGGATTAAACACCCTTTTTAATGAAATCGGGAAAATGGAGGGTGCTGAAATTGAATCCCGGGTCTATTCTGAGTATGAAGACCAGTTCCAGTGGTTCCTTGGTTTTGCTTTGGCATTTATTCTGCTGGATTTTATGACACTGGAAAGAAAGAATAAGTACCTGAAAAGAATTAAACTATTCGAAAAATGAGAAGATTCAAGGATATCCTGCTGATGCTGTTCATTCTGACCACCCTTACCGGATATGCACAGAACGAACGGAAATTCGTCAGAGAAGGAAATAAAATCTACGGAAAGGCGCTCGCCGACACCAGCCGGCTTGATACCGCTGCATTTAGCCAGGCCGAAGTCGCCTACCGAAAGGCGCTCCAGAAGCGGCCCGACGACATGAAGTGGAATTTCAATCTTGGCGATGCACTGTACAAACAAATGAACCTGGAACAGGCCGCAAAAACCTTTGAAGAGATCGCTCAAAAAAGTACCGATAAAACGGAAAAATCAAGAGCCTTTCATAATCTCGGTAATTCCCTGCTGATGCAAAATAAGCTCGATGAAAGCATCGAGGCTTACAAGAACGCGCTGCGACAGAACCCCCAGGACCTGGAAACAAAGTATAACCTGGTCTATGCCATGAACCAAAAAAAGAAACAGGAGCAACAGAAAAAGAACCAGCAACAAAACCAGGATAAAAATAAACAGGATCAAAATAAAGATCAGAACAAGGACCAAAACAAGGACCAGAATAAAGATCAGAATAAGGATCAGAATAAAAACGGGAACCAGGATCAACAGAACCAGGATCAGCAGCAACAGCAGCAACAGCAAAAGATATCGAAGGAAAATGCGGAACGATTGTTGCAGGCGCTGCAGAATGAAGAAGAAAAGGTACAGGAAAAGGTTAAGAAAGAGCAGGCGGCACGCGCCCGGGAACGACAGACGGATAAAGACTGGTGAGCCCTGCCCGAAACAGGCTTTAAAATTTTGAATATTTCGTACTTTTGTCCGCAGGCTGCTTGCTGCCGCAATAAAGTTTTACAAGACATATGACGACAATGATAAAGAAATTACTGACCGTGGTTTTCCTTATGGTACTGGCCGCCGGGGCCGGAGCCGACAATGTCAGGTTTACCATGTCAGCCCCCAACGTAGTATCAGCGGGGGAACAGTTCAGGCTTTCATTTACGCTCAACGAATCGGGTACAAACCTGAAACTTCCGGATCTGGCAAACTTTGACATTCTGATGGGGCCTTCCACCTCCCAGAGTTCAAGCATCCAGATCATTAACGGCAAGACTACACAGGAAGTCTCCTTTTCCTACATCTTTATCCTCCGGGCCAAAGAAGAAGGTACCTTTACCATTCAGCCTGCTTCGATCGAGGTCGACGGGAAGAGCTACCAGTCAAACGACCTGACGATACAGGTCGTCAAGGGACAGGTTCCTCAACAGGGTTCTTCCCGGCAGCAGTCACGGGAACAAGCTGCCGCACCTGCAGAAATCAGCAAAGATGACCTCCTTGTCAGAACGGAACTCGATAAACAAAATGTATACAGGGGTGAACAGGTTATTGCCACGGTAAAGATCTACGTTTCGCCCGATGTCCCCATTACCGGTTTTGAAGACGTGAAACTGCCTTCTTACGAGGGATTCTGGACCAGAGATATTGACATTCCCGGACAGATCAGTTTTAGCAGGGAAGTGCACAACGGAAAGATTTATCAGGTGGGTACGCTGAAGAAAACATTGCTTTTCCCGCAGCAGACGGGGAGACTTCGGATTGAGCCCTTTGAAATCACCACGCTCATCCGCCAGCAAATCAGGCAGCAGCGAAGTTTTTTTGATGATTTTTTCGACAATTACAGGACCGTATCGGCCCGGATTACCAGTGATCCCGTGAGCCTGAATGTCAGAGAACTTCCGTCTGCACCGGATGGCTTTTACGGTGGTGTGGGCAATATGAATTTCTCGGCGAAACCGGACAAGACGGAAACCCGT
>JBFXKJ010000126.1:0-11037 GCA_050173895.1 Mangrovibacterium sp. | reverse complement strand
GTTCATCAAATAATCTTTTCTCCCTTGCCACCTGAGCTATTTGAGGGATGACCAGGTAGGTTATAATGAAACTGACCGCTATGCTTATGATAATTGGTATGACCATAATTGACGTATTTATGTTTTTATTCACAAACATTCCACCCCTCTCACCTGTCCTTCGCCCGATCGTCAAATCTGTCTGGCTCACCGAAGACTTTCCGTCTTCCCCGGATCATTCTCATTCGTACCTTATCTTTCTAACCGGAGAAAAGCAGTAAAAGTTTAAATTTACCATTAAAAACAGTTTAGGTCATTTAAGCCGAACGTGTGTTTCCGACACCTAATATTAACGCTTCAAAGTCTCAATTATTTCAATGCCTTAGTTGAAATTTTAGGATATAAACCCTTTTCAGTTCCGGCTTTTCTGTTTTATTTAACGGAATATAAACCGGAGGGATATGTCGATTTTCGAATTGAAGCCCCTGACGCACAGAACGTGCAAGTCAGTCCAGACTGCCGGGACGGTACCAATACGCATGTGTTCTATAATTTCACTGGAGATGAAATTCTCATTAATGGTTGGATTCCAAACCTGTTTTTTTAGGTTTAGCCATTTTCACTAATTAATTTTAATGTTTTTTTATTCAATATGGTGATTCTACGGCCAACTATCCGGATGATCCCATCCTTGTTAAATTCAGTCAATATACGGCTGACACTCTCCCTGCTCGTATCCACCAGATTTCCGATTTCATCCCGGGTCAGCGGCAATTCAAAGGTGTCTGATTCATAAAAATTATCAGAGAACTCCAGGAGGACATCCGCTATATTTCCGCGGGTTTGTTTTTGGGTCCGAAGTGCACACTTACGAAACGAATCCAGTTCGTACAGGCAAAGGCTTAAAATGATTTCGCTGCTAAATGCTTTTTTCTCCAATAACGTTTGAAATACGCCTATGTCAATAAAACAAACATCCGAATCTTCGATTACGCTCACAGAATATTGATTGACCTTGTCCCCGACGGTGGTGGGCAAGCCCAGGTACCGCGGAGCCTTTACGATTTTTATGATTTGTTCGTAATAAGGACCGTGTATGTGAACTTTGGCTAATCCTTTTCGCAGATAGATTACATTCGAAGAATAGTGCCCCTGCCTGATCACGGGTTCCCCTTTTTTGAAATGGACTTTCAGATGATTGCAGTTCAATAATTCAATTTCATCGTCATCTAATGATTTAGCCGCATTCGATTTGAAAACGCAGGTTTTACAACTATTCTCCACCATATCAATAATCCTTTATCATGTGATATAGATCACAAAAGTACTTAAATCATGCCACATTCTTTTTAAGCCATAACAACTTTTTTTTATGGAATTTTGACATGAGTTGAAAACTACAATTATGGAATCGAATGAAAAAATTGTGATTATTTGTACAGTCGGGCCAACTAGCCCGGAAAAGGCCACTTTGCCTTTTGTTCTTGCCACTGCTGCTCAGGCGATGGATGTGACTGTTACAGTCATATTGCAATCGGATGCTGTTGAATTTGCCCGAAAAGGTGTGGCTGCACAAGTAAATGCTAAAGGTTTTCTTCCTCTCAAACAGTTGCTGGATACTTATCTTGAACCGGAAGGCAAATTATTGCTTTGTTCCCCATGCCTGAAAGAGCGGAATATAGGAGCAGACGAGATAATCGAAGGCGCAACCATAATTGCTTCAGGGACTGTGGTTGCAGAAGTGCTGTCGGCAACAAACGTGGTTACTTACTAAGTCTTTTTAAATTATTTTATTCAATGCATAACTAACAGATTGTCAAATTAAAATATAAGCAAATTGGAAACGGAATTAGTAAAACAAAATGAAAAACTGAAGGCTGAACTTGAGTCGTTAAAAAGTCGCCTTTCTAACTTAGAAGCCTGTAACAAAGACCAGCTGTCCATCGCAGTTGTTTCAGGCGACATGGATAAAATATTAGCAGCCATGGTAATTGCATTGGCAGCTGCGGCAATGGATACAGAGGTTAAATTATTCTTTTCCTTCTGGTCGCTGTCAGCATTGAGGGATCCCCGGAAGAAGGCTCCGGGGAAGAGCTTTATGTCAAAAATGTTTGGGCTGATGTTGCCTAAAGAAAAGAATAAACTGAAATTATCCAGGCTAAACATGGCAGGTATGGGGCCTGTAATAATTAAATCACTGATGAAGAAACAAGGAGTCTTATCGTTGGATGAAATGTTTATACAGGCTGGTGAACTTGGAATTGAAATCACGGTTTGCGAGATGTCCATGCAACTGATGGGCTTCAACAAGGAAGAGATGATCGACTATCCACACTTGCGCTATGCAGGGGCGGCAACCTTTGTAAGTGATGCCGGCGCCAGTAGTGCCCAACTTTTTATTTAAGCTATTTTTTTTTGAATTTATAATCGTAAAAAAAACATGTTATGACAACAGAAGAATTAAAAGAAGCGAGTGTTACAAAGACAGTTGATGCACGTGGAACTGCATGTCCGGGACCATTGCTGGAAGCCAAAAAAGCAATCGGTACCATCAACGTGGGAGATATTATGGAAGTACTGTCGGCTGATGAAGGCACTAAAGTAGATATACCGAAATGGTGCAGTAAGAAAGGCCACGAATACCTTGGAACCATCGAAGAAAGTGGCTATTATAAAATTTTATTGAAGAAAAAATAAGCAAATATCATGGCCGGAATAACGAAAAAGAGCGCCAAAATACTTGTCTTTTCTACAGAAAAAATTTCTGATCCCGCCATTGATATGGCGGGATTACTCAAGTTGCATTATCCACCAACAGTTTATACGATAACGGTGCGTTGTTCCAGTGGAGTGAAACCCCGTTGGATCATGTATGCTTATGAACATGGATTCGATGGCGTTTTTATTGCAGCCGATGGCAGCGATTGTTCTTTCGGCGAAAGTTGCACCGAAAAAACAGGAGAGATTGTTCGGCGGACACACGAGATGATGAAAGAAAAACAATTGGATCCGGCGCGTTTAAAGATGGCTGCACTTTGCTCGGTTTGCAGTGAAGCTTTTGTAAAACACATGAAATCTTTTAATGAATTTTTGCTAAATAACTCAAAAACATAATTATGCCCGGACAGGTAAAGACAGCTGCTTATGATGCACTGATTGTCGGCGGAGGTATTGCCGGGGGAGAGACCGCATTGAATCTGGCCAACAATGGTTTTAAGGTTTTAATCATTGAAAAGGATTTGTCTATTGGGGGGAAAATGATCCTGCTCAGTAAGGTTTTTCCTACTTTGGACTGCGCGGCCTGCATCACTACTCCTAAAGTATCCGAAATCTCAAGACATCCCGGAATTACTATATTTACCGGAAGCCAGGTTAATAAAATTATTAATTTAGGAGAGAACGGTTTCGAAGCCAATGTGACCAGGCAACCCCGTTATGTGAAGATTGAAGATTGTACAGGCTGTCAGTTGTGCGAGCAAGCTTGTCCTGTAAACGTAGCAGACCAATACCAGTTCAACCTGATTGGCCGGAAAGCAGCATATATTCCCTTCAGTATTGCAAGCCCCCGGGTCGCAGCAATTGACATTGAAAACTGCACCTTATGCGGAGCCTGTGAAAAAGCCTGCCCGACCAGCTGCATCGATTTTTCAATGGAAACGGAAGAATACCTGATTTCTGCCAGGGCTGTGGTTCTTGCTACCGGATTTAAATTGTTCGATCCTACCCTGATGCCCCGTTATGGCTTCGGACTTTATAAAAATGTAATTACCTCCATGCAAATGGAACGGCAACTCGCTCCAACCCGTCCGTTCAATGCCATTTTACGCCCCAGCGACGGCAAAATGCCCGACAATATTGCATATGTTCTGTGCACTGGCTCGCGCGACGAAAGTGTGGGCAATCCGATATGTTCACAAATCTGTTGTATGTATTCCATCAAGCAAGCCCAGTTGATAATGGGAGCCTTGCCAATGGCCGATGTGACTATTTACTATCTGAATATCCGCTCATTCGGCAAAGGGTTCGAGGAGTTTTATGAACAGGCCAAGGGAATGGGAGTTGAATTTGTGAAAGGTAAAATTGGGAAAATTACCGAAAAAAGTAATGGGAACATGGTGCTTCGCTACGAAGATATAAATAAGGGAAAAGTTCAGGAAGCCGAACACGACATGGTCATTCTTTCAGTAGGCGTTCAGGCAAATCAGGATACAGCAAGCTTTTTCCCTGAAGAAAAATTAAAACTCGATCCCTACAAGTTTGTCCAACAGGAAGATATACTTGCAAGTCCTGCAAGAACGAGCATTGAAGGCGTATTCGTGGCCGGAACAGCTTCCGGTCCTATGGATATTCCGGATTCAATCCTCTCTGCCGGGGCAGCTTCATCCGAAACGATCAGTTATTTAATCCGGAAGAAATGAAGAAAAAAATAGGCGTATATATTTGCCATTGCGGAGGCAACATCTCCGATTATGTTGATGTTGAAAAGGTCAGGAAAGAAATTGAAAATGAAGATGGAATCTACCTGGCAAAAACAACCATGTTTGCCTGTGCCGATTCCAATCAGAAGGAAATGGTGAATGACATCAAAAGCAATGACCTTGATGGCGTGGTAGTAGCTTCGTGCTCACCAAAGCTACACCTGGTTACTTTTAGGGCAGTTACAGAACGCGCAGGCTTAAACAAGTACAATTATGTACATGCCAACATCCGCGAACAGGCATCCTGGGCCCATTCCGACGATAAAGCTGGCGCAACCGAAAAAGCAATTCATTTGGTAAAGGCAGCCATTGCCAAAGTACGTTTTGCCGAGTCGCTCGAACCAATTAATATTCCTTCGGAAAAAGCGGTGGCGGTTATTGGCGGCGGTGTTGCCGGTATGCGCGCAGCCATTGAACTTTCAAACATGAATTGTCCGGTGTATCTGATTGAACGGGAACCTTATACCGGCGGACGTATTGCCCAGTGGGACGTGCTTTTTACTTCCAATGAAACCGGGAAAGACCTGGGCACCCGTCTTTACAAAACAATAAGGGAGCGCAAAAACATTACCATATTCACCAATGCTGAAGTAATCCACTCGTCGGGAAGTATCGGTGATTTTCATTTGAAAGTAAAAGTTAAGCCCCGTTACATCAGGGAAAATTGCGATCCGGAAAACCTGAAAAAGGCTATCGAAGCTTGTCCTGTTGCTGTTTCCGACGCGTTTAATTTTAATATCACTGCACGGAAAGCAATCTACAACAACTATCCGGGAGAAAACCCGCAATTACCGGTTATCGATATTGAAAATTGCACCCGCTGTGGTGAATGTGAGAAAGTTTGTAAGAGTGTCGATTTCACCCAACAGGAAGAGACGGTGAACATCCACGTGGGTTCTGTTCTAATGGCTACCGGATTCGATCCTTATATGCCTGAAGAAGGCGAGTTTGGCTACGAATTAATCGATAACGTGGTTACACTGCCTCAGTTTAAACGGATCGTTGCCTTCAGCGATAAAAAATTGATATACAAAGGAAAGGAGATCAGGAATATCGCCTATATTTATTGTGTCGGAAGCCGGCAGCCCGAAGGGGAGAATAAATATTGTTCGCGTTATTGCTGTACGTCTACCATTCATGCAGCCATTCATGCCAAAAAGAAATTCGGCGATATTCAGAACTACCATTTTAACCGGGGTATCCGCACTTATGGGAAGCAGGAAGCTTTGTATTCCGAATCGTCAAAGATGGGCGACATTTATCTCCAGTCTTATGAAGATGCGCTTCCCGTGGTAAGCAGGGAAGGAAATAAAACCATTGTCAGGATAAACGATATTCTGACAAACAATAAAGAAATTGAAGTAGAGGCCGATTTGGTTGTTTTGGTTACAGGGATGGTGCCTCGTGCTGATAATTCTGTGGGAAACCTGTTTAAACTTCCCAAGGGACGCGACAAGTTTTTCAACGAAATACATATGAAACTTCGCCCGGTAGAGACGGTTATTGACGGGATTACCATTGCCGGAACATGCCAGGGGCCAAAAAATGTAATGGAGTCGGTTAACTCCGCCTTGTCGGCAGCCGCAAAATCATATTCCTACATCAGCAAAGGCCAGCTCGACCTGGAGCCTATCGTGGCCGAAATCGATAAGGACAAATGTAACTGGTGCAACGCCTGCTCAGAAGCATGCCCATACGACGCAATAAGAATGGTGCAGGTTGATGGGAAAGAAATTGCCTCCATTAACAATTCGGTTTGTAAAGGTTGCGGTATGTGCCTCCCGGTTTGTCCAACCGACGCCATCGACCTGATCGCCTATTCGAACAGCGAAATTGAAAGTATGATAGACGCATTGGCGCAGGGCTGATGTTGAGTTTGAATTTATTGTAATGAATTGTTCGGATGAATAGTAAAATGTTGAACATGGAAGTTGAAAAAGGAAAAACAGCAAAATACCTCCGGGAAAAACGGGAAGTTTCGCCTGTAGTGAAAGAAAACCTGAAAAAATTCAATCAAATGAAGAAAGCGATTCTGGCAGCGCTGAAAGAAGAAGATATGACCGTTCCGCAACTGGCAGGAAAGTTGAAGCTACCGGCCAGCGAGGTCATGTTTTACCTGATGTCACTGCTTAAGTTTGGCTTTGTAGAAACCGGTGAGATTGATGATGACGATGCCTATTTTTATTATAAAATAAAAGCGTAATGGCTAAGATAAATCCTGAATTTTCAAAAGAACTGAAAAAATATGGGGCATTCGATTTTAATGCCTGTTACAATTGTGGAAACTGCACGGCTGTTTGTTCCCTCTCAACCGAAGAGAGCTCATTTCCCCGCGAGATGGTACGGTACAGCGTGCTGGGACTGGAGGATGAAATTAAATCGTCGTTAAAGCCCTGGCTTTGTTATTATTGTGGCGAATGTAGCATGATGTGCCCAAAAACAGCAGATCCAGGCGAATTAATGATGTCGCTTCGCCGCTGGCTTACTTCGAAGTACGATTGGACCGGATTGTCGGGGCTCCTTTATAAGTCGCTTCCCGCCAGTATTCTCGCTTTTATCGCGACGGCAGCGCTGGTTATTGGTTTTAGCGCATACAACAGCTTTAACCTCGATGTAACCATGCACTATGGACATTATTTCGAAATGCTGGCCGTTAGCGCAGTTTTTCTGATTATTTTGGTTCCCAACCTCATCCGAATGTGGTATCTGACGATCCTGAAACCAGGGACTAAAGTTCCGTTGAAGACTTATTTTAAAAGTGCAGGCGAGTTGTTTATTCACATGTTTACCCAAAAACGGGCGCTGGGTTGCGACGATAACCAGGTCCGTTGGTTCGAGCATTTTATTCTGGTTATCGGATATCTGGCCCTGCTTTTCACAACGGTAGCGCTCGACTGGTTTGGCACCACAAGTATATTTGTAATCGTGCTGGGATATATCGAAAGCCTTATCATTTTTGCCGTTACTTTCGATTTCGTGTTAAGCCGCATTAAAAAGAGTAAACAAGTCAGCGTCCATTCGCAGCCTTCGGATTGGTTTTTTGTGATCTGGCTTCTTCTGATGGGCTTGTCTGCCTTCATGGTACGCCTTTTTATTGATATAAACTTGCTGGAAGCAAACAACTGGATGTACCTTTTCCATCTGATTGTACTGGTGCAATGGGCTTTAATTATTGTTCCTTTTGGAAAATGGACTCACTTTTTGTACCGTTCTTTTGCTATGTATTTCGCTAAATTACAAGGTTGACCCTGAAGGAGCTTTTAAAACTTTTTGGGACAACAAAAGAGCGGCAACTTCATTTAAGTTGCCGCTCTTTTTTCTGAATGTGACCCCGGAGAGACTCGAACCCCCAACCTTCTGATCCGTAGTCAGATGCTCTATCCATTAAGCTACGGGGCCAGTGCAAAAGCGCTGCAAATATAGTTTTTTATGTGACAATCATCAAATAAAAAATCTGATTTTTATTCCTCATATTTTTGCATTTTATCATCGATAGTCACATCATTTTGAAAATCAGTCTGAATTTTGATATAGGTCATGAGTTTTTCGGTTCCGTTTTTTTCAAGGGCTTGATGGATGCGCTTCACCAGAGCCATTAAAGTATCCAGATCACCTTCAACGACCGTCTCGAACGGACAAACCTTATACCTGAGGCCGGAGGCATCAATTTCGCGGATCGCTTCATCGACCAGATCATAACTGTTTCTTCCTTTTGCCTGAGGAAGTACCTGAACAGCCATATTGACTTTTTTCTTTTCCATATTTTTTATTTACTTGATTTAACCAACTTTAACCAACAGCCTGCCTTTTTCCGATGGCTGCAGCCGTGGAAGCGAAGCCTGCTGTGGTCTGTTAAACGCTACTCCTTCTCCTCTGTTTCGTCGGCATTTTGTTTCAGAAAATTCCGGACTTCATCGACGGAGAGGGTTTTCACATTGGTGATGATGACATCTTCATGCAAAAAATCACCATACTGATTGCACTCTTCAATAAACGAACGGAAGATATCCTGCAGATTTTTCTTCAGCGGGAACAGAAATGAACCGAGAGCAAACTCGTCTTCAAATCGGATCTGCTCGAGTTCTCCTTCACTGGTCTTCAAAAAGTATTGGAATTCGGTCCGGATGATCCTGGCCTGGGTTTCGCTAAACGGAGTCTGCCGGTCCTTTTTCATCAGTGCGATGAAATAGCGGATGTTTTTCCCTTTTCCACCAAGTCCCGTTGAAATGAAAACCTGTTGTTCTCCCAGCAGTGAGCTTTGAAGGATCATGCGGCTTTCCTGAAGGGCGAGCACAGCCCATTTTCGGAGTTTTCCCTTGGACTTTTTGTGAAACCGCTCGATAATTCTGAATGCTTCCACCTGATCATGCCCGGCAAGCTGAACCAGCAAATGCTTTTTTTTGGCTGGTTTTTCAGACGGGTCATTTAATTGCTGTTCGGCTGCGGCAAAATCTTCGATTTTTTGATTGTTCCGTTTGTCTTTGGTAAAATCGAAATATTCGATCTGAAGATTAACATCTATGCTCTCCTCCAGGATACTGAAATTATCGGGCAGGGAGTCGATTGCTTCCTGTATTTTTTTTAAATTGTTGTTATCTTCCATGTTGCTTTCTGAATGTACAAAGATAAAGGAAAGAGCAGTGAATACGAGGCTTTTTTATATTTTTTAAAGTTATTTTAAAAAGTTGGATATCTTTGTCGGTTGTTTTTTGTTCAATCAGCACGCGAAAGGGAAATAAAAGTGAGGCTTTCTGAGGTTAAAAATAATGAAGTTGTCATTATTACCAAAGTACTGGGGCATGGTTCTTTCCGGAAGAGAATTACGGAAATGGGCTTTATAAAGGGCAAGGAAATAAAAGTGGTCAAAAATACGCCTTTTAAGGGACCCATTGAATTTCGGATCATGGATTACAACATCACCCTCAGAAGGTCTGAAGCAAGCCTGATCGAAGTGGTGTCGTTTTCGGAAGCCGGGCTTGAGAAAGCATCACCTGCGTATCAGGGGGTTATCGATCTCTCTGATTTGAAGCATTCAGCAAATGAAAGGGGGAGGATAATCCATGTTGCCCTGGTTGGTAATCCGAACTGCGGAAAAACGACCCTGTTTAATGTGTTGTCGGGCTCACGTGAGCATGTGGGCAATTACAGCGGAGTGACAGTCGATGCCAAGACTGCCGGCTTTGACCGCTTTGGCTATCGTTTCAAACTGATTGATTTGCCCGGTACCTATTCACTTACTGCGTACTCGCCCGAAGAAATTTACGTTCGCAATTATATCTGCCGGGAGACTCCCGATATTGTGCTCAATGTGTTGGATGCGACCAATCTTGAACGGAATCTTTATCTGACCACTCAACTCATTGATATGGATATCAAGGTTATCTGTGCCCTCAACATGTATGATGAGATGCTTCACAAGGGCGATCGCTTCGATCACGGAAAGCTGGGAAGGCTCGCCGGGATACCGATTATGCCGACGGTAAGCTCCAGAGGAAGAGGGCTTGATGAGCTCCTGCGGAAGGTGATCGATGTATATGAAGACCGCGATCCTGTCGTACGGCATATTCACATTAACTATGGAACGGAAATTGAAAAGTCGGTCCGGAGGATTCGGGCGAAGGTAAGGAAAAATAAGCCGGTGACTGACAAGTTCTCGTCGCGTTTTATTTCGGTTAAGTTGCTTGAACATGATCCGCAGGTGCTTTCGACCCTTTCCCGGTATTCCAACTTTGAAGAAATTAAAGACACGGCAGAAGAAGAATGCCGGCGTCTGGAATCATTTTTCGGGGAAGACAGTGAAACCGCCGTCATCGATGCCAAATACGGGTTTATAGCCGGTGCATTAAAAGAGACCTACAAACCCAAAGTGAATTCAGATAAGTCACGCTCTGAAAAGATCGACCATTTGTTAACCCACCCGCTATGGGGAATGCCGGTGTTTCTGGTCCTGATCGGCTTTGCATTCTTTGCAACATTTAAGCTGGGGGAATATCCCATGGTCTGGATTGACTCGATGATCCACTGGTTTGGCGGTGTTATTTCCGGAATGATGCCTGAAGGCATGCTCCGCGATCTGCTCATCAACGGGATTATTGACGGGACCGGGAGCGTTCTTGTGTTTCTTCCCAATATTCTGATCCTGTTTCTTTTTATTTCGTTTATGGAAGACTCGGGCTATATGGCCAGGGCGGCCTTTATTATGGATAAGATCATGCATTTCTTTGGGTTGCACGGACGATCCTTTATTCCCATGGTGATGGGATTCGGCTGTAACGTTCCGGCTGTAATGGGGACACGGGCCTTGCGCAGCCGCGGGGATCGTCTGCTGACAATGATGATTATACCTTTTATGTCGTGCAGTGCCCGCTTACCCGTGTATATTCTTTTCATTTCTGCATTCTTTCCGGCTGCGAAGGCATTGATTCTTGCTGCGATTTATTTTACGGGAATATTCATTGCCCTGCTGATGTCTCAGCTCTTCAGTAAGACGATATTTCGCAATAAAGCAGCTCCCTTTGTACTGGAACTCCCGCCTTACCGCATCCCCACCATGCGTAATATCGTCCTGCACATGTGGGAT
>JBFXKJ010000125.1:0-11079 GCA_050173895.1 Mangrovibacterium sp. | reverse complement strand
AATTGCGATCATAAAATGTGCCCAGAACAGGACTCGAACCTGCACGTCCTTGCGAACGCTAGTCCCTGAAACTAGTGCGTCTACCAATTCCGCCATCTGGGCATTCTTTCTATTTTCGAAGCTTAAGCTGGTACCGACCCTTTAGTCTGCTTAAGCCCGTCCTTTCTGCTAAGGCGATGCAAATATAGAAAAATTTTATACTGCCAACCACCCTCTGCAATTTTTTTTCTTCCCGGAAGGCGATTTTTTTACGGATGTTTACCGTCAAAAAAGGGAGGTTCATCGGAATAATGCAGGAACTGTCATATTTTATTGATCTCTTTGTAACTTAAAATGAGATCCCTGTCCCGTACAGATCTCTAAAAAGACAAGTGTAACAGGCTTTCACAAACCAATAAAATTATGGACTATTCTTTGCAGTTTGCCCGTATGTGGAACGAGAGCTCCGATCGTTTTCCTTCAGATATACCGAGGGTGGAGCCGGAAGAAAAGAAATTAAGGGAAGTCCGGTTTAATGCTTTTCAGTTGGGAATGAAAAAGGAACTGGACGAAAGGAGGGAAGAGGGAATGGCACCGGCCGTTCAGTTTCGGCTTATCAGGCTGCTTGTGGATTTCTTTAAAGATATAGCCGGTTACCCGGACCAGCTTTTGGAAGTTATGTTTTCGGAAGGGATGATGAAGTCGACGACCGGTTTTGTTCATGCTGCCAGACAGTCAGATCCCGGGATCAGCTTTCCTGATCTGTTCCAGGCTATGCGCAACGTGTGGATCATGAACGGACTGCAGTTCCTGATGAACCGCCCGGTCCGGCTAACCGCCTCGGTATTTGCGTACAGCATGTTATATCCGTACACCGACAATTATCTCGACGATCCGGCGGTCACATCCCGGCAAAAACAGGAGTTTTGTCTGCGGTTTGGCAGAAGACTGGCCGGCGAAGCTGTTCTCCCCATGAACAGGCATGAGGAAAAGATTTTCCGCATGGTTAGCCTGATAGAAGGCGAGTGGCCAAGAATGGATTTCCCAAAAGTTTACCAGAGTCTTCTCGGCATTCATGAAGCGCAGACCCGGAGCATCGCTTTGCTGTCGGGATCCCTTTCGGAGCAGGATATATTTTCCATTTGCGCCCATAAAGGGGGCATGTCGGTGATTGCCGATGGTTATCTTGTATTAGGTGAAATGAGCAGGGAAGAGGAGGAATTTTTCTATTGCTACGGGGCCTACCTGCAATTGCTGGACGATCTCCAGGACTCGGGCAGTGACTTTGATGATTCGCTGATGACGGTCTTTTCCAGGGCAGCCGGGAAAGAGAAACTTGATCTCCTTTTGAACCGGACCTATTTTCTGGGGCTGAAGGTGCTTGCATTTGCCGACCGGATCAGGTCGCCCCGTTTGCCGGAATTTAAGGCGCTGATGAAAAGAAGCATCGATTTATTTTTGATTGGCGCCGTTGTGACCAACGACCGTTTCTTCAGCAGGGATTTCATCCGGGAATTTGAGGCCTTCTCACCGCTTGGTTTTTCCTTTGTCCGCAAAAAGGACAAAACCTTGTCTCCCTATCAAAACAGGCTCATGGAAGAGGTATTGAAAAGGATGGCTGCAGACGACAAGGCCGGCGATCTGCTTGCGGATAAAAAAACAGGGATCGTGAGCGTCAACTCATGATCCCTGTGCCGGATAAAAAATAAACCTCCTGATTAAAGGTTGGCCTTCAGAAAATCGGTCATTTTCTGATAGAGGTGCATCCGCGTATTACCTCCGTAGATACCGTGGTTCCGGTTGGTGTAGATGGCCATTTCGAAGGGAACTCCGGCCTGGACCATGGCTTCGGTCAATTCCATCGTGTTCTGCAGATGCACGTTATCATCGGCCGACCCGTGTATGATCAACAGTTTTCCTTTAATTCCCGCAGAGTTTTTCAGCGCCGAGTTGTCATCATAACCTTCCGGGTTTTCGAAGGGTCTGCGCATATAACGTTCGGTATAAACGGAGTCATAAAATTTATAATCAGTGACAGGCGCAACGGCAATGCCGGCTTTAAAGATGTCTCCTCCTTTTTCCATGCACAGCAAGGTGGTAAACCCGCCGAAGCTCCATCCCCAGATGCCGATCCGGCTTTTGTCGGCATAAGGCAGTGATCCCAGGTAGCGGGCAGCTTCGATCAAATCGTCCGATTCGAGTTTTCCGAGCTGGAGGTAGGTGGCTTTCCGGAAATCCTCTCCCCGGGCGGCCGTGCCCCTTGGGTCAACGCAGGCAACCAGAAAACCTTCCTGTGCAAGATAGTGTTCCCATGATACCGACCAGGTATCGGTTACTTCCTGAGAATTGGGACCGCTGTACTGGGTCATGACCACGGGGTACTTTTTGCCCGGATTAAATCCGGCAGGTTTCAGCATCCAGCCGTGCAGAACAATTCCGTTGCCTGTGGTGAAGGTGAAAAATTCTTTCCGGCTTAACTGGTAGCCGGCTGCCCGGGCCCTCAATGCGCTGTTCTCTTCCAGCATACGAATCTGCTTACCGTCACTCGAATGCAGGCTTACCTGTTTGGGGCTGCCGGCATTCGTATACGTATTGATGTAATACTGAAAACCTTTGCTGAATTCTGCCTTGTTTTCACCCTCCTTATCCGAAAGCCGGCCTTGCTTTTTACCGTCCAGACTGGTATAATAGATCTCCCTTCTCAGGGGGGATTCTTTGGCTGCCTGGTAATAAAAAATCTTCCTCTTATTGTCATACCCGTAAAATCCGGTGACATCAAATTTTCCGTCGGTCAGTTGTCTGACAGGGAATCCCTGCCGGTTGTACAGATAAAGATGTGAATAACCGCTGCGTTCACTGTTGACGATAAAATAGTCGTTCGAAGGCAGGAAGATAAAATCGTTCAAAAATTCCTCCGCCACATAGCGCTCATTCTTTTCGGTATAAAACAGCCGGCTGTCGCCCGTATAAGGATTGGCCAAAAGCACATTCAGCTCGTTCTGGCGGCGGTTAAGGCGCATCACGGCAAGTTCTTCACCGTCGGCTGTCCATTTGATACGCGGAATATACACATCTTCCTCTTCGCCGGTGTCAACCTTAATCTTTGTCTTTGACTTTATTTCATAAACGTGTACACTGACCAGCGAGTTTTTTTCACCCGCCTTTGGATACTTAAACGCTTTAACCGACGGATACAGTTCGTTCCCGTTCAGCTCAGGCTCCCGGCCTTTAAACAGCATCATGGGAAATTCTTTCACGGCCGACTCATCAAAGCGGGTGTAGGCCAGAAATTTGGAGTCGGGCGACCAGGCGAATGCTTTGTCGTACGAGAATTCCTCTTCATAAACCCAGTCGGGGATTCCGTTGATGATCCCGTTTTTTCGTCCGTCGGTGGTTACCTGGCTTTCCGTTCCAAATTTGAGGCTTTTAATAAAAATATTGTTATCGCGGACAAATGCCACCCGCTCCCCGTCGGGCGAAAAAGTGGCTGCCTGCTGCCGGCCTTTCCCCGAAAGTTCGGTCAGCTCTTTGGTCAGCGAATTCCAGATATAGTATTCTGCGGTGAATGAACGGCGATACACCGGCATTTTGGCGGTCGTAAGCAGGATCTTTGTTTCATCGTCGCTGAATTCGTAGGCGGAGAAATGTTTTATGGGCGCTTTTTCGACCTGAGAAAGGTCAAAGACCACCGCCACTTTTTCTCCGTTCTTATAGCTGTATTTCGTGATCTTTGTCCCCTCTTCCAGGGTGGTGTAATGCAAGCCGTCATTCATCGATCTCAACCCTTCAATTGTTTCCTCTTTAAAGGTGTTTTTGGCCACCACATCTTCCAGGGTAATTCTTTGCTGGGCGGCAACAGGCGAAATGAGCATCCGGCAAAGAATGAACAGAATAAATAAAATTCGCATAACTGATTTTTTAAATTTTATGAAAGTCCAAAATTTAAAATTTTCTTCAACAAAAAGGCAAAATGTTTGTCAATTTTTCCCGATGATTGAAATTAAAATCGTCTCAACACACCGAATATTATTCCATTTGCTTAATTTTATTCCGAAATATCAACAAGGAAAGGGAGTTGACAGCCAGGGACCGGCCGAAAGCCATCGCCCGGATGTTATATTCCGCGGAAGAAAAACCTAACTTTATACTTATGAAGAAAAATGTCATTCTTTTTGCAGTGCTCCTTTTTTTTCAGGGAGTGTCGTATGCGCAATCGGATGTTGTCGGGTTTATTCAGGCAGGACCGGGCGATGCCTCAAAGCTCATTGGCGCCTATATTAATCCGTACGCCCTTGCGCTGGGAGATGGCCTGAACAACGGCTGGTACAACAGCGCCGCCACGCACAAGCTGTTCGGGATCGATCTGGCAGTGAATGTCAGCGCCATCCGGATACCATCTTCACAGCAAACCTTCAATGTAAATGAACTGGGTCTGGAACATACTTTCCTGGTTTCGGGGAGTGAGTACGCTCCGACGGTTGCCGGCAAGGAAGAAGACGGGCCGAGGATGAAAGTCGTTCTGGATCCCACAAACGCTGACGGAACGTTAGAGTTTGACTTGCCTCAGGGCTCCGGTTTCGACTGGGTTCCGGTGCCCATGGCACAGATCACGGCCGGGCTGTTGCCTCACACCGACATTTCACTCCGCTACGTTCCTGAACAGACCTTTAACAAAGGAGAAGACGACGAGATCAGTTTCGACATGCTGGGACTGGGGTTTAAGCATAATTTTATGCGTTGGATTCCCGGACTGAAACTGCTGCCGTTTGATGCATCGGTTTACGGGAATTTTTCAAAAATCAATGCAGATGCGGGCCTTGAGTTTACGGCCGACGATTATAACGATGAGTTTGTTGCCATGTCGCAGGTGACATACAATCATCAGGGTGATCAAATGTTAATGATCAAAACCAGGACTTCCGGTTATGGCCTGATGTTGTCAAAAAAGATGAGTGTCCTTACACTGTACGCCAGCGCAGGGCACAGTACCAGCAAGTCGGATGTGGACCTGAAAGGAACGTATCCCTTTGCGCGCTATCAGAACGGACATTCTGAAATATACGCGGAGGTTGATCCGGTGACGCTTGAGTTTGAAACATCGAACGTTTCACTGAGTGCAGGTTTCCGGCTGAAGCTTGCCTTTTTCAGCCTGTACGGCTCGGTTAACAAGATGGAATATACTTCTTATAATGCCGGCATTGCCCTTGGATTCCGCTATGATTGACCTGTCGTTTAAGCAGTGACCGGATCAGTTTGCCTGAAGCCGGTGGCTTGCCTGCAGTGCAGACAAGCCACCGGCTTTTTATTATTCCAAATGCGCAATGAATACTGAAAAAATCAACAAAAACAGTACCGTCAGGTTAATAATAATTATCTTTGCAGCCTGAAAAAAGTACACTAATTACAGACAGATGATTAAAATAACTCTTCCTGACAAAAGTATCCGGGAGTTTGAATCGGGAGTGACCGGCCTGGATATTGCTCAAGCCATCAGCAGCCGTTTGGCAAAAGACGTTCTTGCGATTTTGGTAAACGGAGAAGTGTGGGATCTGAAAAGGCCCATTCACGCAGACGCAACGATCAGGCTGTTCACGTGGGACGACAGGGAAGGCAAGGAAACATTCTGGCATTCGTCGGCCCACCTGATGGCCGAAGCCATTGAATTCTACTATCCCGGCACCAAATTCGGTATCGGACCGACGGTCGACACGGGTTTCTATTATGATATTGACCTTCCTGAAGGGGTTCAGCTTTCGGAGAAGGATCTTGAAAAGATCGAGAAAAAAATGCTGGAGCTTTCGCGCGAACGGAATGAAATTGTCCGCAGTGAAATATCGAAAGCAGATGCACTCAGTATGTTTGCTGAAAAGCAGGATCCGCTCAAGCTGGAACTGATCGGAGAACTGGCCGACGGCACCATCACGCTGTACAACCAGGGAAATTTCACCGATCTTTGCCGCGGGCCGCATCTGCCGAATACCGGCTATTTGAAGGCCGTTAAACTGACTTCCATCGCCGGAGCTTATTGGCGGGGTAATGAAAAGAACAAAATGCTGACCCGGGTTTATGGGGTGACGTTCCCAAAGCAGAAGATGCTGGAGGAATACCTGATCCTGATGGAAGAGGCCAAAAAACGGGATCATCGCAAGATCGGCAAGGAAATGGAACTGTTTACTTTCTCGCAGCGCGTGGGACAGGGATTGCCCCTGTGGCTGCCAAAAGGAACCCAACTCCGGTTACAGTTGGAGGATTTTCTGAAGAAGGTACAGCGAAAGTTCGGCTATGAACAGGTGATGACCCCGCATATCGGGAATGTCGATCTTTATAAAACCTCCGGACATTTTCAAAAATATGGCGCCGATTCTTTCCAGACGATCAAAACACCGGAGGAAGGAGAGGAGTACATGCTTAAACCGATGAATTGTCCGCACCATTGTGAGATCTATGCTTCCAAGCCGCGTTCCTATAAAGATCTTCCGGTCAGGATGGCCGAATTCGGCACCGTGTACCGGTACGAACAAAGCGGCGAGTTGCATGGTCTGACCCGGGTGCGCGGATTTACCCAGGACGATGCCCACCTGTTCTGTCGCCAGGATCAGATCAAAGATGAGTTTAAAAAGGTGATTGACATTGTCTTCATCATATTTAACGCGATGGGGCTGAAGGACTACACGGCACAGATTTCCCTGCGTGATCCGGAGAAACCGGAAAAGTATATTGGCTCAGTCGAAAACTGGGAAAAGGCAGAAACGGCTATTATCGAAGCAGCCGCCGAGAAAGGGTTAAAAACAGTGACGGTTCTGGGTGAAGCTGCTTTTTACGGTCCGAAGCTCGATTTCATGGTCAAGGATGCGCTTGGACGAAGCTGGCAACTTGGTACGATCCAGGTCGACTACAACCTGCCTGAACGCTTTGAACTGGAATATATCGGTGCCGATGACAAACGTCACCGCCCGGTGATGATCCACCGTGCTCCTTTCGGGTCAATGGAACGTTTTGTGGCTGTGCTGATTGAACACACTGCAGGAAAATTCCCCTTGTGGCTGACACCCGATCAGGCTGTCGTGTTGCCGATCAGTGAAAAATATAATGAATATGCCCAAAATGTTTCAGAATTTCTAAATAATTCCGATATTCGCAGCTTGATTGACGGGCGCAATGAAAAGATTGGCCGTAAGATAAGGGATAACGAATTGAAACGCATCCCTTATTTGTTGATTGTGGGCGAAAAAGAAGCTGAGACAGGTCAGGTTTCCGTCAGAAAACAAGGTGAGGGAGATAAAGGAATAATGACAATGGAAGAGTTCGCCGAATTTCTTAAAGGAGAAATAAAAGAACAATTATCAGCATTTTATACGAACTAAAAAGAATAGGAGGTTATACTTATCGCTGTCAAAAGACCATACCGGGGTGGAGCAAGAGTAGAGTCAGCCCCTCAGCACAGGATTAATGAGCACATCAGAGTTCCTCAGGTTCGGCTCGTCGGTGAAAATATAGAGAACCAGGGTGTTTATCCTTTGAAAGCGGCTTTGGCCATGGCCGAAGAACGAGAACTGGACCTGGTTGAAATTTCTCCCAGTGCCGATCCTCCTGTTTGCAAGATCATCGATTATCAAAAGTTTCTTTATCAGCAAAAGAAGAAACAAAAAGAGATGAAGGCCAAAGCAGTGAAAGTTGTGGTAAAGGAAATCCGCTTCGGGCCAAATACCGACGACCATGATTTTCAGTTTAAACTGCGCCATGCTGAAAAGTTTTTGGCTGAAGGGGCAAAAGTGAAAGCTTATGTCTTTTTCAAAGGGCGCTCCATCCTCTTTAAAGAACAGGGCGAAATATTGTTGCTGAAATTTGCAACGGCCCTTGAAGAAATCGGCAAGGTGGAACAATTGCCGCAATTGGAAGGAAAAAGAATGACCATGTTTATTTCACCTAAAAAGAAGAAGTAAGTTCTTTGATATTTAAAACGAACAAGATGCCAAAGATGAAGACAAATTCCGGTGCAAAAAAACGGTTTCAATTAACCGGCACCGGTAAGCTGAAAAGGAAGCATGCTTTTAAAAGTCACATTTTGACCAAGAAAAGCACCAAGCGTAAAAGAAACCTGACACATGCAGGCCTGGTCGATAAAGCCGACGTGCAGAATGTCAAGCTCCTGCTTGCGATGAAGTAGTCCTTTTCGAAAGAGAGAGAGTTTGAGTTTAAAAACCAGATGATTCAGCCAAAAGATCCGGCTAGTTCCGGACGCGAATTATCAAAAAAATGAAAGTATGCCAAGATCAGTAAATCACGTAGCATCACGGGCTCGTAGAAAAAAAATCCTCAAGTTGACCAGAGGTAATTGGGGTGCCCGCGCAAATGTCTGGACGGTAGCAAAAAACACCTGGGAAAAAGGGATGCAGTATGCTTACCGTGACCGGAAAACCAAGAAAAGAAACTTCCGCGCACTTTGGATCCAGCGTATTAATGCGGCTGCGCGCATGGAAGGATTGAGTTATTCTCAGCTAATCGGTTTATTAAAGAAAAATGACATCGAGATTAACCGGAAAGTACTGGCTGATTTAGCTCTGAATCAACCGGCTGCCTTTAAAGCAATCGTTGATAAAGTAAAATAGCAAAAAGTACAGGTGAAATACACAGGAGGCTGTCTGCATTTGCAGATGGCCTTTTTTTTGCGAAAAAGGGGATGAGGTGTTCAGCGCACAGCGTCGTGACAGATTTTTTTTTTCTTTAATCTTTTCTTTTATCTTGTGTTTGTAATGTCTGTTCCATGGAGGCATCTTTTTTTAACCATATCGGATCGGAGTTGCGAAGCGTTCTTGGCAACGACATCAAACTGCTGGGACAGGAGCCGGTCGGAGGAGGTTGCATCAGCACCGCTGTGAAGCTGAAGACAAGTGGAGGTGATTTCTTCATCAAGTGGAACACTTCTTCTGCTCCCGACCTGTTTCTGCGGGAAGGGGAAGGATTGGCAGAAATGAGGAAGGCTGCCGGGGACGAACTGGTTATTCCAAAGGTGTTCCTGGCTGCCGAAGCCGGACAATGGCCGGGATATATCGTCATGGAGTACCTGTCTCCCGGGCACATTCCCATGGAAGACGAAAGACTCGGCAGCGGACTGGCGTCGATGCACCGTTTTGTGAGCAGCCGCTTTGGTTTTGATGCCGACAATTACTGCGGATCAACGCCTCAAAGGAACTCGCGGAGCCAGCGATGGACTGATTTCTTCATCCGGAACCGGCTGCGGTTTCTGCTTGATGAACTGAGCCGGAGCGGGCGCTACCATACGCCGGAATTAAATACCTTCGAAAGGTTGATTTCACGCCTGCCCGGCCTGCTGCCGGAATCGCCTCCCGCCTCGCTCATTCATGGCGATCTGTGGTCGGGAAATTACCTGTACACAACAGGAGGGCCTGCCCTGATCGATCCTGCAGCATATTATGCCCACCGCGAAATGGAATTGGGAATGATGAGGCTGTTTGGCGGCTTTTCCGGCCGTACCTGGAATGCCTACCAATATGCGTTCCCGCTGGAACCGGGATGGGAACAACGGATTGAGATTTATCAGTTGTATCACCTGCTGAACCACTACGTATTGTTCGGAGGCTCCTATGGAGGTCAGGCGCTTTCCCTGGCCTCAAAATATGCCGGTTAATTTACATAGCAGGCTAGGTGATCCGGATAAAATGTGGTAAATTAGATCAACCTGTAAAAACCTGTGAGGTGGAAGAAGAAATAGATGAGATTGCCGGCTGGGCATCCCTCTGTTATGAACGGAATAAGGGATTGATCCTCCCTGAAAAAGTGCCTTACGTGGCGATGGGGTCCTCCTATTATGCAACCCTGGTGTTGCGCTACCTGAGCACAAAGATCTATCCGGAACTTGCCTCTGAGTATTTTAATTATCTTGAAAATGTGAAGCAGTTTGAAAAGGCAGTTCTGATCTCCCAGTCGGGCGAAAGCGCTGAAACCGTCCGGTGCGCAGACAGGTTTGAGAAATTCGTGTGTATTGTCAACAATCCCGACAGTGCACTGGGGAGCCATCCGGGAGCAGACGTGCGTGTCAACCTGTTTGCCGGCAATGAAAAATACACTTCATCCAGATCCTTCATCAATACGCTGGTGACGTTTTGTCTGGGGCATGGCCTTGATCCCAGGCCGGCCATCAATCAAATGGGGAAAAATCAATCCGACTACCGTTCACTTGGAAACAGATGGGGAAAAGAGATCTATTCGCTCCTGAAAAAGCGGAAATACAAAGGATTTTATATTCTCGGAGCCGGGCCGAACGCCGGCGCAGCCATGCAGGCTTCACTGGTACTGACGCAGAGTACCGGTTGTCCGTTCCACGCGATGCCGATGGCCCAGTATGACCACGGGATGAAGGAAGCTGCACAAAAATCGGTCGTCTTCTTCATTAAACCCTCCGGCATGCGGGACGATCGCACGGAGGCGCTGATCAGGAATGTAAAAGAAGCGGGCGGCGTCTGCTTTTCATTCAACGAACCGGGTGTTTCCGAGCAGTTAAGTCCGCTCGTGTCAACAATTCCCTTTCTTTATATGGCTGCATGGTTAAGGCGAAAAATGAAGATCAAAGAGCTGTTTATATCTCCACCAATTGATTCTTGATCGCATACATGACCAGTTGAGCCGTATTTTTGCACTGGCTCTTTTCCAGAATATTGGCCCGGTGCTTGTCGACCGTACGCTTGGAAATAAATAACTGTTCCGCGATTTCCTGATTGGAAAGTCCCTGACAGATCAGGATCAGGATTTCGATTTCCCGATCGGACAGATCCATATGGTGCTCTTTCGGCTTGCTGCTGGTTCTAAGGCTGTTAACAAGGGTCTGCAGCAATTCGGAAGAGAAATAATTCCCTCCCTCAAAAACTGCATCCAATGCATTCCGGACTTCCGTCATGTCGGAGTTCTTCAACAGAAAGCCCTTGACGCCTGCGTCCACCATCTTATAATAATAATCTTCTTCCCCGTACATGGAAAGGGTAATGATTTTCAGACCAGGTTGCTTCTGTAAGGCCAGGTTTGCTGCTCTGATACCATCCATTACGGGCATGTCGATGTCCAGAAGGACCAGATCGGTGGCGG
>JBFXKJ010000124.1:0-11087 GCA_050173895.1 Mangrovibacterium sp. | reverse complement strand
ATCCGGATTTCACTCGAAAAAATGATTGCCAATGTGAAGGCTTCGGGTGCAGCAACCATCGGGCTGACGCTTTATCCGCCTTATCCCGAGGGATTCTTTAAAAACAAAGGCATGTATCCTTATGGCTATCAAAACGGAGGTGACTGGACCTGGTTTGGCGGGAGGATGATCCTCCAACTCATCAAACACGGTTTCATCGAAGAAGCTTATGAGCAGCTTTGTCCGATGACCGACCGGGTCATGAAAAACAAAGGATTTTACGAGTGGTACTCGGTAAGGAACGAACCAAAGGGCTCCGGCACTTTCCGGGGCGAGGCCGGGGTTTTGTTTGTGGCCATCGAAGCCCTGAAAAAAGCGGTTCAACAAAAATGAATGATCTGGAATTCATCCCGATAACATCTGGTGCAGATGAGCGGTTAAGCTGCCTGCTAAAGCTTTATGCCGGCAGCTTCCCTTTTGAAGAAAGGCGGACCGAAGATCAGCTGAAAGCAATGATCGGGCATGAAAAAATGAATTTCATTGCCCTCCATACCGGTGACCAGCTTGCCGGCTTGATGATCTGGTGGAAGTTTAGCAGATTCGGTTATATCGAACATTTTGCCGTCTTCCCTGAGCTGAGGGGTAACCAGATTGGCTCGACGGCCCTGCAACGAATAAGGGCCAGGTCTGCAAAAACCTTGCTTGAAGCCGAAAAGCCATCCGATGAAATGAGTGCACGCCGCATAGCCTTTTACCGGCGAAACAGCTTTGATGTGGTGGACCCGCATTATCTGCAGCCTCCATACCGCAAAGGAGACAAACCCATCAGGATGTATCTGCTCTCTGATTTTGCGGATTGGAGTACAACTGAACTGCAAACTGCAGTTGAACTGATCAGCGAGGAAGTCTATCTCAACTACCAGTGATGCTCTTGCCCATATTCCGACTACGCAGTCCTTGAACGCCCGGCTTCAGTCAAAATATTACTTCAGATGTAAATAATTCATAATCGCCTCATTCCCCATCAGGGCATCTTTGGGCATTGGATTGTCATTGGTATAAACCTTTAATTCATCAGGAGGTAAAATCGTGACGAATTCCTCGCTTATTGTTGGCGACCAGCTTACTTTACCGGAATTCAATTTCAGATGGTAAGCAAAAAAGTTATACATAGCGGCCCTTTTGGAATAACCATAATCATGCTTTTCGGCCTGAAGGTGAACATTTTCGACCCGGTGTTCTGCATCATACAGGGCGTACACCCGTTGAATATAGGGATACTCCACTCTCGGCGTATTCCTGGTCCAATCGTTTCCGTCGGAAATGATCAACATGGGACGGGGAGCACACAGCGCTGCTATTTCAACATTGTTTGTCTGATGATGTTCACTTTTATGAATAGGCATTCCGCTTTCACAGACACAGCCTCCAAAAAAATGGGCGGAAACCTGAACACAGGGAACCGATGTGGTAATCCGGTCGTCAATTGCCGTAAGCAGGAAAGTTTGGGTTCCTCCTCCGGACCCGCCGGTAATTCCGATTCTTGTGGCGTCTACATCAGAACGTGAAAGCAGGTACTCAAGTACTCTTTTGCTGTTCCATGTCTGGAGTAACATGGCAATGGGCATTTGGTGTGAGTCGACCTGATGGGAATCGCCGTGCCCGACCATGTCGTAGGCAAAAACAACAGCCCCCATTCGTGCCAGCACCGCACTCCGGTATTGCACATCTTCCTTCAACCGTTTATCCTGCAGGTGTCCGTGAGGACAAAGCACCGCCGCATTTTTGCCGGAACTTTCGACGGGCCGGTAAATATTTCCAGTGATGTAAAAGCCCGGAAAACTTTCGATCCGGATATTTTCGACGATGTATCCGGCAAGTTGCCGGGTTTTGGTGATCTGTGCGTTGAAATTTCCTTTGATGTCGGGCATTTGATCCAGTTTCATTCCTTCGATGACATGTTGCCTGATCATTGCTGCCCGCTTTTCCCATGATCCGCGATCATTCCACAAAGCCGCAAACTCCTTCATCTTCAAATTGGCTTCATCTTCCGTCCAAAAGGGACCAACACAAAGCATTTTCTCCTGAGCATAGCCGGTGGTAATCAAAAGAAGCATCAATACAAGGCAGCTGAAAGAATTCAAAGTCTTCATAGGTTTAATAATTAGTTTTTAAGGTCGTATGAAAATACCATGTTGCCAAAAATCAGCATCATAAACTCGGGCATTACAGCGCAACATGCTCATTTTACAAGTAGAATAATTGTCTTTATTGTTTTCCCTGATTCAATGCTCCACCGTTTTCCCGTTCATAAGTACATTCGTCAGCTTCAAATCTTCAATTTTGCCATCTGCACGGACCTCCTGTTCAACCGACGAAAATGTGCAGTCAGTAAGGTGAATATTGGAAACATTGGTCCGATCTTCATACGCAACGATCATGATCCCGTACCGACTCTTTTTGCTCGTCACGTTTTCAAGATATACATCACGAACGGTCGGGAAAAACTCTTCGGGCCGTTCCTCTGCCGGTTCATACAACAGGTTGATCTTTAGAACTGCTTCTCTGCATTGCCCCACTTCCACATTGCGCACGTAAATGCCTTCGATGATGCCGCCGCGGGCGCTGCTGGTTTTAATACGAATGGCCCTTTCCAGTTCGGGACTGTCCATTCTGCAGTTTTCAACAAAAAGGTTCCGGTAGCCGCCGCTGATCTCACTTCCGACCACCACGCCGCCGTGGCCGTTCTTCATCGTGCAGTTCCGCACGATGATATTCTGGCTGGGAACGTTTGCTGTGCGCCCATCTCGATTGCGTCCCGACTTTATGGCGATGCAGTCGTCACCGGTATCGAAGTAACAATTTTCGATCAGTACATAGCTGGATGACTCAGGATCGCAGCCATCGCCGTTGGGCCCGTCGTTAATGAACCTGACATTGCGGACGGTCAGGTTCGTGCAAAACAGCGGATGCAATGTCCAAAACGGCGACCTCACCATGGAAACCCCTTCCACCAGGATATTGTTGCAACGATACAGGTTCACCAACTGAGGTCTCATGCCGTGTCCTTCGCCTAAAACACGTTCTTTGACCGGAGTGCCCGCATTGTTCCACTTACTCAAAAGCGGGCGTCCGATCTTTTGCGAAGTTACACCTTCAGTCCAGCCAAATCGCGGGGCACCGCACATTTTCCACCAGTTTTCGTTTGCGCCCGCCCCATCGATCGTTCCTTCGCCGGTAATCCCAATATTGTCCTGTTCATAAGCATAAATCAGCGGCTGATAATTGTAGCAATCCATTCCTTCCCACCGGGTCAGCACTAATGGGTATTGGGAGGGGTCGGTGGAAAATAGTAAGGTTGCTCCCTTTTCGAGATGCAGGTTCACATTCGCAAGGAGCGTGATCGGTCCACAGTGCCAGATACCCTGCGGAACCATGACCACACCGCCACCATTGCTACTGCATTGAACAATAGCCTCATTGATAGCGCGATGATTAAGAAAAACCGGATCGCCGGGTACCGCCCCAAAGTCGGTGATCTTATAAACTTCGTCTTTAAATTCCGGAGCGACAATGTGACGCTCGATCTTTTTGTAATCTTTTTTCCATGCTTTATTCTCTTTTGCCTGGATACAGGCAGCAACCAGAAGAAAAGCAATGATTAATCCTGTAGTTTTCCTGTTCATCAGTTTGGTTTCTTTTTGAAAAGTTTTACTCGTTTATTTCCGGCACCGCCGCTTGTTAACGATTCAAGCAAATCTACCCATTTTTAACGAATTAAGAAAGCAGGTCAATCGTTGTCTGCCTCTTCTATATTTTTCCCGCTGATGCTCGAAGATCAGGGAAGGTAAAGCCGGATCCGGATAAGCTGTCTTTATAAAATCTTTATATGAACGTATTTTTTCTTTATATGGCGCTTATAAAATCCTCTTCAATTTTGCCTCGGGAATGAAGGAGGCTTCACCGCCCGACAAAAACCGGAGGATAGCAAATGAAAAGGACTACATACAAGATCGTACTGAAACAAACGGGAAGCCTTTTTCTTACGCTGGGAATAGTTGTGATCGTCCCCGCTCTGGTCGCCGCGATTTACCGGGAATGGTATTCTGCGATGGGTTTTTTGCTGTCGGGACTCATGATATCCTGCACAGGCCTGGCCTTGTACCGGGGATTTTATCAGGCGGAAGAACTTCGTTATTACCATGCACTGGTCGTTGCGGCTTTTGGCTGGCTGGCCATTACCCTGGCAGGAGGATTGCCCTTCTTCCTGATTGCCTGGATCACTCCCGTCGATGTGATGAACCGCCTGATCCCCTCAGGATCTTCGTATGACACTTCAAGCCTCCTGTACTTCCGGAATTTTCTCCATTGTTTTTTCGAAAGTATGAGCGCTTATACCACGACGGGCCTTTCCATGGCCGTACATGAACCTTCTGTAGGAAAAGGTGTTCTGTTTTACCGTTCGCTCGCCCAGTGGACAGGAGGGGCGGGTTTTATTGTTCTCGTGCTCGCAATCCTGAAACAATCGTCCGGGAGAGGGGCTATGTTGTTGTACGGTTCCGAAACAACAGGAGAGCGGCTGACACCTAAAGTAATCGAAACAGCCAGAGGGATCTGGAAAGTGTATGTCCTGGTAACTGCTTTTTCGGCCGTCTATTTATTTGCAGGAACCTGGCTGATCCTGCCCGACTATCCGCTGACTGAAAATCTCTTTGATTCAGTTAACCATGCCATGTGCGGCCAATCGACGGGAGGATTCAGCACCCTCGACGACAGCATCGCCACTTACCATTCACCGGCGATGGATATGCTTTATCTCCTGCCCATGATCCTGGGTTCTTTTTCCCTTCCTTTCTTTTACAAACTCATTTACAAAAGAAAATACAATGAATGGTGGAGAGATATTCAGACGCGTGCATTGCTGATCACCTTTGTGGCGGGCGGTATCATCCAGTCGTTGCTGCTTTTCCGGGCAAATGTTGTGCCTGAACCTTTCAGAGAGGGAGTGTTTCAGTTTGTCAGTGCGATGTCGACCACAGGATGGCAAACATCCAACATCGGGAATTGGGATTGGTTATCGGTCGTGTTTATTGTTGGTACGGCGATGTACGTTGGAGGTGCAGCAGGTGGAACCGTGGGCGGGATTAAAATGATCCGGGCACTGCTGATCAAAAAAGTACTGCGGTGGCAGGTCAATAAGGTTTTTCTTTCTCGTTACACCGTAAAATCAATGAAATTCAACGGTAAAGTGATGTTACCTGAAGAAATGAATGAAGAATTCACGAAGGCGTCGGCGCTTGCAATTATCTTTTTTCTTCTTGTCATTGGTTCATCTGTTGCGGGGGCCTTGTATACCGAAGGAAGTTTTACTTTTGCCGACGCATTGTTCGAATCGGGATCGGCCCAGGGCACGGTCGGACTTTCGTCGGGTATTACCGATCCGGGCATGCCCTGGGGGCTTGAATTGATCTATATTTTCCAGATGTGGAGCGGGCGACTTGAAATAATTCCGGTTTTCGCCCTGATCAGAGGATTGATATGGGGTACAAATCCCGGAAAAATATAATAGCTTTGATAACCATAGGGATCTTTATTTTCTGCGAATGGAACAACATTACCAAATAAAACGCCTCCTCTCACCGATTATCCATTCACCGGCAGCACATTACCTGCTGGTTATCGCCCTCATTGCTTTAACTGCGTTATGCTGTATTCCGCTTTCCAACACCCAGGGCTACTACATCGTTTCATTTATCCTGCTTTTTGAAGTGTCGGTTATGGCCACTTTCATGCGCATGGGCCCTATTCTGCTGGCATCGACACTCAGTTCGCTGGTCTGGAATTTTCTTTTTATTCCTCCGCATTACACTTTTCATATCGACAAACCGGAAGACATCCTGATGTTCGCCATGTTCTTTATTATCGTGCTTCTGAACGGCATTCTGACCTCCAGGATCCGCAAGCAGGAAAGGCTTGCCCGGAGCCGGGAAGAACGGACAAATGCATTATTCCAGCTCACCAGGGGACTTTCCGAAGCCAGCAGGACGGATGAGATCCTGCAGGTTGCCGAACGGGAGATCAGAAAACAATTTCGGGTAGAGCCAGTCTTCCTGTTACAAAAGAATGATCAGGAGCTTTCTCTAACTTCAGACCGCCTCAAGACCGCAGGCATTGCTCCCGGCGAAGCCGATGCAGCCATCCTGGCTTTCCGCCAAACCCAGCCAACCGGAAGGTTCACCTCTGTTTTGCCCGCATGCCGGTATACCTGGTATCCCTTAAGCGGAGCAAGGCTGAATCCCGGTGTTGCCGGTATTCTGGCTGAACACCGTTTCAGCGATGGAAAGATGCTGTTCTGGAACACTTTCCTGACGCTGATCGCAGGAGCCCTGGAACGGGAATTTCTGGAAGAATTGGCCCGTAAAGCCAGCTTCCTTGACGAATCGGACCGATTGTACAAAACGCTCTTCAACTCCATCTCGCACGAACTGCGAATACCGGTAGCCACGATCCTTGGGGCTTCCGATACGTTGCTTGCCCGGCATCATTCCGAAAATACCCGATCCGTCCTGTACAACGAGATCTTCACCGCATCAGTCCGGTTGAACCGCCTCATTGAGAACCTGCTGAACATGTCCAGACTGGAAAGCGGGCAATTTGCTGTTCACCCGGATTGGTGCGATATCCGCGATCTGATCAATAAGGTGACCGCGGATTTGAAAGATGAACTGAAGCCCTTTTCCGTAGAAACAATGATCCCTGAAGACATGCCTCTGGTGCGGATTGACTTTGGATTGATGGAGCAGGTGCTGTATAACCTTTTGTATAATGCTTCACAACATGCTCCACCCGCGTCCATGATCCATCTCAACGTTCGTCATGAAAAAAACCAATTGATAATGAGCATCAGGGATCAGGGTCCCGGATTTCCGCCCGGCACCCTGCAAGATGTCTTTAAGAAATTCTTCAGAACTGATCACAAGTCCGGAGGACTGGGCTTAGGCCTGTCGATCGTAAAAGGCTTTGTTGAAGCCCATAAAGGAGTTATAACTGTTGAAAACCGGGAAGAGGGAGGAGCCTGTTTTACCATAACGATCCCCTCCGAACTGACCGGTAAGATTGAATTATCATGAGTACAGACGAAACTATACTGATCATCGATGACGAATTGCAGATCCGCCGTCTGCTCGAGATTACCCTGTCGGCCAGCGGATACCGGATCATCCTTTCATCAACAGGACGTGAAGGCCTCATCGATGCGGCAACCCATCATCCTTCTCTCGTCATCCTTGATCTGGGGCTACCGGACAATGATGGTCAGGAAATTTTAAAAAAGCTCCGGGAGTGGTATTTTAAACCGGTAATCATCCTCTCTGTCCGCAGTTCCGAGGAGGAAATTATCCGGGCTTTGGACCACGGCGCAAATGATTACCTTACAAAGCCGTTCAGAAGCGGAGAACTGCTTGCCCGCATCCGGGCAGCAATCAGATCTTCTGAAAAAAATGAAGATGAGCCCCTCCTGCAAGTCGGTACGCTGCAGATCGATTTGGCAAACCACATGGTAAAGAAAAGTGAAGAAGTGCTGAAGCTCACCTCTACGGAGTTTTCCCTGCTTTCCCTGCTGGCCAAAAACCAGGGCAGGGTGCTCACACATCAATACATTCTGAAGGAGGTTTGGGGATACGGCTACCTGGAACAAACCCAATACCTCCGGGTTTTCGTCGCTCAGTTGAGAAAAAAAATTGAAGACGATCCCTCAAAACCAAGGCTGTTGCTCACAGAATCAGGGATTGGCTACCGGTTTGGAGAATAAGAGGCCATGTGAAAAACAGCAGTTTGCTATCGCTGCTTATTTCGTTTGAGGGTTCTTCACACGTTTTCCAAAATCCCGGCTGCGAATTCTGCCGTTGTCGAATAATAACGGCAAACAGCGGATCGGGAAGCAATCGCTGTTCAGTTCAAAGCGCATCGGACCGATCGGGTACCGGATCAGAAATAGCCAGTCTCATTTGCCAGAGGTCAACTACCGGAATGACAAATTTCTGATAAGGCCCATCCTACCCGGATGAGCGGATGGCAACCAATCTAATTGGCAAAGACAGCACGCCGATCCTCGCTTATCCATTACCTGATTGTATCAAATCATTGCTTTTAGTTTGCAAAAGAACAAACGTATTTTCCTATGTTTGTATAACCTATCGCTGATGCATGAAACACAAACCAAACCTGGATAAAGTTTTGTCTGAACTGACTGATAATAATCAATCAGCGTTGGAAGAGTTGTTTAATTATTATTATCCTCGATTATATAGCTTTTCAAAGGCATTCCTAAAATCCGAAGATGGAATTGACGATATTCTCCAGGAGGTTTTTGTTAAAATTTGGAAGAAAAGAAATAATATAACAAATGCTGATACATTTAATTCCTATATCTTCACGATTGCCAGAAATCTGTTGCTGAATGAGCTTAGGAGCCGCTTAAATAATCAGAAAATCAAAGACAAAATCTTTCGGTCGGCCGTTGGGAAAGAGTATCTGTCGTTCGAAACCACCGAGTTTGATGAGCTTGCACGGGAAATGGAAAGTTTGATCGAACAATTACCACCAAGGCAAAAGGAAATCTTTAAATTGAGCCGGATCGAAGGCTTATCGCATAAAGAAATCGCAGAGAAACTGAGTATAACTGTAAAAACGGTGGAATATCATATTCGGCTAGCGATCACTGACATAAAGGAAAAGCTCAGGATTCTTGGATTTATCTCGCTTCTTTATTTTTGTGTTTTCATATAAAATTGAAATAGGTATCTTTCTCTCATTACTCCTGAAACTTACCATTTCCACAGGAATAGAAAAAACACATTTTTCACCAGGGATACTTCTCTTTGCTGTGTATTAATTGTATTAGAAAGAATATTATGGAGAGGCTTTTTAAGAAATACATTCACTCTGTTTTAACTCCTGATGAATTCAATGAGATCACGGATGCCTTTAAACAAGATAAACATACAACTTCTGTTTTTCATTGGATGGAGTTCGAATGGAGTCGTTTCCTTAATGATCCTGATGCGGAGAAATCCAATCCTCTTTTATGGCAGAGAATCCGGAAAATCATCTCATTAGAAGACGAAGCGCAGATGCGAAGGAAGCTAAAATTGTATACGGTAGCTTTGCGTGTCGCAGCAATATTAGTCATCGGACTCCTGTTAACTGGCGTTTGGTTCTACTATCAGACTGAGCAGTTAAATGAAAATATAAACCTTCAAACGGTGAATATTCCTTTTGGTGCCCGCACTCAATTCCAATTACCGGACGGATCAACGGTATGGCTGAATTCAGGTTCCAGCTTGACGTATTCCGGACGCTTTTCGAGGCAGCGAATTGTAAAGTTGCAAGGTGAAGCTTTTTTTGATGTAGTGAAAGCGAAGTCCCCTTTCGTGGTAAGCACTAATTATGGGAATATAAGTGTCCTGGGGACGGCATTCAATGTTCGCGCATACCCAAATAATGACTTTGTCGTAACACTGGAAAAGGGGTCCGTCAGTTTAACAGATACAGGTGAACGACAGGACCGGGAATTGGCACCCGGTGAACAGATACGGATCGAAAACGGGAAATTTATAAAAAGAAAGGTAGAAACCCAGCTTTTTACGTCATGGAAAGAAGGAAAACTGATCTTTCAGAGGGAGCCTCTCCCTGCGATGATGGACCGGCTTGAGCGCTGGTATAATGTAAGAATTGAATATTCCGCTAGCGATTTTGGAGAATTGTGGTTTACGGGTACAGTTAGGAATGAAACGTTGACTGAGGTCATGGAAATGGTCTGTAAAGCGGCTTCTGTAAACTACTCCTATGACAGCCAGGAGCGGTTAATTAAGATAACAGCGCGGAATGAGTAAAATCTTAGCTTAAAAATAAATCAAATGGAAAAACTTACGCCTACTTAAATGCCAAGGGCTCTAAAAAAGAGAAGCAGGAACTAGCACTTCCCGCTTCCTTCTTCGATGATTTATTAACGAGTATCAATAAACCAAACATTCAAAAGTATGAAAAAAAAACGAGGTTCCAGCGGCCATAGGCCATTGGTCTATCAAATTCTTCTTAAAATGAGACTAACTGTTATTGTTCTGTTATGTTCCATTCTCGGGGGTTGGGCTTCCCAGTCATACTCGCAAACAACGAGATTGACATTGGAGGCCAGTAATACAAGAATCGAGGAATTTTTAAAGTCTATTGAAGATCAAAGTGAGTACCGGTTTTTTTACAGCGGTAAGATTGATGTGAATACACGAATATCAGGTAAGTTTGAAGATGAGTCAATCGCCAGGATTCTCGATGAAGCGCTTAAAGGTACTGGCATATTGTACGAAGTAACAGGAAGGCAGATCATTTTATCATCTGTTAATAAGCTTGGTACTTTTCAGCAGCAACCGAGAGCCATAAGTGGAAAAGTCGCAGATTCTTTTGGCGTTGCTCTTCCAGGAGTATCAGTTGTGATCAAAGGAATGATTCAGGGAACAGTTAGCGACTCAGAGGGGAATTATTCCATTTCTAATGTGACTCCGGATGCGATACTGGTTTTTTCTTTTGTGGGAATGAGGACACAGGAAATTGCCGTGGCTGGTCAATCTCTGATCAATGTAATTATGCAGGAAGAGACGGTAGGTATTGAGGAAGTCGTTGCGATCGGCTATGGTACAATACGAAAAAAGGATTTGACCGGCTCGGTAGGTTCGGTAAAAAGCACCGCATTGGAAAATGAGGCACCATCGACCATACAGCAACTTCTGCGCAGCAACGTAGCCGGACTGAACATCGGAATGACTACATCGGCCAAGGGCGGCGGAACCCTCGAAATCAGAGGACAACGGACGCTTAAAGCCGGAGCGTCTCCGCTGATCGTACTGGATGGAGTGATTTACAATGGCGATTTAAACGATATTAATCCCAACGATGTGGAGAGTGTCGACGTCTTAAAAGATGCCAGCTCTGCCGCTGTTTACGGAGCAAAATCCGCAAACGGTGTCATTATAATTAACACAAAGGTGGGGAAAAACGCCAAACCAACGGTTCGAGTTGTTATTAACACCGGAATTACTTCTTTATTCCGGTCA
>JBFXKJ010000123.1:0-11103 GCA_050173895.1 Mangrovibacterium sp. | reverse complement strand
TGCTGGACATCCTTACGCAGGCCGGCTTCGGGTATGTAATCCTGCCGGAGAACGAGACGCCCACCGGGAATATTGAAGGATATGCTGATGCGGTGAAATGTGCGAAATTCTTTAAACAGCACAGCGACACAATTGAAGGCATCATCGTTGTTCTCCCCAATTTCGGCGACGAACTGGGTGTGGTAAACACCATCAGTCTGTCGGGACTGAAAGTGCCTGTCCTGGTGCAGGCCTGTGACGACGATAATGATAAGGTCGACGTCAAAAGCAGGCGCGACGCTTTTTGCGGAAAACTATCGGTTTGCAACAATTTCTATCAATACGGCATCCGGTTTACGGATACTGTTTTCCACACGTACAGCCTCAACAGTGACGCGTTCAGAAACGATCTGCTGAAATTCGCCGGCATATGCCGGGTGGTGAAAGGACTTTCCAATCTGCGGGTCGGTGCGATCGGCACCCGCCCCATTGGATTTCAGACTATGCGCTGCAGCGAAAAACTGCTCCAGCAGTACGGGATAACCGTTGTGCCGGTCGATATGTCCGAGATCATTGCTGCTGCCGAAAAGATCAGCGAAAGTGACCGTGCCGTCGTCGAAAAAGCAGAAGCGATTCAGGCTTATGGCAGTTGCGCTGCGGTTTCAACGGGCAAGATCGCCCGGCAGGCCCGTTTCGGTCTGGCCGTTGAAAACTGGATCCGCGACAACGATATTCAAATCTCTGCCCTGCAATGCTGGGATTCGCTCGAGAAGAATTACGGCTGCGCTGCCTGTGTCACCATGAGCATGATGGGTGAAAAACTGATGCCATCGGCCTGTGAAGTGGATATTGCCGGTACCGTGTCGATGTACGCGTTGACTCTTGCTGCAGGAACACCCTCTGCAATCCTTGACTGGAACAATAACTTCGGCACCGAACGGAACAAAGTCGTCTGCACGCATTGCAGCAATTATCCGAAATCATTTTTCCAAAGCGACATCGAGATCGGCAGTCTCGATGTGCTGGGAACGGTTTTGGGCAGTGAGGATACGTTCGGAGCTGTGAAAGGAAAAGTTGCTGCCGGCGATATGACCTATTTCCGGATTTCGACCGACGACCGGAACGGACGGATCAAAAGCTACCTGGGCGAAGGCATCATCACAGACGACCCGTACGGAATGGACGGGGGGATTGCTGTCTGCGAAATTCCAAACCTGCAACAGCTAATGAAATACCTGTGCAGGAACGGCTTTGAACATCACGTCGCCATGGTCCGGGGGCAGGTGGCCGAAATTCTGGAAGAAGCCGTCGGAAATTACCTGGGATGGGATGTGTATAAACATGAATAAACGATCTTATACCGATCAGGAGCTGCAGTTGAAATCGGTTGAATACCGGATAAAGCTCCTGAAATACATAAAAATGGCCAATGCCGGACATACCGGAGGAAGTCTTTCCTGCACAGACATTCTGAATGTGCTTTACAATGATGTGCTGCATGTAGGTCCTGAAAACTTTCAGGACAAGAACAGGGACCGTTACGTTCAAAGCAAAGGGCATTCGGTCGAAGCTCTGTATGTGATCCTTGCCGACAAGGGATTTTTCCCCGAATCGGATCTGGAAACCATGTGCCGTTACCAATCCAGCTACCTAGGCCATCCTACCCGCAAGGTTAACGGGATCGAGTTCAACACCGGTGCGCTTGGACATGGCTTGCCGCTGAGTGCAGGGATCGCCTTGGGCGCGAAAAAAGATCAGACCGCTTACCGGGTTTACACCTTACTGGGCGACGGCGAACTGGCCGAAGGGTCAAATTGGGAAGCGGCGATGTTTGCCGCTCATCACAGCCTTGATAACCTGATCGCCATTCTCGATCACAACGGCCTGCAGATTTCAGGAACGAACCGGCAAGTGTGCAGCCCCTATCCCATCGACGCCAAATTTGAGGCCTTCGGATGGAAAGTTGTTCAGGTGAATGGAAATTCCATTTCCGAACTCCGCACTATATTCCGGCAAATCCCGGTTCAGAAAGGCAAGCCCACACTCGTCATTGCCAACACCATTAAAGGCAAAGGGGTCAGCTTCATGGAAAACCAAAAAAAATGGCATCACGGCGTACCCACCGACGAACAATACCGGCAGGCCTTACAGGAACTGGAGCAGGAAGAAAATAACCTGAGAGCCGGCAATGAATCAGGAATCCGGACAGGGAACTAAAAAATGACCAAACAAAAATGAAGCAAAACAATTTAAAACCAGATATGATTTCGGACCTGTTGAAACCCGCCAGCGCGAACCTGGATGTATTCGCTGAAGCAATGGCTGAACTTGCCACGCAGAATAAAAACATTCTGGCTGTAACCAGCGACTCGCGGGGATCGGGAAAACTGACTGGCTTTGGTGAACAATTTCCCGGCCAATTGGTCGAGGTGGGCATCGCCGAGCAAAATCTGGTGGGCGTGGCTGCGGGACTGTCCTCAACGGGGAAAAAGGTCTTTGCGGTTTCTCCGGCCTGCTTTCTGACCACCCGCTCGCTGGAGCAAATCAAAAACGATGTGGCTTATTCCCGCGAACCGGTGGTGTTAGTGGGTATCAGTGCCGGGGTCAGCTACGGAGCACTGGGATCAACCCATCATTCGCTTCACGATGCAGCCGTTCTGAGGGCCATTCCCAACATCCGGATTATTGTTCCGGCCGATAATTTCGAAGCCCGGCAGGCCGTGTTGGTCGCTGCAAACTCGGATATTCCTGTTTTTCTGAAATTCGGGAAAAAGCCGATGCCCGATCTTCCCCGCCCGGATAAGCAATTTGAAATCGGCAAAGCTTCGGTAATTTGTCAGGGAGAAGACGTCGCCTTCATTGCCTGCGGCGAAACAGTGGCTCCCGCTTACGAAGCAGCCTTATTGTTACAACAGGAAGGCTTCGTTGCGGAAGTGATCAGCATGCATACCCTAAAACCGCTGGACCATCAGGCGGTCATCGATACGGCAAAAAAATGCAAAGCAGTGATCACGGTCGAAGAACACAGCGTGCACGGCGGCCTGGGCGAAGCCTGCGCATCGCTGCTCATGCAGGAAGGGATCAGCGTTCGCTTCAGGATCATTGGCATTCCCGATGAAGATACCGTCACCGGTTCGCAAACCGAGATTTTCAATCATTATGGGATCTCCGGGCAAGGATTATCCAAGACTGCTTTAACTCTCATGAAAAAGGATTAGGTTTTGGTTCCTTGCCCGGCTAAATGAGGGATACCTAATGTCTTACCGGCTTATGAAGATGATTTCGGGCTTTTCTCCGGAAACCTTCAGCCGGATTAGTTTTCCTTCGGAAAGCTTTTGCGCTTTACCGATCGTCTTGCCGGTTGCCGGATCGATCCGGTGAAGGACAAAACTTCCTTTTCCCAATGAAAGATCCGCTTCCTCAGGTGAATCACCGCTTAACCAGATGATCGATTCACCTGAACGATTCTTCAGCATGTAAACGCCTTTCGCAGGATTTCCTGCAGGTTGCATGGATGAAGCCTTTTCGGTGAATCCGGGCTGCTCCACAGGAGGGATCGGGGCCAGCGAGCCACCGCCCATAAACACGGCCCAGGCAAAACCGGTGTACTGCCCCTCCGAGTAGATCACCGCCTTCTCCGGCCACGCTTTCCGGTATTCGCTCACCGCGCGGCACACCTGACCGAACGACCGCTTCCCCGGCTGGACCAGCCGTGCATGCTGACGGGGAGCCAGGTGCTGCCCTCCCTCAGGTGCATACAGGCTGCCGTCGTCGCGGTATGCCCACCGGCGGATATCGATCACATCGACGGTTTCCGACCGTTGGGGATCAGCCAGAATGGCGTCCTGCACATCTTTGGTGACACTTAATCCGGCGAGAACATTCACGCCGGTTTCCTTTTCCCATTCGGCGATCACATCGAGCCAGAATTGCACAAAGTGCAGCGGACCGGTATATTCTTCTCCGGTGAGCTGGATCACGCCGCTGTTGCCTCTGAAATTTTCCAGGCATTGGCGGATATAAGCCCGGTGCAGTTCCCTGCGCACGGGATGGCTCACATCATAGAACTGTTCGTCCATGAAGATCCGCTTGTCGCCCGCATAGGGAGGCGGCTCGGGAAAACCGGTCCGGTTGATGTTGTTTGCGCTTCGCCAGGCAAAGTCAGCCCAGTGCGCGCCGGCTTCCAGAATGTTATGCTGAAAATAGTTCTGGTGCAGCAGGATGAGTCCTTTCTGATCAGCCAGGCCGGCAAATTCCTTCAGCCTCGACCAATACCAGGGGTTATATTTGGTCAGATCATACTTACTGAGCCCGTCCCAGGCCAGTCCCTGGCCGGAACGGGCAAAGGGAACTTCATAAAATGGAGGCCAGACGTCGCCGTCCATGCGTCGTACCCGTTCATGGTCGTCGCGCCGACGGTCGTACCACAAGGCGTAATTTTGCTCCACACCGCTCTGGTTCGATTCACGCATCGTATCCGTGAGCCGGTCAAGGTCGTCGGTGTAACCCGCTCCTGTGCGGCCAGGCACAAAGCGGGTCAGAGCGGGAGGGGCCCCTGCCAGGCCGCGGGCCCTGATGTTGCCGCTCCACCAGGGAACAGAAAGGCGCATGCCGGTCAGCACCCGGCTGCCACGCACCAGCCAGCCGTTTTCAATTTTCATCGCCTGCGCCTGCGTTGGCTGATATGACCGGGGAATTCCGATGTCGTCAATGGAAGGTGCACCCTCACCGGAAATATCGATCGGATTGCGCCGAACTGCCTGGCCGATCCAGTCGCTTAAGGTCGGTGCCGCCTGGGCGGCCAGGCGGTTCAGCCCGGCTGCCTCAGCTACCGTCGGACTGCTGGTGCCATTGGTTTCTGTCAATAAAAGATGAGCCTTTTCGCTGCTCCCTTTTATGCGTGCCTCCAACTGGGCATAATATAAACTCCGAGGCCGGACATGGTTGTTTGGATCTTCCCAGTAGCCATTTCCGTTAAACAGCGCCCAGGCCCCATAGGCCCAGTTCATCGCTCCCGGAGGAGCAGGATTGTCCAAACGCGCCGCCGAGCACTGCCACAGCATGCAGTTGGCGCCGGTCCAGCCGGCCCCATACCCTTCCGGCCCCCGGTTGGGAAAGCCCAGGGCATGGCCATCAACATTAACCACATCGAATAAAACTCCCGAAGCCCAGTTGCCGGTCGTTCCGCTGTAGTTATCCGGCAAATGCGATTCGCACTGCACAAAGGCATTGGGCCCCGGTGCGAGGGCGCCGACAGCGAAATCATGATAACCGTACTCGGCATAGCAACGCTGCACCAGCACCTGCCCTCCCGATACGAAGAAAGTATTCCGGCGCTGTCCGCCCACCTCCGATATCGGCTGAAGCGACCTGCAGTCTTCGATGGTAATCCGCCTGCCGGTCTCATACACAGCCACAGCCGAGCCCGCAAAGTGTTCAAAATTGACCTGTCTCACCCAGGCATCATCTGTATTTTCAATGGTAATCGCCATCCAGCGGTGCTCTTCGTCCTTTGGATTGCCCGGGTCGTATTCCGACCGGAGCAGCATGTTTTCAATTCCGGTTTTTTGCAGCCTGCCCGGCCATTCGGCACGAATGAGCTTTCCTCCTCCGTACTTTTTATCCAACGCGGTTGTCAGCGGCGCATCCAGGGTAATTTTATTTCCACTAACGGATACGACGGTTCGGATCCAGCGGATATCCTGATCGCCGGCTTTCCATCCGAGCCATCCGGTCTCGCCGCCGAAGTCCTCCATTCCGGTAAAACTGATCCACTCTTTCGTCGATGGCCGGAGCACGACCACCAGGTCTCCTGGCTTCAGTCCGGAGGTGTTATCCACCTCAAACGATAAAGCATTGACCGGTACATATGGGTCGGTAATCTCTGCAACCTGCGTTTCGCGGCAGTCGTTTTCTCCCAAAATACGGACAAGGGTTTCCCTGCTTTTTCCACTGCCTTCCAGCACCGTGCCATCTTCGCCGCTTCCGCAGCCCCTCAGCACCACTCCCGGGCTCCTCAAAAGCAGACTTCCGGACACCTGATGAACTCCTTTTTCGAGCAACACAGCTCCTTTAAATCCATCCGTCCCTGCAGGGAGCGATGCAACCTGATCAATGGCGGTCTGTATGGCGGCTGTCGCATCGCCATCGCGAACCGGCACCCTGACTTTTACCGGCACAAAAGGGATTTCTTCTTCTGCGGCGCAGTATCCGGCATAGGAAAAATCAGGGATCCGGCTTCCCAGTGAATCGACCCGATAAATCAGTTCACCGTTTTGGGTGACCTGCAGCGGCTTATGGCTCGCCTGTGCCTCCCTGATCCGTGCTTCCCGTGCCTCGCTGTATTTTTTCAGATCATAGCCCCTTGATGACAGGTAATTATTGATCCGTCCCTTGTATTTTCCGAACCAGCCGTGTTTTTCTTCCGACGAGCCGGCGTCCATGGCATGCTCCCGTGCTTCGGTTAGCCAAATCAGAATCTGCTGTTTTTCTTCTTCCTTCAGTTCGGGTATCATATCCAGGTACCCTGCGTATGTGATTGGGAGCACACCGTAGGTCATTCCGTTTTTGACACCTTCGGTTTGTTCCGGGCTAAGCTCCCCGGACAGTGCCTCCAAAAAATTCCTGTGAAGACCGATCAGTTCATTGTCAGCGTTTGCCTGTAATATTTTCAGTTCAGCCTCGATTTGTTCCCTGCTTCCGCCTTTTCCCTTCAGTTTTCCTTGTTCTGCCTTACACCGGTCATGAATACCATTCAGTTCGTAATACTGCCTGGCGATCAGGTTACGCACCCGTTCCCACCGGGTGGAATCTGCAATGCCCAGCGTGCTCACAATTTTTTCAGCACGTTTGCTGACCACATTCCAATAGATTTCATCCCGTTGTTTCGACACCGTGCCGTTTTGTGCATGCAATTCTGCCGACCCTGTAAGCACCGCAAGCAGAAGGATTATTCGCTTCATCATAAACTCTCTCAATTTAATTGTCAACAATTTTTAAGTCACAAAAAACCTGTTCGCCTCCACAATGTTTCTTCCGGGTAACAGTTTCAGGCCAATCCGATTGCTTTCGCTCAACCTGAATATTCTCACACATCAACGCTGAATACCGTTTGCCGACGATGAACAAAATAACCGGCAACCAGAATTAAGCTGATTGCCGGCCGTGAGATTAACTTAAACCAATGATCATTTTTACAGTCCGCCTTTCTTATCAGCCAGCGTATCGTAGTTATTCCTTAAATCCTGCCAGTTGATCCGGCTAAGCGGATCGATGCCGTTGATATATTTTTCAATATTGGTATAACCATCTCCATTGAGGTCGCCGTTCGCATCCATCGCATCATTCGGGTTCAGCCCGTATTTCTTCTCCCAGGCATCGGGCATCCCATCCTTGTCGGCATCGCCGTAAGGCTCACCTTTGTATTCAGGATAACCACCAACCTGCGAAATATCGGTGATAATCCCGATTTTGTATGAATCGACAGGCTGCCGCCGGTGCTCAAACTGCGGAACATCCTTGAGCGAGACGTTTTTTGTGAATTCAATCACCCCCGATTTCACAACCCTTGAAATCCGCTGATCGACCGGATCGCGTTTTGGCAAGGTCGCACCGGCGTTTTCCAGCACATGATGATACGCTTCACGTGCAGGCATAATCTTCAGGTAAGGCATATCGAAAGGACGGTGCCAGTATACCATGTCACGGTACTCTCCCAGGCTGTCCGACAGCAGCGTTTCAGCGTATCGGTTATCGGGATCCGGGGTATCTTCCAGTTGAATTCCTCCGGCCCAATTGTTTTCAGTAACCTTCTCGTTTCCTTCAACAATATTGCCGTGTACGTATGCTCTTCCGTAAACCCGTTGTTTCAGCGTGCTGCGGCCGGATTCCGGCTTCAGGATGCGGTGACCGACGGGCTTATCTACGTCGGTTGCCAGGCCCGGCTTATAATAGTTATTGATGATGTTATATTTTGCTGTATAGTCGCCTCCGTCGACCGAGCGGTGCATCCAGTTAAAGATCACGTTGTTGACAAAGTTGAACGTACCGTTCCAGCCAATCGACGGGTTCCTGCCGGTGTTGTTGGCCCACAGGTTCCGGATGAACGAGCAGTTCTCGCCCCCCAGGGTGCTGCCGAAAGAATGGTTCCAGGTATCCAGAGCCTCCGAGAAAATTGAATTCTGGATGGTGATGTTAACCGTGGGCAGCTTCAGGTCAGGTTTGCCGGTTCCTTCGTTCCACATGTGACGGTAGATCGACATATTTTCGTCGAGTCCCCAGCTTGCCGACACGTGGTCGATCATGATGTTGCCCACCGGATTGCCGCCTATGGCATCATCGCGGCGCCCGACCCATGTTTCACCCCGGCGAAAGCGCATGTGGCGGATCACCACGTCGTGCGTATTGATCCAGAAGCTTTCACCTGCCAGGCAGATCCCGTCGCCCGGAGCAGTCTGCCCGGCAATGGTCACATAAGGAGCCCGGACAATGATGGGGCGTTCGAGCCGGATAATACCCGAGACATTGAACACGATGATCCGGGCGCCGCCTGTTTCACAGGCCTCGCGCAGGGTTCCCGGTCCATGATCAGCGAGGCTCGTTACCGTGATCACCTTTCCGGCACGCCCGCCAAAGCTGAACATGCCACCGCCTTCCGCGCCGGGGAATGCCGGTATATCGGCCTGTGGCAGATCACTGGGCCGCCCTGCCCATGGAATGTACGGACGTCCTGCTGCCGATTCTTTTTCAACGACAGGCCATGCCTTCTCCCAGGCAAGCTCGGATAAGCGGTATGTTTCACTGATCAGATCCTCCGATGCTTTCTTATCTTTCTCCGGAATGGTCGGGTACTGGGCCTGTACCGTTCCCACCCCCGCAATCGCGATCAGCGCACAGACCCCTGCAAAAACTTTTATCTTCATCATGCTAAAATGTTATCAGTATTCTTTTAAAAAACTGTGAGAGCTGTCTTGGCTCTCACAGTTCAACTATTTTAATTGGCAAGGGGATCAAATGTCCCCGGATTTCCGTAGTAATCGTCCCAACCTGTTGTCTGCAACAGATAAGGTGATTGTTTCATCACATTTTCCTTCAAGCCCAGAAAGTAATATTTACTGCGGTAGCTGACTTCAAAACGTGGATTCGTCGGATCGAGCAGGTCGTTTTCAATACGGGCCAGATTGGTGTCATAAAAATTATCCAATAATGCGATTTGCGCCTCAAAAGCGGCATCGGCAGCACTTGGATTGACGCTGATTCCGGCCCGTGTCACCAGGGAGGCATTGTAGCTTGGACTTTCCGGATTGAATACATCTTTTGACAATCCCGATGAACTTGATTTGTAAACCGATGTTTTGACCCCTAAAATCAACCCGTGGTGACGTTTCCCGTTAAAGGGTTCAATTCCCAGGCGCTGGCAGGTGTTGTTGCCAATGGCCGCATCATCGTTCCAAAGCATCCACCGCCTCATGTCTTCAAAGCGTTTCCCTTCATAGGCAAATTCAATCTGGCGCTCATAGAGGATTTCGCGGAATAAGCCATCCCTGCTCAGACCACCCGGCACGCCATAATTTCCGTCGCTGCCTGCCGGGATGCCCACACGCGCCCTGATTGCTTTTAATCCGTCGTATCCTTCACTCAATTTATTCACGCCTACAGCCGCTTCGGCAAGGTTCAGTACCACTTCAGCAAAGCGCATCTCGATATAGGGACTTGCCGAACGGGAGAATTTATCGACAGCCGTGAAATCAGCGTCAGGATTGGTTCTTTTCCGGACATAAACGCCGGTATTGACGTGGCCTGCATATTCAGCAAAACCTGATCCTTCCTTTCCCGAATTAAAGGCTGCCTCATCTTTATACCACTGGTAGCTCCATACCGTATAACCCGTGCTTTGTTTATAGGGCCACACAACTCCGTTAAATGCAAAAGTACGGTAGAAACGGGGATCACGGTCTTTATAAAATTTCAATGGATCATATTCATAGGCGCTCATACCCGGTCTCTGTCCGTCTTTCATCGGGAAAAGATCGACCATTTCTGCAGTTGCACCATAACCGCCCCCGCCCTGTGCCTCTTTTGGCCGGGAATTTTGCTCCCATGAGTTGTTCTTTTTGTAAGAATCGGTGGTAACCGTGTTGTGCAATACGGTGATGATGGCTTCGCTTGTTTTGGCGGTCACGAATATTTTCTCCCAGTTTTGCGCCCGGTTACCGCTCCCGCTCGCCAGTGCAAAACCATTTGCCTCCAGCAACTGCTTTGCAGCCAGGTTCGCATCATAGGCAGCCTGCCAGCGCGATGCTTCATCGTTACGGTTAAACAGCGGACTGGCATAAGTGAGCAATACCCGTCCTTTGAATGCTGCTGCAGCGCCTGAGGTAATCCGTCCCCAGTTGGAATCAGGCCAGGTCCCGGGCAACAGGGCAATTGCCTTATCAAGGTCATCGATGATCTGCATGATACAGTCGGCCGTTTTGCTCCTTTGAACAGCTAAATCCGTATCTTCAGCATTACCCAGGATCGCATTTTGAGCAGTCAATACAATCGGAACGCCGCCGTAAGTCTTCACCAGGTTAAAATAATGCCATGCCCTCCAAAAATAGATCTGTGCCTTCAGCGGGTTCTTCTGATCATCGGTCAGTGTACCCTTGTCAATATTATCCAAAAAGATATTGCATTCCCGGATTTTGGCATAAGGCCCGCCGGTCATACTGCCAAAGAAATAATCACTGACATTGGTTTTTGTCAATTCAGAAAGCTGCGTCTGGGCCGCTGAACCGACAAATTCCTCTGTGGCTTTGGTGTAATCGTCCGAAGCGCCTGTTGTACCTGACGGAAGGGAAAGGTAGTACACATAGTCTACTTTTGCCTGGGCTGTCTCGATATCACTGTATATTTCTTCATTAAACCCGTTAAAGTCTTGTTTATCGACCAGAAACTGGTCGTCACAGCCCGTGAGAAGGGAAAATAACAACAATCCTCCCAAAACTTTTCTGTCTGTTATTATGAATTTCATAGTTGTTCGGATTTTTAAATTAAAATGAAAGGTTAACGCCCAAAGAGACCGATCTGAGGGTTGGGTAAGCACCATAATTACTGAAGGTATCCATAAATTTTTCCGGATAC
>JBFXKJ010000122.1:0-11293 GCA_050173895.1 Mangrovibacterium sp. | reverse complement strand
GTTCTTTGCGTCTTCGATATAATACATGAGCCGTCCGAAAATATCCGCTTTCATAAAACGAAACAGGCCCTGTTCCGTTTCGAGTGGAATATTGGCCGAGGGGAAATCCCTTTGGGCGTCAATATACGAGTCGAGTTCAAAATTCAGGCAACACTTTAACTTTCCGCATTGTCCGGCAAGTTTCTGCGGATTCAGCGAGATTTCCTGGTAGCGCGCCGAATTGGTCGTCACCGAAACGAAGTTCCCGATCCAGGTTGCGCAACAGAGTTCACGGCCACAAGGTCCGATACCGCCAATCCGCCCGGCTTCCTGCCGCGCACCGATTTGTTTCATTTCGATGCGGATGCGAAAAGTCTCGGCCAAAACCTTGATGAGTTGTCTGAAATCGACTCGTCCCTCCGCGATATAATAAAAAATAGCTTTGGTCTTGTCTCCCTGGTACTCCACATCGCCGATTTTCATGTCGAGCTTCAGGTCGGCCGCGATCTGCCTCGAGCGGATCATCGTCTGGTGTTCCAGGCTCATGGCTTCCCTCCATTTGTCCAGATCGGCAGTTTTCGCTTTCCGGTATATTTTACGGATCTCCCCGTTAATCAGGGTCACCTTATGTTTTTTCATCTGGAGTTTCACCAATTCCCCAACCAGGCTTACAATGCCAATGTCGTGCCCCGGATTCGCCTCTACCGCAACCAGGTCGCCGGCTTTCAGCTTCAGGTTATTGACATTCCTGAAATAATCCTTTCTGGTGTTCTTAAAGCGAACCTCCACGATCCCTTCCGGATCGTCCATATGCTCCACGTCGCTCAGCCAGTCGTAAACCTCCAGCTTGCAGCAGGTGCCCGCTTCTTTATTGCAATATCCGCGTTCGATCGATCGATTATCCATAATTACTGAATTATTGCCGGCGAACCGGCAACTAAAATGACTACAAAAATAGATAATATTAGCTAAAAAGCTATGAACTCTCAGCTTTTAGCTTTTGCCCGGCCGGCTCTGCGACCGGCTAATCGCTCATGGCTATAAGCCGACAGCTATTTCCTGATCAGCTTGACAATTTTCAGAGCCATGTCGGTGAAAATAATCCGGGGATTTCCGTTCATGGCCACATGGACATAAGCCTTCTCCAATTCTTCTGCGATGGTGATCACATTGCGTTCGTTAATAAAAGGGGAAAAGCGGGATGAAAACGACTGTTCATCTTCATCCATAAACACCAGTTCCGGGCGCTTCAGATTGGATATAAAGTTTTCCCGGACCTGCCCCAGGGCATATTGCAAAAAGCTTTTCTGCTTTTCCCTTCCAATCCCCGAAACAACTTCAATCCACTTAAACAGGTCAAGGAATTTGCGCCCGTAGCTGAGGCGCATCAGATCTTTGAAAAGATCCAGATTCTCATTTTCGTCCGTCCCGCGTTGCGTGAGCCGCAAGGCCTTCCGGTAATTACCCCGGCTCAGGTGCACCAGATTTTCAAGCGTCTTCCCGTCCTGAACTCCGCGGGCTTTCAATGCGGCGGACAGGGCTCCCGGTTCGATCCCCGGGACCTTAACCAGTTGACACCTCGACCGGATCGTCGATATGATCTCCTCTTCACTTTCGGCTATCAGGAGGAACAATGTCTTTACCGGAGGTTCTTCGATCATCTTCAACAGCTTGTTGGCACACGAGGCGTTCATCTTTTCGGCCATCCAGATGATCATCACCTTGTATTCCGATTCGAACGATTTCAGATTCAGCTTCCGCATGATCTCGTTGCTCTCGTTGGCATAGATCATTCCCTGGGCATTCTCCACCCCGATAAAATCGAACCAGTCGTCCAGGTTGAAGTACGGACCGGCAAAGATCATCTCCCTCCATTCGCCAATAAAATGATCGCTTACCGGGTCCTTGAATTTAGGCGTTTTAACTACGGGAAACACAAAATGAAGATCGGGATGGATCAGTTTCCTGTACTTTTTGCACGACGGGCATTCGCCACACGAATCGCTGCTCTTCTCTCCCGAACAGGACAGATACTGCGCATATGCCAACGCCAAAGCCAGCTTCCCCGAGCCTTCCGGACCGGCAAGCAGTTGCGCATGGCTTACGCGGGCTTCCTTCACCGATTGTATCATTCTGTCCTTAACGGCTTCCTGTCCGATCACATCTCGAAAAAACATAGCTGTGCTTTAAGATATTCAACATTCCGCTCCCTTTCAAAGGCACCAGCGGGTGTAAACTATTTTACCACATCATTAAAAAACGTCGTCAGACCGAAAGGCTTTCAGTTGAAACTTATCTTTTTCCTATCTTTGGACGTATATTTAAAAAACGTTTCGGGTTTGTGTCAGCAAAGCTAAAAAATGTTTCTGCTTTGCCGAAGGCAAGAAACGACTGATTAAAACAAAACTAAAAATATTCCATTATGCAGACAATTGAAAATTACAATTTCCCCGGAAAAAAGGCATTGATCCGCGTGGATTTTAACGTCCCGCTGAATGAAAATTTCGAAATTACCGATGATACAAGGATCCGCGGCGCCCTGCCAACCATTCAGAAGGTGATTGAAGAAGGCGGATCGCCCATCATCATGTCGCATTTCGGCCGTCCGAAAAATGGACCTGAAGACAAATACTCCATGCGTCACCTGGTCAGTCACCTGAGTAAGCTTCTGCGCAGGACTGTCCAGCTGGCACCCGATTGCGTGGGCAAAGAAGTCAAAGCGATGGCCGACTCGCTGAAGCCGGGCGAAGTATTGTTGCTCGAAAATCTCCGTTTCCACAAGGAAGAGGAAAAAGGGGATGTTGAATTTTCATCCCAGCTTGCTGAGTTGGGCGACTGCTGGGTTAACGATGCCTTTGGAACGGCCCATCGGGCGCATGCGTCGACTGCCGTCATGGCACAATTTTTCCCCGACGACAAGATGTTCGGCTACCTGGTTGAAAGTGAAGTAAACAGCCTTGACAAAGTTGTTGCAAACCCGGTTCGCCCGCTGACTGCCATTATGGGCGGTGCAAAGGTTTCTACCAAGATCACCATCATCGAAAACATGCTGAACAAGGTCGACAACCTGATCGTGGGCGGGGGGATGATCTTCACCTTCGTAAAAGCACAGGGCGGAAATATTGGTTCTTCGCTGGTGGAGGACGATTATCTGGAACTGGCCAAGACGGTGATCAAAAAAGCAAAAGAAAAAGGCGTGAACCTGGTGATCGCTTCCGATTGCGTGGCAGCCGACAAGTTCTCGGAAGATGCCAATACGGAGATCTGCAAGACTACCGATATCAAAGAAGGATGGATGGGACTGGATGTGGGTCCTGAAACCATTGCCAAATTCAAGGAAGTGATCGGCAACTCGAAGACCGTCCTCTGGAATGGTCCTGCAGGGGTCTTTGAAATGGAAAAATTTGCTGCCGGAACCAAAGCAATTGGTGAGGCCGTGGTCGAAGCAACGAAAAAAGGCGCATTCACGCTCGTTGGAGGCGGCGACTCAGTTGCCGCAGTCAACAAGTTCGGCATCGCCGACGGCGTTTCGTATATTTCAACAGCCGGCGGCGCCATGCTTGAATACCTTGAAGGGAAAGTGCTCCCGGGTATTGCTGCCGTGCGCGGAGAATAAAAAAAGAACGGCCATCCATAACGGATTGCCGGAGATGAAATAAAAAAAACCGGAAGGATCCCTTCCGGTTTTTTTATGCATTGTCTTTCCTGTTTCTATCGCATACTGTCGGACGGAACCGACCCGGTCCATCTCTTGATCCGGTAGTTGATCTTAATGGTAAGCATATACATCACCGGAGAGATAATCAGGGTCAGGAAGGTGGCAAAGGTCAGTCCGAAGATGACCGTCCACGACATGGGACCCCAGAATGCAACCATTTCGCCTCCGACATAGAAGTTTGGTTCAAACCTACTAAAGAGGGTGAAGAAGTCAAAATTCAGCCCCACGGCAAGCGGGACCAGCCCGAGTACGGTGGTGATCGCGGTCAGCAATACCGGCCGCAGCCTGGTCTTACCGGCGTGCACAAGACTGTCGATCTCATCTTCCGATTTGAGAAAAGCCTTGTCCGACAAGCCATATTCTTCCCGCTTGCGCTGCCGGGTCAGGTCAATGTAGTCGACCAGCACGATCCCGTTGTTGACGACGATCCCTGCCAGGGAGATGATCCCGATGCCGGTCATGATGATCACAAACTCCATGTTGAATACCGCAAGTCCGATAAACACGCCTATCGTGCTGAACAACACGGTGGTCATGATAATCAGCGGACGGATAAAGGAGTTGAACTGCGTCACCAGGATCAGCGTGATCATGGCCAGGGCGACTAAAAGGGCAAACATCAGGAAGCTGCTGCTCTCGGCCTGCTCCTCCTGCTCTCCTGTATAAGAGATATTGTAGCCCCGGGGAATGTCATAATCGGCCATCACCTGACGGATCCGTTCATTGATCTCATTGGCGTTGTACCCTTCTATGACGTTCGAGGAAACAGTGATCACCCGCTTATGATCGATCCGGCTGATCTTGTCGTAAGTTGTTGAATACTGAAAGCTGGCCACTGCCGACAAAGGCACCTTGTGCTCATCGATCACCAACCGCTGGTTCATCAGCGTCGATACGTCGTTGCGGTACTGCTCGCCCAAACGGATAAAAATGTCGTATTCATCCTCGCCTTCCTTGTAATCGCCCACATCGTAACCGTACAATGCATTTCGCATTGCCATGGCCACATCCGAAGTCGACAGCTCATAGAGGCGGGCCTTCTCGCGATCGATTTTTACCAGCATTTCAGGCTGATTCACGTCGATATCCATTTCCAGCCCTTCAATTCCCGGTATGCGGTCGTCATTGATCTTTGAGGTCACATCGTTGGCGATCATCAGCAACTGATCAAACTCGTCGCCGGAAATCTCAATGTTGATCGGATCGCCCACCGGCGGGCCTTCATCTTCTTTTTCCACATATATTTTGGCGCCAATCACCGTATCCAGGTTATCGGCCAGCTCGACCATAATATCCGAGGTACTGATATCATCCCTCAGCTTGTACTCTTTAAACGAGATCGATATCAGCGATTTGTTTGGGCTGGCGGCCTGTTCAAACATTTCGGCCTTTCCGTTCCCTACGTTCGTTGTCACCGATTTCACAATATGCTTGTATGGGTCAAGCGTCTTTTCCACGATCATTTCCACTTCACGGGTCACCTCATCGGTCCGTTCGATGGCAGTTCCAAGAGGGAGCTCGGTTGTCACATATACGGTCTGCGGGTCCGACTCGGGGAAAAAGACCACCTTTGGCGACACCGCCACATAAAATACCAGTGAAAAAACAAGCAACAAAACTGTACCGAAAAAATAGACCAGGGGCATCTTACCTGTCAGCGCCGACCTCAGCTGGCGTTCGTACAAACCTTCAAACCAGACGAGGAAACGGGTCTGAAACCACCGTGCCATGGGCCTGAAAGCGATCATGTTCAGCAGAAGAAGCAAGGCTGCGACCACCAGCAAATTAGCGAGCCAGTAAATCGCGATCAGGTAAAAGGGAATAGCAATCAAAGCCAGGATCAGACTATCCTTTACAGCTTTCCTTTTATTCACTTTTGTGCGGATATCGTCAACTTTCATGTAATTGGCAATAAAAGGCGGCGTCAGCACCAGCGCCACAAACAGCGACGAAGCCAGCACGATGATCAGAGTCTGCGGCAGGATCTTCATAAACTCACCCATGATGCCTTCCCACATCAGCAGAGGGAAGAAGGCTGCCAGCGTAGTCAGTGTCGAGGCAATAATGGGCACCGCGATTTCACCCACCCCTCTTTTTGTCGCGTGCAGGAGGGAATGCCCCTGCGAATAAAGCCGGTACACATTCTCCACCACAACGATCGAGTTATCGACCAGCATCCCCAGCGCCAGGATCAGCCCGAACAGCACCATATTGTTCAGCGATATTCCCAACTGCTGGATGATCACAAACGACAGGAACATCGACATGGGAATGGAGAGGCCGGAGAACAATGCATTTCTAAAACCCAGAAAAAGAAAAAGTATAAAAATGACAAGGAGCATACCCATGATGATGCTGTTCTCCAGGTTGGAGATCTGATCGCGGATGTAATAGGAAAAATCATCCGTAATGACCACCTCCAGATTTTTAGGCAGATATCCGTTATCCTGCTGCTCTTTGATCACCTGATGAATTTTATCGGTAGCAGAAAGGATGTTCTCGCCGCTCTTCTTGGTCACCGAAAGGGTCACCACCGGCTTTTCATTCAGCCTGGAGATGGTCGATTTTTCCTTATACCCGTCCACCACTTCGGCAACGTCGCGAATATAGACCGGTTTCCCGTTATTTACCTTGATAATGGTATTGCGGATCTGCTCCATGTTGGAGTAGTCACCCTCGGTGCGGATCACCCGCCTGATCTTGTCGGCGGTGAATTCACCGGCGCCAATGGTCAGGTTTTCCATCCGGATGGCCATGGCGATGTCCTCAAAGGTCATCCCGCTGGCATCCAGCTTATAGGGATCCACATTGATCTGTATTTCACGTTCATCGATCCCCCGGATCTGTGCTTCCGACACCTCGTTCAGGCCTTCAAACTCATCCTGCAGGTCTTCCGCGAACTTCTTCAGGTCACGCATACTGAAATCGCCCGACAGGTTTACGTTCATGATCGGGAACTCAGAAAAGTCCAGATCCTGCACAAAGGGATCCTTGTCGAGGTCCTCCGGAAGTTCGGTCCTGGCTTTATCAACGCGGTCTTTCGTATCCTGCAGGGCCACTTTGACCGGCACATCGGTGTTGAACTCCACGATAATGATACTGACATCCTGATACGATGCAGAGGAGACTTCCTTGACCCCCTGCATTCCCTTCAGTTCTTTTTCAATGGGCCGGGTGATCAGGTTTTCAATATCGATCGGAGAATTTCCCGGATAGAGGGTTTGTATGAAAATATACGGAACCACGATCTCAGGGAATAGTTCCCGGGGCATCTGGTTATAGGAAAACAGGCCGAAAAACACAAGAAGGCCTGTAAGAATAAATACGGTTGTCTTGTTTTTGAGCGCCAGATACGTAAGTCCGAACTTCCGGTGCGTATTTTTGGCGTCAAGATGATTTGCTTTATCCATGACTATTTTTTTGGTCATTTATATACAACGATCAGATCCTGATGGCCGTTCCGTCGATCACCTGGTCAAAGCCTTCGGAAATTACCCGCATTCCGGATTCAAGTCCTTCAGAAACTTCAGTCATATTATTATTGGTCATTCCCGTTTTCACGTATACCTTCTCTGCTTTAAAGCCGCCGTCGGCTGCTTTGGCAACGTAGAGGTAGCTTCCGCGAAAGTCCTGTTTGATGAGCAGAGTCGGAATAACAACCGCCGATTCGCTGGTATAGTCCCTGATTCCCAAAACAGCTACCATATTGGGTTTAATCAGTCCATCGCCATTTGTGATGTCAATGCGGATGCGGAAGGTGCGGTTATTCGGATCGATATAATTTCCCACCTGGCTGATTGGCGCCTTCACGTTTTTACCAACAGCAGGGAAACGAATATCTACCTGATCGCCCTTGCGGATACTGGTCAAATAGCTCTCAGCCACATCTCCGTATATCTTGAGTCTTCGGATGTTGACAACTTTTGCAAAGGGAACCTGGGGACTCCCGATCTCTCCTTTCTTTTGAAAGATCACGTCGACCACTCCGTCGACAGGTGCCTTCACCACGGCCATTTCCTTCTGTGCCTGCAGGCTTTCCAGCCGGCGTTCGAGCGATTCCTTGTTCGATTTTGCCTGCAGGAACTGAAGCTCTGATCCGATCTTCTGATCCCAAAGGTTTTTCTGCCGTTCAAAAGTTGTGCTTGCCAGGTCCAGGCTGATCCGGGTTTCTTCCATACTCCGGTCGAGCATGTCGGTATTCAGCCGTGCCATCACGGTTCCTTTTTGAACGTGCTCGCCTTCACTGACAAGAATCTCCATGATCTTACCCGCACTTTCCGGGCTCACATTCACCTCCTCGTCTGCTTCCACATTTCCGGTCACTTCAATAAAGTGATCAAACCGCCGGGGAATGATCTCCAGGGTTTTCACATTCACAAATTCCTTTTTTGCCGATGAATCCAGCTCGGCTTCCAGTTTGGCTATTTTTGTTTCCAGCTCGTGTAACTGCTTTTTGTCTGCGGCAAGTTGCTTGCGCTTGGTCTCTATACTGTTATCGGGCCCTGCCGAGCAGGAAGCGAGAACAAGGATCAAAACCGCGGCAAAAAGCCTGTTTGTCGTCTTCTGTATGCCTGTACGTGCTTGTGTTTTCATTCTTCGTTTTTATTTTCCTGTTGCTTTGTCCAGATTAATTTTTGAAGTGAGGAGCTGCATCACTGAATTGACCCATGCCGACTGTGCCTGGATGTACTGGCCTTCGGTCTGCGACAAATCGGTACTCCCTGTTATTCCGTTATTATATTTGACCACTGTCTTCTCATAGATTCGTTTTGCAAGCTGTTTATTGTCCTGGTCATTTTTCAGCTGTTCGACCGAGCTTTGCATGTCGCCCACCGCAGTGAGATAGTCTTTCTGAAGTTGCTGCATACTCTGTTTCTGATTATTTTCAGCTTTCTCAAGTTCCAGGGCCGCCTGCCGCACTTTGGCCATTCGCTGACCGGACGAAAAAATGGGTACGGTAACATTGATCCCCCACATCGACGATTTGTACCAGGGAACATTGTCCTTAAACAGGTTGGCACTGTTCCCGTAGGCCGTTTTATTCCAGTCGTAAAAAGCGCTGATCTTTGGAAGATAGCCCGCTTTCTCATTTAGCAGCAGCTTTTTGTTGGCCTGGCGCTGGGTGTCCAACAGGCGATAATCAATATGGGAAGTGTAATCGAAGCCGGAAGCAGCTTTTTCCTTCTCCGCAAGCAGCGGATCAACAAAATTGGCCAGCTTGTCGGTTAAGCGAACTTCCGTATCCATATCCACACCCATGGTGTACTTCAATACCATTCTTGCCACCCGGATCTCGCGCTGTGTTTTCAGGATCTCATTTTCTCCTTTTTGAACCAACAGCTTCGTCTGATCCACATCCTGCTCCTCAACAAATCCGTTTTGATACATCATCCGGGAGTCTCTTTCCAGCTTCTCCGAATTGGCCAGGTTTTCCTTCATCACCACCAGGTTCTCTTCAGCCACCAGCACGGAATAATAAGCCTGCTCAACCGCATGCAAAATGTCCAGCTCTGTCTTCTCTTTGCTTTGGCCGGCTAACTGGAGATAAATTTTTGCCGATCCCACTCCGACAAGATAGGAGCCATCGAAAAGAAGCTGATTAACAGTGAATCCAAAGCGGGAATCATATTCCTGTCCAAACTGAACTTCGATATAGGTACCGGCGGGTTGTCCGAAAAATTCTCCGGGAATCAACTGCGTAGGCAGATTCAAATAATTATTATAGGCTGCCGAGCCCTCGATCTGCGGCAATCCGTCTGCAATTGTCTCCCACACTTTCTTTTTTGCGGATGCCACGTCAAGTCCGCTGTTTCTGACCACGTAGGAATTCTTCAAGGCGTACTCCTTCGCTTCAGCCAGCGAGAATTGAAGTGCATCCTGGGCTTTACCTGCTCCACCGGTGAGAAGGAGCAGGATAAGCGGGAAAAAAAGTTTCATTCTGACCATTGTTTAATCGTTTTCTGTGTACCTGCTTCTGCTTTTGCCGGCCTCTCCCGTTATCCCGACAGAAGGAGTCCGCATCAACAGACAAATGAATAATTTTCAGCCTGCAAAACTATTGCATCGCGTCCTCATCAATATACAGGAATCGGTAAACACCGGGAAATTATCGAGGAACGAGGCTGTCTCCCTCCCGGAAAAGGAATTCGGCAATCCGAAAATCCAGGGGACGGGTTATTTTGATGTTTTCGGCGTTTCCCTCCACCAGCCGGATCTGCTCTCCTACCGCCTCGCAGACGGACGCATCATCGGTAAACTCGCTGGCTTCAGGGGTTTGATAAGCGTCCTGAATCGTTCTTAGCTGAAAAGTCTGCGGTGTCTGCACCAGTACATACTGAGCCCGCTCCACATGTCTGCTGATCTGCCCGCTGAGAAAACGCAGTGACTCAGTAAGCGGCATCACCGGAACCGCATTTCCGTATTCTGCGGCGGTTTCTTCACAATTGCGAATGGTCTGCAGGGAAACAAAAGGCCGCACACCATCGTGGATAAAGACCAGTCCTTCATTGGGCAGCAATGCCAGTCCGCTTTTGACCGACTGAAAGCGGCTTTTCCCGCCGGCGACAAGCTGGTGCGGGATATCAAACCGGTGCTGCTTGCAAAGATCCTTCCAGTAGCGCATGTATGCTTCGGGCAGGACCAATACAAAACCTATCTTCCTGTCAAATTCAGCGAATCGCTCCATTGTTCTCATCAAGAGAGGCTTGCCCGCCAATTCGAGAAATTGTTTCGGAATTTCGGAATTCATGCGGGTTCCGCTCCCTCCGGCAACAATCAGTGCAAACTTTTCCATTTTTAAAATTGTTCACAACAAAATTAATACTTTTAGTGCTTCCGCTGCTGCGGGAAACCGGAACTTCAAAACAAAAACCGATATGGAAACACTCATGACATTTTTATCGGCATTGGATAAAAACAATAACAGAGAATGGTTCAATGCCAATCATTCGTTGTACAAAGAAAGCCTCGATCAGATGCTCTTCTTTACCGGTGTGATGATCCAGGAAATCCACAAATTTGATACCCGTGTCCCGCTGATGGATCCGAAAGAATGCATTTTCCGGATTTACCGCGACGTTCGTTTTTCGAGTGATAAACGTCCCTACAAGACACACATGGGAAGCTACATTGCAGCAGGAGGCCGGAAAAGCGAGATGGCCGGCTATTATCTGCACATTGAGCCCGGGAATTCGATGATCGCCGGCGGGATCTGGCGTCCCGAAGCCGCTCCACTCAAGGCATTGCGAACGGAGATCCGTGACAATGCCGATGAGTTCAGGGAGATTACCGGAAATAAGTCATTCCGGAAATTCTATCCGGAAATGATCGGAGAAAAACTAAAAACTGCTCCAAAGGGCTTTGACAAGGATTCAAAAGATGTTGACCTGCTTTGCTACAAGTCGTATACATTCACCACTCCGTTGACCGACACGCAGATCCTGAATGGCAATTTCATCGAATACTCGGTTGAAGCCTGCCGCACACTATACCCGGCAAACCGTTACCTGAACGAAGCATTGGAAAAGTGGCTTTGAAAAATTTCACTTCGCCACGAAAAAACGGCCTTTCATGAGCTGAAAACCGGTGTTTCATCAA
>JBFXKJ010000121.1:0-11393 GCA_050173895.1 Mangrovibacterium sp. | reverse complement strand
TGCAGCCCTGCTATCCACATCGCTGATGGAAATGACATGACAGTTTTTCTGGCCGGCAACGTTCGTCGCAAGAGCCAGACCGCGTGAGTTGACCCCCATAACGCCGACATTGATCCGCCCGTTAGCGCCCATAATGTTCCCATAGCTCCTGGCGCTGAATCCTTGCAAAACGCCTCCAAATGACAGGGCCGCAGTTCCAAGGACAGTTTTTTTGATAAAGTCTCTTCTTTTATTTTCCATGATGTCCGGCAGTGTTAAATTTTTAATGCTTTTTTACTTTCTTTCTCAGCTTTTTCCATGACTTCCCTGACAGATACCGGAATGCCGCCTCTGCGCCTGCTCTCGTCGGCCGCTTCCATAAAAGCCATTATTTCAATCGTTTCTTCAGGCGTAACGGGACTGACACCTGTCCGGAAGAATTTGACGATCTCAAGCAGCAAAGGGTCATACCCGTTGTACGATCCCAGAGTAATGACGGCCTTTTCTCCAAAAATGGTTCCCCCGTATCCTGTTTTTCCTGCCCGAAGCCCCCGGAACGATCCGATCCTCCCGTCGTTCCATGTCCCCACTGCCACATCGGTATCGGCTGTATGCACGCGGACAACGGTCTGACATCCGGTCCCCATTGCCGTGAAGAGGGTCTCCACGCCATGAATCCCATACCAGGTGAAATCGGTGTGGGTCTTCTCCAGTTTACACGGGCTGTATGCTTCGGCCCCGAGCACTTTCCCGGCTGCGCCTTTTAAAACCTCTTCCATCCCCTTGATGTAACGAAGCGACGAAGCTGAAAAGACCGGTACGCCGGCTTGTTTTGCTGCCCTGTAAATGGCGAGGGCATCCGACAGTTTTGCGGCAACCGGTTTGTCGATAAACAGGGTTTTTCCTGCTTTCAAAACGGGGAGGGCTTGCTCCAGATGACGCCGGCCATCGTTGGTTTCGAGCAGGACAACATCGACCTTGCTGAGAAGCGCTTCGATCGAATCGACGATTTCCACTCCATACTGCTGAACTTCTTTTGTATAGCCATCGATGCGTTCCACGCTCGACTGAATATCGAGGCTTCCCTGGGGATAAGCGGCGACGATTTTGTAGCCCGGAAAGCTGTCTTTTGCAGAGGGCCCGTTCAGTGCTTTTGTAAAAGCAACACTGTGAGAGGTGTCGAGGCCAATAATCCCGACCTTTTTTTGTTCGGGGGTACCGGCCAGTACTGATGATCCGAATGCAATCCCAGCCCCGGCAAGGCCACTTGATTTGATAAAGTTTCGTCTGTTAATCATATTGGTTGTTCGTTTAAGTTATTGTTCATTTTTTCCTGAAATTTAATGCTTTTATTCTTTTTTAAATTCTGTTTATCGCCCCGGATCTAAAAAATGGGTGAAAAACTGATAGATCTGTTCGTTCGACTCTTCATCGGGTGAATGGTCTTTGCGATTAGTCATGGCAACCCGGTTTTCATAACCCAGCAAACGATTGACCTTGACCGTATGATTCAGGGCCACCCATCGCCCGGGAGGATCTTCTGAGCCTCCCGAAACCAGGAAAGGCCGCGGAGCCATCAACGCATGCAGTTCAGTGAGGTCGTACCCTTCCCGTCTTAAGCCGGGATAAAGCCCCCGTGCCGGATTATCGGCGGTAATTTGTCCGCGCGGGCGCCACGGCTTCGGGTGGTAGCCCAGGTACCACGGCTCCCAGTAATTGACATTTGGACGCGGCTCATCAAACACAATCCCCGGATCAGACCAGACGGCGCAGGCAAATTTTTCATACAGGCAAGAGGCAAACATAGCCCATTTACCACCAAAAGAATGCCCCATGATCCCAATACGGGTTGAATCGACACCTTTCGTGTGCGCCAGCACCTGCCAGGCATTGGCTGCCGCGTATGCCAGGAGTGACAACGGCTGGACTGATGAATTTTCAACAGATGGATAAAAAAGCGAATATTCCTGCCTTTGTGAAGCTTCACGTGTACCGAGAGATAAGGTAATAAAACCCCGCTTTGCGAGCTGATAAGCAAAATCACGGTAAGGTTTTCCCCCTTCTCCAATAGCCGTTTCCGGCTCATAAAAAATCGTAATCACTGCAGGTTTGTGACCTTTCTTTTCAGGAACGAGCAGATAACCGTCCGTTTTCTCGTCCGGCAGCCAGTAGAAACGGATGTGATATTGCATGAAATTTTCCCGCTTCACCGAATCCAGGTACTCGACCTGCTGATTGCGGATCAGGGGAGGCCACTTTCCCATCAGTTCATTCCAGCGGGTGAGGATCTCATTACGCCTCTTCCGCCAGTCAAGGGACGTTTTTACCGAATCACCGTTATAAAACCGCAGGGGGGAGTGGAAATCACCATACCGGTCCTTATACTCAGCGGGAGGGGAGAAGAAAATCAAAAAAGAGTCGGAGACCGCCTTGTCGTACAAGGTATTCACAGGCTGCCCGGCGACAACTCCGGCTTCTGCAAAAAGAACGACTATAAGGACAGTAAAAAATTTCATATGTTTTCAATTTAACTGTGCATAATTTGCGCACTAAACTTCATTGCTTTTTTCGAGGACATTGACGTATGGAACCCGCATAGCCAGGGTCTTCATTTCTGTTTGTGTTTGGCACAATCATGCTCGTTTCATGCGTTCAGTTATTGTTTGAATATCAGTTCGAGCAAATTTAATGAATAAATTCGGTCTTACGCAATCGTTTGTGTAAATTATTTTGGGATTTCGCCGTCCGCATGTATCGGGTACCTCTCAAATAAGTGGTGGCTATGGCTCTGCAACAGAGCCGGAATGATTGGTTCCGGATTACCTTGTGTTGCTTTGTTTTCTTCTTTTTTCAGAATAGTTTTGCGAAAAAATACCAGGTCATCATACCGGAAGCAATCAGTTTCAGCAGGGTTCCGGCCAGAAAGCCGATGAAGGAGCCCAATCCTGCTTTCAGCGCATCGCGCTGGTTTTTCCCTCCCGATAATTCTGCAAGAATGGCTCCGGCTATTGGTCCAAAGATGATGCCGAAAGGCGGAAAAAGGAACATTCCGATGATCAGTCCGGCAATACTTCCCCATACGCCCCGCCTGCTCCCGCCGAATTGTTTTGTTCCCCAAACCGGGATCACATAGTCCAGCACCACCACGAGAACCGTGATCAGTGCCCATATAAGCAGAAAGCGGGTTGAAAAATGATACTTTGCAGTAAAATGAAGCAGCAAAAGAGCCACGTAATTGAAAGGAGGCCCTGGTAAAGCAGGAAGAATACATCCCAGTATACCGATTATCAGACACAGGATGCCAAGTCCGATCAAGATAAAATCCATACAATTCTTTTTGTTTCCTGCTGCAAATTACGATTTTGATCGCTTTGTCGAATCTCTTACGATTAAATCATTGCGGATAACGATTGTTTCGGTTGCCAGATCTTCTTCCGGTTTTTCGATTTGACGGATCAGCAATCGGGCTGCCGCCTGTCCCATTTCGAAGGCATGATCGTCGATGGTAGTCAGAGCGGGTTCAATGATCAGTGACTGTGGTGTATTGCTGAAACCGACCAGGGCAATATCTTCCGGCACCCGGAGTCCGGCTTTCTTGATCGTTTGAATGGCGCTGATAGCGCTCGTGTCATTGGCGCAGAAAATGCCATCAGGACGGTCAGCCATTTTGAGGAAACGGAGTGTCGCTTTTTCTCCCTCTTCCCGGGTAAGGTCGTTGGTTAAATAAATAAGTTCCTCATCATCAGGTAGCTGGTTTCTTTTCAGCGCCTCCCGGTATCCCCTTAGCCTGTCCCGGAAAATAGACATGTGCTGATTCCCGGCTATATGGGCAATACGACGGCAGCCGGTCGATAAGAGGTGTGCTGTTGCTTTTTGGGATGCTGCAAAATCATCAATAATTACTTTATGGGTATCAATCTCGTGGCATACCCGGTCGAAAAAAACCAGGGGAATGTGGTGAGCCTTAAAAACTGCCAAATGATCATAGTTGTTGGTTTCCATGGCCAGACAGGCGATGATGCCGTCGGCCTGACTGGTAAGTAACATCCGGGCATTTTCTTTTTCCCGCTCATAGGTATTATTTGATTGAAAAATGATTACATAATATCCCGCTTTACTTGCTACTTCCTCAATGCCTGCAATGGCTGACGACTGAAAATAACGATCGATCCTGGGAATGATCACTCCGATCAGGTTCGTTTTGTTCCGGCGAAGATTGGATGCCACCGAATTGGGATAATAACCCAGCTTTTTGGCCATTCTGTGCACCTCTGCGGTCATTTTTTTCCCGATGCTCGGGTGGTTTTGCAAAGCTCTTGAAATGGTCGACGGTGAAACTTTCAGCCGTTCGGCCATTTCTTTTATAGTTATTTTGGATCTGCTCATTATCTCATTTACGAAATCGTTTGTCTTCCGGTTCCCGGCCTCAACGGCTAATCTGATTGCAAAGTAAAAAAGAAAAACTTAATCTGTTTGAATTGTCAGGATCATTTTAACAGCAAGCCCCGATTATCGGGCGGGGATCACTTCCCGGCGGGTGTGGCGGCTCAGCAGCGTCTCCAGAATTTGAGCGGTGAGATCAGGAAAGCTGATTTGCAAGGCAACGGCGTTTTCAATCCAGTCGCCGCAGTTGAGATATCTCACAGTACCTTTTTCTGTCGTGATCGTTTTGTCGGCAGGAAGATGCGTATGTCCGCAAATAACCAGGTCGGATTTTTTGGCTACAGCTGCATTGGCAACTGCACGCTCAAAGTTTGAAAGTACCTTTTTTTCTTTCAGAATGCGTTCCTTCATCGATTTATAAAGGATCATTTCCTTGCCGCCAAATAGTTTCAGCACCATGTTCAGGACACTGTTTACTCCGGTGAGCCAGGCATAAGCTGCTGCCCCAAACCGGGCCAGCCAGGTGAAATGATGAATGATATGATCGAACACGTCGCCATGAAAGATCCATACCTTTTGATTTCCTGTGGTAATCTCTAACTGGTTAACAATGCTGAAACTGCCCAGGCGGATATGGTTGAACTTCCGGAGCACATCGTCATGATTGTCGGTGACGTAGATAACCTGCACACCATTTTCGATCATTTTCACCAGCCGGCGGATCACCTTTAGATGCGGTTTGGGAAAATAGTTCCTGCTAAAGCGCCAGGAGTCAATGATGTCTCCGTTCAGGACCAGCATCCGGGGCTGGATCGATTTCAGGTAGCTCAGCAGCAGTTTGGCTTTGCTTGCCATGGTTGCCAGATGAACATCCGATATGACACAGACATCTGGTTTTCGAATACTCTTTTGCATAAGGTTGTTCTTATAAACCTGTCGCAAGTGGTTATTATTCTGTTACATAATGGTTAATTATCGGTGAATGTTCAATCAAATTTATTTCATGAAAGAGAGGATCCTGCCTTTTTTTATTCAAAAAAGCCGTATTTTGGGATCAATTAGCCGGCTGCGCTGCCTGTCGGGATAAGTCCCCGCCGGTTTTCCCTGAGAGGCAGAAAATCGGGATAAGAACACCGTATAAATGATGTGACCAGTTAACGAATGACTCCGGATTCCGATCATAAAATAAAAGAGCGATTTTCCAGACAGCTCTTCAGGCTTGAAGACTCCCTCGCGTCTCTCGCCACAGCCGCAGTTGCTTTTCTGAAACCGGTTTTTCTGTTTCTTTCGCTGCTTTATGTGCTGTTTATTTTAATTCATATTGGCTTTTCAGAAAGAAATGAATACCTGGGAATCGATTTTTTTCAGTACCTGTTGTGGGGATTATTTCTTTCAAGGTATCTGCCCGAGTTTCTGATCCTGAAGAAGCGAAAAAAGATACGGTGGATCGTTGACGGCGGGTTGTTTGTTTCGGGGCTTGTGATCGCAGGGGCCATGATGAACGGAACGCCGGCTGACGGATCAACGAAAGCCTGGATGGTCGATCACTTTCTGTTGCTGAATGCCTACGCCGTTTTCCTGATCGCTGCAGAATTACCCTATTTATTCCGGCTGATCAATTCGCTGAAGATTGTTCCCTCCCTGCTGTTTGCGATGAGCTTCCTGGCAGTGATCCTGATTGGCTCGGTTTTGCTGATGTTCCCCAATGCCCACGTTCAGCCGGTGTCTTATCTGGATGCCCTGTTTACTTCGGTCAGTGCCGTTTGTGTGACCGGACTGACGGTTGTTGATACCGCTTCGGCCTATACCGGCCTGGGTAAGATCATTATCATGGCACTGATTCAGTTGGGTGGCTTAGGCATTATGACCTTTACCGGCTTTTTCGGATATATTTTTACTGGCTCCGCTTCATACAAGGACCGGCTTTTGCTCCGGGAACTGATTTCTTCGAAAACCATGTCAGGCCTGTTCCGGATACTGATGCAGATCATCGGCGTGACCTTCTTTTTTGAGATTGCAGGTGCTTTTCTGATTTATCTGAGTATTGACGGTACGGGATTAGACAAGGCATTCTTTTCGGCGTTTCATGCCATATCGGCTTTTTGCAATGCAGGCTTTTCAACAGTCCCCGACGGGCTGGCAAGCAGTGTTCTGCGTACGAACTACCCGATGCAGTTTATTATCTCGGTACTGATCATTTTAGGAGGGATCGGGTTTCCCGTTTTGATTGTTCTGCTTCGCTACCTTTCGTGGCTTATAGCCGGCTTGCTAAAAAAGCCAAAAGTCAGACACCGCCTGCGCGGGATCGCCGTATCGGGTCGGATCGTACTGGTCAGCACCCTTGTGCTGCTGGTTTTCGGGACGTTGAGCTATTATCTTTTGGAGCGTAATCATCTGAAGCAGTTGCCCGGATTTGATCAGCTGATGATTTCATTCTTCGGCAGTGTGAGTTCCCGTACCGCGGGTTTTAATATCGTGGATATTAGCCAATGGTCTTACCCGACGGTTCTGCTGATGATCTTCCTGATGTGGGTCGGTGCGTCCCCTGCCTCAACCGGGGGAGGGATCAAGACGACGACTTTTGCCGTGGCCGTGAAAGCTGCGTATGACTTCATCCGGGGGCGGCAAAATGTGGAGATCGGTAACCGGGAAATCGGCACCGACACACTGACCCGGGTGCTGGTAATCATTCTGCTTTCCCTGGCAGTTATCTTTACCGGTTTTTTTGTTCTTTTAAATACCGAACCCGGAAAGGATCCGGTGCACCTGCTGTTTGAGTGCTTTTCGGCTTTTGGAACCGTCGGACTGAGTATGGTGAACACAGCAGAGCTGAGCAACGGCGGAAAAATTGTGATCATGATCATGATGTTTATCGGACGAATCGGACCTTTGTCCTTGCTGACCGGATTGTTCATCTCTGACAAACGAAAGTATTATACCTACCCGAGGGAAGATCTGGTCATTAATTCGTAAAAAACAAATTATAAACGTATGAAATTCATTGTTATTGGATTGGGGTATTTCGGAGGAAAACTCGCCGTTTTGCTTACAGAACAAGGCCATGAAGTAATCGGCATTGACAACCGCGATGAGCGGATCGAGGAGCTGAAAGATTCGATCAGCATCGTCATGAACATGGATACAACTTCTGAAAATGCGGTCAAATCCCTTCCTTTGGATGATACCGATGCCGTGGTCGTTGCCATTGGAGAAGATTTTGGCTCTTCCATCATGACGCTGGCAATACTGAAAAATCTGAACGTAAAACGGATTATCGGAAGGGCAATCAGTCCGTTGCATCAGAATATCCTGAGTCAGATCGGCATCCGGGAAATCGTGCATCCGGAAGAAGAGATCGCTTTTTCGGTCAGTTCGGTGTTACAGCTGAAAACAGCGTTAAAAATAACGGAACTGGACTCGGAAAATGTAATCGCTGAAATTTATGTGCCTCAAAAATACCGGGGACATACCATTGGCAGCATTGGCCTGAGGGAACGGTTTGACCTGAAGTTTGTCGCCGTAAAAGTATTATCACGTCATCAGAAAGTCGTTTTTTTGCAGCCGCAATCGTATCAAACCCGTTTTGATTTTGACGAACAATCGGTCCTGAATGAGAACGATATCCTTGTTTTGGCGGGAAAGCCGGCTAATATCAGACGATTTGCAGGCGAAGGACAGGTGAAATAGTCTATCAGCTAATCTGTTGTTTCTTTCTCCGGAAAATATTTTTATTTTACATGAACAGGAAATGCAGATTGATCACAATCTAACAAAAAGCAATGATTCAGGATATTTTTCCCCACCGCTTCAATAACAGTTATCTTGCAGGTACAGTCGCAGGAGATACGGATTTTGTGCTTTATTATCAGGGAAATTCGTTGTTGCTGAAAGCCAGCGGGGAAGAACTTTATCTGCCGCAAAGGACTGATTTCCCGGACGTGGCCGGCAACACCGAAATGACATTTCTGTTTTCTTTCAACGATACGCCCTGTTTTCTGATGGGGAATGAGCCTGAACTCAGGGACCCCAGCCTTATTTACAAGGAGATCAGCTTCTTCAGGACGGCCCGGCAGACGGAAATTGCCTGGATCAGCCTGGTTGGTCTCCATCTTTCAAACTGGTACGCGCAGAACCGGTTTTGCGGGAAGTGCGGGACAAAAACACAGCAAAAACCGGATGAAAGAGCCGTTATTTGTCCAGCCTGTCATTCGGTATTCTTTCCAAAGATATCACCGGCGATTATCGTGGCCATCATCTGCAAGGATAAGATCCTGCTGGCGCGAAACGCGAAGTCTGCCGGCGGCTGGTATTCGTTGGTTGCGGGTTATGTGGATATCGGCGAAACCCTTGAAGAAACAGTTATCAGGGAGGTGAAAGAGGAGGTGGGCCTCGATGTGAAAAATATCCGGTACTATACCAGTCAGCCCTGGCCCCTGTCTGGTTCCATGATGATCGGTTTTGTGGCTGAAGCCGACGAAAATCAGCCCATTGTGACCGACAACAAAGAAATCGCTGAAGCGGCGTGGTTCACCCGGGGCAAGCTTCCCAATCATCCCCTCACTATCAGCATTGCCGGCGAGATGATCGATAAATTCGAAAAAGGCGAACTGTGATCAAAGCGCTTTATCTTTCACCACCAGCTCCAGTATGCGGTTTGTCCGTGCTGCTGAGGCGCCGGTGCTGACGCATTTCCCGTGTCCCCTTAATTCATTTACGACCTGCTCAATCAGGTTATACTGAATATTTTCCGGATTCTCGAAGCCCAGACTTTTCGTTCCGCCGGCGGTCACGAGCAGAACATCACCATGAAGAAAACTGGAAAAAACCAGCTTTCCCATTGTTCCTGCTATTTCGATCACATCTTCTTCGCTCCCTTTGGCTGTAACAAAATTCCAGCTTCCGGTTCCGGTCACTCCGTTTTGAAACGAAAAAACGGCCGATACCACATCTTCCGCCTCATACAGCCCTCTGAGGTTCGCGGCGATCCCTTTTACTTCGGTTACCGGACCGAACACAAAATCAAGGTAGTCAAACTGATGGGATGCCAGGTCATAAAAATAGCCTCCGCCTGCAATTTCCGGTTTCACATGCCAGCTTTGCTTCTTTGGATCCAGGTCCGGCTCCCTGGGAGACTTGAACAAGCGGATGTTAACGGTCAGCGGCTTCCCGATGGCGCCCGTTTCGATCAGCTTTTTGACTTCCAGAAAGGCTGGCAGCGTCCGCCGGTAATAGGCCACGAACAGGGGTACCCCCGTCTCTTCCGAAACCTTGACCATCTCCTTACATTCCCGGTAGGTCCTGGCCATGGGTTTTTCCACCTACACCGGCTTCCCGGCGCGCATGGAGGCAATGGCATAACTTGCATGGGTGTCGGGCGGAGTGGCCACCTAAACCGCATTGATCTCCGGGGCTGCGATCAGTTGACCTGCATCCGCGTACACTTTCGGTATGCCATTCTGTGCGGCATAGTTCCGGGCATTTTCTTCATGTCTGCTGGTCACGGCCACCAGATGCGAATGTTCCACCTTGCTGAGCGCCGGTGCGCTCTTAAGCCTGGTCACACTGCCGCAGCCGATCATTCCCCACCTTATTTCATCCATGTCGTTTTCCTTTTTTCAGTTGGGTTTATGTAAGTAACAGTCAAAATTATAAATAAATCTCAATTCAGGTGAGTTAAAGAGCGGAGGAAGTTTTCCGCTTTGTCAACCCCTGCGTATCCAGGGTGAATTTGATCCCGAACGAAATCATGTTGGCTTTAAATCCTGAGTCGCGCTCATAATGATGGAACTTCAGATCGATGCTTTTCATGTGCAGGTACCACAGCCGGCTTTTTGCCAACACATCGGTATAGCTGATGCCAAAGCCGTATTGGTTGGCATGAAATTCGGACAGGTCATAATCTGAAGTGTAGTATTTCTCAGTTGAAACGTGCTGTTCATATCCGGCGAAATGATCGGCGGCCGTCTGGCTGTAAAACCGGTAGGACGGATAGATCGTAAACTTGCTGCTTAATTTAACCGGAATTTCAATACTGGCTGTGTGGGAAATTATCCCCCAGTCGTCGACGTAATACCGGTAATAGGTCCGGGCGACGAATATTTCGTTCAGAAAATAATTCAGACGACCTCCCAATGCTGCTTTCAACCGGGTGTCGGGAAGATGTTCAACATCGTCGGCAAGCTGAAAGTTCTCAATATAAGTGTCTGGTTTGTCTGCAAAATAGATCCGGTGGAAAGGGGTCGACAAGAGCCCGTCCTGCCGGACGAGATCGATCGATACCGATGCCTGTAGTTTTTTTGAGAGGATTTGTGAAAAACCGATGCCCAGAGAGTAGGAATTACGTGATTTGTCATTAAATCCGGTGAAGGACGGCGCATAATTCAGATTCCCGGTCATTTTTTCCCACGGCACGCGCCCTCCGTCATCGTCTTCGTCTTCATCTTCATTCCCTCCGTTGTTTGTGAAGGACCTCAGTTCGACCGGGTAAAGCAGTTTCCATGTGTCCAGATACACATTCCCGCTAAGGCTGAATTCGGTATTTTTTTCGTTGAAAAGCCAGGCATAACTTCCTCCGAAGCCCAGTGAGGTATAATCGAATTCATTGGACAGGGAAAGTTTTGCAGACCAGATCCGATTGCGGTTGTCGGAACTGTGACTGAATGAGCCGGTCACATTCGTATACACATCCATTCGCGAGGCACCCGAGGTAGCTTGAAACGGATCGGCCGGTTTTTTCCCGTCGAAAGGATTGATATTGCTTGACGAAGCCGATGTATAAGAAGAGATGCCGGCGTCGATTGTCAGCACCTCATCGTCGTTCAGGGGAACGGATATCACGATGGTCGGGGCTACATCGGTAAGTTTTTCTGTTCCGGTTCCTCCGCTCACTGCCGCATGGTCCCCGTCTTGTTTGTAATAGCTTCCCAACAGATCAATTTCAGTACTCTCCAGTACCCTGGCTTTATAGGGGGTTTCTTTTTGTTCTGTTGTGTCTTGTCCCCTGACAGCGATCATTGTTATGCATATATTGA
>JBFXKJ010000120.1:0-11441 GCA_050173895.1 Mangrovibacterium sp. | reverse complement strand
TCCAACTATTATTTAACTTCCTGAGCCTCAGCTCCGGAAATTCGGTTTTATCCTAAATATGACTTCAACAGCTTACTTCGGGAAGTATGCCTCAGCCGCCTGATCGCTTTTTCCTTAATCTGACGTACACGTTCTCTGGTAAGACCAAAGCGTTCGCCAATTTCCTCCAGGGTCATCTCCTGACATCCGATACCGAAAAACATACGGATAATGTCGCTCTCCCGTTCGGTGAGTGTCGCCAAAGCCCGCTCAATTTCCCGCGCCAGTGATTCCATTATCAGATTGCGGTCGGCATTTGGGGAATCGTTATTGGTAAGCACGTCCAGCAGACTGTTGTCTTCGCCCTCCACGAAAGGGGCATCCACCGAAATATGGCGGCCCGATACCCGCAGGGTGTCAGCTACTTTCTCGGCCGGAAGCTCCAGCGAGTCGGCCAGCTCTTCGGGAGAGGGCTTGCGCTCGTGTTCCTGTTCAAATTTGGAATAAGCTTTATTGATCTTATTGAGAGACCCAACCTGATTAAGGGGCAAACGAACAATACGCGATTGTTCGGCCAGCGCCTGGAGAATCGACTGGCGAATCCACCACACCGCATAGGAAATGAATTTAAATCCGCGTGTTTCATCGAATTTTTCGGCAGCCTTGATCAGTCCCAGATTCCCCTCATTGATCAGGTCAGGCAGGCTTAAGCCCTGGTTCTGATACTGCTTGGCCACCGAAACGACGAAACGCAGATTGGCGCGGGTCAGCTTTTCCAACGCCGCCTGATCTCCCTTTTTGATGCGCTGCGCCAGTTCGACTTCCTCCTCAACCGTGATCAGCTCTTCCTTCCCGATCTCTTGCAAATACTTGTCCAGTGAAGCGCTTTCCCGGTTGGTAATAGATTTTGTAATCTTTAATTGTCTCATATACCCTTCTAAAAAAATCGTGCAAATATAGACTTTTGTAATCAGTTATTCAAATGATACTGATTTGACAGGGCGAACATATTTTAATTTGTTAAATTTCAGTTATCGGTTCCAAATACAAAATAAGCTCGTTCCCCTGTTGGATAAACTCCTTCAATCAGAATGCCTCCGTCTGCTCTTCTGATGATCCCTTCAAAATCATTAACTCCATTGATAGCTTGCTTGTTCACATGGGTGATAATAAATCCGGTTTTCAGGCCTGCATCCTTTAGTTTTCCTTGTTTTAATTCAACAATTTTTATACCATGATTGACATGGAGCTTGGATTTCTCGCTATCCGTGATATTTTCAAAGCTCGCTCCGAGAAATTCATTATCGGACGCCTTTAAAATTTGCGTATCACCGTGCATGTTACGGAGGGTTACTTTAAATTGTTTCGGTTTGTTCTCTCTTTTTACCAGCACCTTCACCTGGTCGCCCGGCTTATGTTTACCGATTTCTACCTGTAATTGCGCGGGTGAATTCACAGGGATATCATCGATGCTCAGGATCACGTCTCCTTCCTTGATGCCAGCTTCTTTAGCGCCGCTTTCGGGACTTGTTCCGCCCACAAAAACGCCTTCAATCTTGTCGAGCTTGTATTCTTTAGCGACCTTTGCCGTCACTTCTCCGATGCTGACCCCGAGTATAGCCCGTTGAACCCTTCCGTATTGTTTCAGGTCGGCAACCACTTTTTGAACAATGCTTGAAGGTACGGCAAAGGAGTAACCCGAATAAGAGCCGGTTTGGGAGGCGATCGCCGTATTGATCCCCACCAGTTCACCACTCATATTTACAAGCGCACCTCCACTGTTTCCCGGATTAACGGCGGCATCGGTCTGAATGAACGCCTCTATACTCATATCGGCCTGATTGATCCCGATGCTTCTTCCCTTCGCACTGACAATACCCGCGGTGACGGTCGAGGTGAGATTAAAGGGGTTACCCACTGCCAGCACCCATTCTCCAAGTTTCAGCGCTTCTGAATTGCCAAACTTGATGACCGGCAGATTATCGGCATCGATCTTTAAAAGAGCAATATCGGTCGTTTCGTCTGTCCCGATGACCTTCGCCTCGAATTCCCTCTTATCATTCAGGACCACCGTCACGGTTTCGGCTCCCTGTACCACATGATTGTTGGTGGCAATATAGCCGTCTTCCGTGATGATTACGCCTGAGCCGGCTCCTTCCCTGAACTGTGGCTGCTGATGGTAACGGTCACCGTAAAACCAGTCAAAAAAAGGATTGCCGTAAGAAGGCATATCCACCTTTGACTTCACTTTCACGTGGACGACCCCGTGAACAGAGCTCTCTGCGGCATATGTCAAATCAGGAACTTCCCCCTGAGGAGCAGAAGGGTAATTGGTATACTGTAAGGCAGGATTGTTCTGATTAACCGAAATGTACTGCGGATCATCAAAATATCTTGTATAAGCCCATAAAGCGACAAACGCACTGCTTAATGCGATGATTACCATTAAACTTATTCTCTTTACATTTTTCATGGTTTCCATTTTTAACTTCGTTTACTTTTTAATGGTTATTTTTACGATCAAAGATATTGCATAAAAGATGCCACTTTCAAGCCTTCTTTTCATTCATTTATAATGTTTAACAAGTTTTAACAGCAAACAATGGGATGTTCCCGGTTATTTGCACATTTCTCAAAATAAAGGGGAGTAGTTCACTGACATATTTTCATTAATTGTTAATTTTGCTATGGCTTTATTTTAAAAAAAATCAATTCCTATTCTTGCATTGGATACGCTCCAGAACACGCACAGCTATCCCGGAGGTGTTACAGATTCCCTCCGAAAGATCATCGTTATTTCCACGATCCTGATCACGCTCGGTGTGACTTCAATCGTCAGTATTCATTACATTGGCTTGTTTCGAAGAATAAGCGTTCAGCAGCGGGAAGATATAATTGACCGGCAGAAGTATTTTATCAGGGATCTGATCGCCATTGAGTTTGACTATGTTGCCCGGGCAAAGGCACAGTTTGAGCTGGAAATCTCGACGGGCCTTCTGAATGATGTGAACAATGCCTGTCAGATTGCAGAGACGCTATACGACCGGTATCACGGCAAAATGGCGGAGGCGGAGATCCGCGAAATGATCATTGCCGCGATTTCATCCATGCGGGGCTCCGGACCGTACGCCCGCGTGTTTATAAACCGTCTGGATGGCTATGGCGTCTATTATCCGGACAATCCCGATCGCCAGGGAGTGGACCTGACCGATAGCTGTGATACACAGGGGAATTTTGTCGTGAGAAATGAACTGGAGCTGTTGAAGAAGAACAAGGGAGGCTTCATTCGGTATCGGATACAGCAGGAACCTGGCGCCCGGACCATGGGTGGGAAAAAAGTAGCTTATATCCGTAAGTTTACGCATTTCAACTGGTATTTTGGAGCGAAATGCTACATCGACGATTACTACAACGAGTTTAAGGAAGCGATTGCCCATAAAATTAGTTCTGAACGCTTCGGCTATGGAGGGTATTTTTTTCTGGATGAAGCGAATGGAAGACCTTTGGTGAAAGACGGGCAATTACATGTCGGGGATTTCAGCTATCTGGATGGCAGCGATACGGCCAAAATGAATGTTTTTAAACGCCAGCTTGAAATAGCCCGGGCGGCACCTGAAGGCGGATTCCTCGACTACATGTGGAATAAAATGGGAGAAAAAGAGCCTTCCCAAAAGATATCATACCTTCGCTACTTTCCTGAATGTAAATGGATCATAGGAGCGGGATTCTACGTCGACGAAATAGACGCCGAACTGCTTATCCACGCAAAAGACCTGAAAGCAGGTATTATTGAACGGCTGATCCAGTTTTTTGTGATCCTTCTGATCGTAATCGGCATCGAAATTCTATTTATCTACCGCTTTAGCAAAAATTATCAGGCCGATTTTTCCCATTTTGCCGATTTTTTTGAAAGGGGTAAGGAAACATACGAAAAGGTCGATATCGAACAGCTGCATTTCAATGAATTTAAGCGAATAGGCGTCGTAGCGAACGAAATGACCGAAGAGAGAATCCGGATTCATCAGGAGCTGGTCTATCAGGAGAAAAAAGCACAGGAGGCAGATAAACTTAAAACCGCATTCCTGGCCAATATGTCGCATGAGATCCGCACTCCCATGAATGCCATCATTGGTTTTTCCCAGCTCATCGATGATGAATCAATCCCTGCAGAAGACAGAAAAGTCTTCCGGCAACTTATTCTCCAGAACGGAGAATTGTTGATGAACCTGATTAATGATATCATCGATATAGCTAAAATAGAATCGGGGCAGCTTACTATCGTCAAGCGGAGCTTCAATCTGGAAAATCTTTTGGAGAGCATGAACATCTATTATCAGGAGGATATCGCCGGTAATGGGAAATCCGCAGTTGCGTTCCGGTTAGAATCAGACCTTCCGGCCGGATTCCGTTGTTATTCCGATGAGTACAGATTGAAGCAGGTATTAAACAATCTGATTGGCAATGCGATTAAGTTCACCTCAGAAGGATACATCCGGTTGAATGTGACTACGAGCGGGGGTAAAGTCTATTTTGTGATCGCAGATACGGGCATTGGTATTTCTGAAGAAGATCAGGCACAGATCTTCAACCGGTTTATACAGGCAAAAGACAATCTTTTGAGAAACTATGGAGGTACCGGTCTTGGACTCACGATTTCAAAAAGTATCGTCGAGCAAATGGGGGGCAGAATAGGCGTATGTTCCACTCCGGGATATGGATCCGAGTTTTATTTTTATATTCCTTGCGGGGAAACGGATAGCTAAGATGTCGGGTACATTCCGGCGGCCGACGAAGACCAATCTTTCCGGTCTGCCGCTCCGCAAACCGGAAAGTGGTTGACAAAGGCAAATGAGTCCCTTACGATTCAGTGATATAGCTGGCAATCCAGTCTCCGACCTGCGAAGTTCTGTAAGCTTTCCCTTCGGCAATGTCTTCAGTGACGATGCCGGCCGTCATCGATGCGTCAACGGCCTTCCTGATAAGTTGACCCTCTTCTTTCAGATTAAAGGCATACTCAAACATCATGGCTGCAGAAAGGATGGTCGCAATGGGGTTGGCAATATCTTTACCTGCAGCCTGCGGGTAAGAACCATGAATGGGCTCAAAAACAGAGGTGTGAATGCCAATAGATGCCGATGGCAGTAATCCGAGCGAGCCCGTAATCACGCTGGCTTCGTCGGTCAGAATATCGCCAAACATATTTTCTGTGACCAGAACGTCGAAATTTTTAGGCCATTGGATGATCTGCATGGCCGCATTGTCAACAAACATGAATTCTGTTTTTACTTCAGGAAAGCCGGATGCCATTTCCTGTGCCACTTCGCGCCACAAGCGTGAACTTTCAAGCACGTTCGCCTTGTCGACAACCGTGAGTTTCCTGTTGCGTTTCATCGCAAACTCATATCCCAGGGTGAGAATTCTGACAATTTCCTCGCGGGTATAGGTACAGGTGTCAAAAGCGGTGTTTCCGTTGTCTTTCCTCCCTTTTTCACCGAAATAGATACCTCCGGTGAGCTCACGAATGGCAACGAAATTGGCGCCGTCTACCAGCTCCCGGCGCAAGGGCGAACGGTGAAGGAGCGACGGGAACGGCTCAACCGGGCGGATGTTGGCATACAGCCCCAGTTTTTTACGCATGGCCAGCAGGCCTTGTTCGGGCCTCACCGGCGCCCTGGGGTTGTTGTCGAACCTGGGGTCACCCACCGCGCCAAAAAGGACTGCGTCGGCCTGCATGCAAAGCGCATGGGTTTTTTCCGGGTAGGGCTCGCCGACCTGGTCAATTGCCACAGCCCCTGTCAGGGCATATTCATAATCCAGCTCATGCCCGAATTTTGAGGCAACCGCCTTCACCGATTTTATGGCCTGTTCAATTATTTCCGGACCAATCCCGTCGCCCGGGAGAACAGCTAACTTTAACTTCATACGTTTATCGTTTCAATTTAACTTGCGAATTTTTCGCTGTTGATGTGGATGTTTACTAGATGTTATTTCCTTGCGACTCAATCAGGTTAAGCATCCGCACGGTTGCTTTGATTGCCGCGGCAGTCTGGTCAGAATCCAGTCCCCGCGTTTTGAATTCCTTGTTCATTTCCCAGGTGATCACCGTCTCCACAAGGGCGTCAGTTTTTCCTCCCGGAGGAATGGTGACCGTATAATCGAGCAACCTGGGGAAGGGCTTTTTGAGTCTTTTATAAATCGCCTTCAGTGCATTCATAAATGCGTCATACTGTCCGTCGCCCGAATCGGAGGCTTCGTAATGTTTTCCGTTGACCTGGATGCTCACGGTGGCTGATGGTTTCAGACCCATCGCGTGCGTCAAGGCGTAATTATTGATGGAAATCTTTTGTTCCAGATTTTCCTGAAGCACATCGGCTACAATATACGGAAGATCTTCGAGGGTCACCGCCTCTTTATGGTCGCCCAGCGCGATCACCCGGTCGGTGACTTTTTTCAGGGCCTCCGCGTCAAGCTGAATGCCCGCTTCCTCGAGGTTTGCCCTGATGTTTGCTTTCCCGGAGGTTTTCCCCAGCGCGTAAGTCCGGGTCCGCCCAAAACGTTCGGGCAGCAGATCATTGAAGTAGAGGTTGTGTTTACTGTCTCCGTCAGCATGGATCCCGCTGCACTGGGTAAAGACAAACTCCCCGATGAGTGGCTTATTGGTGGGGATCCGAATGCCGGAAAAGCTCTCCACCAGCCTTGATATCCGGTTCAGCTTACTTTCGTTCACCAGCGTTTCCATGTGCAGGTGATCCTTGATGGTGGCAATGACACTTGATAAAGGTGCATTCCCGGCACGCTCACCCAGGCCGTTTACCGTGGTATGCACACAACGAATTCCTGCTTTTATGGCATGAAAAACATTGGCTATGGCCAGATCATAGTCATTGTGGGCATGGAAATCAAACTCTGCCTCCGGGTAATTTTCGATCATTTCCCTGCAGAAAAGGTAAGCTTCGTCGGGATTCAGGATTCCGAGGGTGTCGGGAAGCATGATCCTTTTGATGTTCATCTTTTGCATGTTCGAGATCAGGAAATGAACGTAGTCTTTCGAGTTCCTCATCCCGTTCGACCAGTCTTCCAGGTAAACATTCACGGCGATTCCCAGACTGGTGGCATAATCGATCGATTGGCTGATATTCGCCAGGTGCTCTTCGGGCGTTTTGCGCAGCTGGTGCGTGACGTGCTTGAAAGAGCCTTTACAGAGCAGGTTCAGAACCTTTCCGCCTGCACGGTTAATCCAGTCGATCGATGTGGTCCCGTCAACAAATCCCAGTATTTCGATCTTGTCCAGATGACCTTTTTCTGCAGCCCATGTCATAATCTGTTTCGCTGCATTGAACTCTCCCTCTGAAACGCGGGCCGACGCAATCTCAATGCGATCGACCCGGACGTCCTCCAGCAGCACTTTTGCCACGCTCAGCTTTTCTGTTTCCGTAAACGATACCCCTGAAGTTTGTTCTCCATCCCGCAGGGTCGTGTCCATGATGGTCAGCCGCCGGTTATCTGTTTGTACTGGTTTTGCCGTCATTCCTTTATTTATTTTCAAATGCCTCGATATCACTCTTCATTTCCACGAGGAAATCGATATCGTCGAGCCCGTTCTGCAGACAGTGTTTTTTGTAAGGATTGATCTCAAAGTGTTCCGTTTCACCGCTTGATAAAATTGTAAACGACTGGTCCGGAAGATCCACTTTGAAACTGGTTTGGGGGTTCTTTTCAATTGCGGCGAATATCTTCTGCAGGAAAGCCGGAGTGACCACCACGGGCAAAAGTCCGTTGTTCAGTGCATTTCCTTTGAAGATGTCGGCAAAGAAGCTGGAGACCACCACCCGGAAACCATAGTCGTAGATCGCCCATGCTGCATGTTCACGGCTGGAGCCGCTTCCAAAATTTTTGCCGCCGACCAGGATCTTCCCTGAATAGGCTGGATTGTTAAGAGCGAAACCGGCAATAGGCTGATTGTTCCTGTCATACCTCCAGTCGCGGAAAAGGTTATCTCCAAATCCCTTTCTTTCCACAGCTTTCAGAAAGCGGGCCGGGATGATCTGATCGGTATCGACATTTTCGATTGGCAGTGGCACTGCCGGGGATAAGATGGTTGTAAATTTATCGTAAGCCATATAAACAATTTTTACTGATGATTAAAGGAGTTCCCGGGGATCGGTTACCACGCCGGTGACTGCAGCCGCGGCAGCCGTGACCGGGCTGGCGAGCATCGTGCGGGCGCCCGGTCCCTGACGGCCTTCAAAATTCCGGTTTGTGGTTGACACGGCATATTTCCCTTCCGGGATCTTGTCTTCATTCATAGCCAGGCAGGCGGAACAACCCGGTTGCCGCAATTCCATGCCGGCCTCTTTCAGGATCTTATCCAGGCCCTCGGCGATGATCTGCTGCTCAACCTGTCTGGAGCCGGGAACCAGCCATACCGTTACATGATCGGCTTTCTTCCTTCCCCTGACAAACTCTGCAAAGGCGCGGAAATCTTCTATCCGTCCGTTTGTGCAGCTTCCCAGGAACACATAATCGACCTTTTTGCCTTTCATCTGCTCCCCGGGATTGAAATCCATATATTTCAGCGATTTCATGAAGGTTGTCTTGTCTGTTCCCTCCAGGTCGTTTCCCGTAGGGATGGCGCCGGAAATGCCGATTCCCATCCCGGGATTGGTTCCGTAAGTAATCATCGGCTCGATGTTGTCGGCATCGAAATGATATTCGGTGTCGAAAACCGCACCTTCGTCCGTTTTCAACGTTTTCCAATGTTCCACTGCCTTATCCCAGGCTTCTCCCTGCGGGGCAAACCTGCGGCCCCTGATATAGTTGATGGTTGTTTCGTCGGGCGCAATCATTCCGCCGCGGGCACCGCATTCAATACTCATATTGCAGACTGTCATCCGGCCTTCCATAGTCAGGCTCCGGATGGCCGGACCGGCAAACTCCACAAAGTGGCCGGTACCCCCGCTGGTGGATATTTTTGAAATAATATACAAAACAACGTCTTTCGCCGTGACGCCTTTCTTCAGCTCTCCGTCAACGGTGATTCGCATTTTCTTTGGCTTGGGCTGCATAATGCACTGGCTGGCAAGCACCATTTCCACTTCGCTGGTTCCGATTCCGAAAGCGATGGCCCCAAAGGCTCCGTGGGTGGAGGTGTGGCTGTCGCCGCACACGATGGTCATACCCGGCCGGGTCAGCCCCATTTCAGGACCGATAATATGAACAACGCCGTGACCTTCGGTCCCCAGTCCGTAATAGGTAATCCCATAGGTATCGCAATTTCGTTTCAGCATCTCCACCTGATTGCGAGATAGCTCGTCTTTGATACTCAGGTCCTGGTTCATGGTTGGCACGTTGTGGTCGGGTGTGGCAGTAGTCTGATCGGGACGGAAAACGGTCAGCCCTCTTTTCTGCAGTCCCAAAAAGGCCACCGGACTTGTCACTTCATGGATGAAGTGACGGTCAATATACAAAACGCTGGGACCGCCTTCCACCTGTTTCACCACATGGGCATCCCAAATCTTGTCGAATAATGTTTTTGCTTCCATATTTTTTAATGCTTGCCTGATCTTTTGGTTTTTCAGGACTTTTACACGTTCTCTTATTCAAAGGTAATTCTTGCTTTCTCTTCCGGAGCCTTCTTGCTTGCCGGCATACTGTTGACCGCATCCAGAAATGCTTCGACCGAGGCGGTGATGATATCGGTATTGGCTCCGAAGCCAAAGTACTTCACCCCTTCATGGTCGAGTTCCATATGTACTTTTCCTACATCGTCACTTCCCTTGGTAATTGCCTGGATGAGGAATTCCTCGAGGGTGACCTGACGGCTGATAATTTGTTTGACAGCTTTAATTGCCGCATCGACAGGGCCGTTGCCCGATGAGGTTGCATTGAATTTTTCCCCGGCAATGTCGAGCGAGACTGTGGCGATGGGGATCAGCGTCTTCCCTGTGATCACCTGCAGGTAATCGAGCTTAATGCGCCGTTCCTTTTTGACAGGACTGTCGCCAACCAGAATCACGAGATCGTCATCGCGGAGATCTTTTTTGCGGTCGGCCAGTTCCAGGAATTTTTCATACACCTCATCAAGCTTCTCTTTGTTCAGTTCATAACCGAGTGTTTCAAGTCTGTGCTTCAGCGCTGCGCGGCCACTGCGGGCCGTCAGCAGAATGGACGATTCGTTGATTCCCACTTCTTTGGGATCAATTATCTCATAGTTCTCGCGGTTTTTCAATACGCCATCCTGGTGGATTCCCGATGAGTGTGCAAAAGCATTCCTTCCTACAATGGCCTTGTTGGGCTGGACCGGCATATTCATCATGTTCGAAACCATCCGGCTGGTCCGGTAAATGTTCTTTGTGTTGATATTTGTTTCCAGGTTCAGGACCTTATAGCGGCTTTTCAAGGTCATCACCACCTCTTCCAGGGAGGTATTCCCCGCCCGTTCGCCGATCCCGTTAACGGTTACTTCGGCCTGGCGGGCTCCGTTCATGATGCCCGAGATCGTATTGGCGGTGGCCATCCCCAGATCATTGTGGCAGTGGGTCGAGATAATGGCTTTTTCAATCCCTTTCACATGGTCGCAGAGGTATTTTATTTTCTCACCAAATTCGCTTGGAAGGGTGTAACCGGTGGTGTCGGGAATGTTCACGACAGTGGCTCCCGCTTTGATCACCGCTTCGACCACACGCGCCAGGTATTCATTTTCAGTGCGTCCGGCATCTTCGGCATAAAATTCCACGTCTTCCACATACTTCTTTGCATATTTTACCGCTTTCATGGCCCGCTCAATGATTTCATCCGGATTCGAATTGAGCTTATAATGAATGTGGTAAAACGAAGTCCCAATACCGGTGTGGATGCGCCCTTTCTTCGCGTACTTTAGTGCATCGGCAGCCACATCAATGTCTTTGACAACTGCGCGGGTCAGTGCGCAAATAGTGGGCCAGGTTACGGCTTTCGAGATTTCAACTACCGATTTGAAATCACCGGGACTTGAAATCGGAAATCCCGCCTCGATCACATCGACCCCCAGTTCCTCCAGGGCTCTGGCCACTTCGATCTTTTCGATCGTATTCAGCTGACAGCCCGGGACTTGTTCTCCGTCCCGCAGGGTGGTGTCGAAAATATACAATCTGTCGCTCATGATGAAATGATTTTATTTGATACTTCTTATATTTTTTAAACTAAAAAGCCATTCTCTGCTGAGAATGGCCCTATATCTTTTCATACAATTTCCTGCATACCATTCTCAGTCGCGCATTCGAATTAGAATACCGAATAGAATAACCTGAATGGAAATGCTGAAAAACTGATTCATCTTATTAGTCGTTTCTTACGCTCGGCAAAACTCAAGCAAGCTTTAGCTTTGCTCTCGCTTAGTCGAAACGTTCATTTTCTCAATGATTTTGTGCAAATATGGAAATATTTTTTTAAACTGAAAATTTTAAGTTCAAAAAAATTACAAT
>JBFXKJ010000119.1:0-11469 GCA_050173895.1 Mangrovibacterium sp. | reverse complement strand
ATGTCCACACCCGGCACAATCAATACGTACGCCGTTCCGTGCCATCAATCTATTGACAGGCAAGATGCTGTCCGCTATTTTTATTCCGTTTCCTGATTTGGCAGGGTTTTTTCTATACTGTCTTTGTCGGATATAAAAAGCCGGCGATTAGAATACGAAGTTATGGACAAGAACAACAGATATTCAGGAAAACAACGACAATACCCGTAAAATCAGAAAAATTAAACGTCATGGACAAACAAAGACTGACTGATGATCTGCAAAAGATCACTGAAATATGCAAGGATGGTGTTTTAGGCTACGGCACAGCTGCCGAAGCCATCAAATATGATGATCTGAAAACTCTTTTCCTCCGCTTGTCACAACAGCGGAAAGCGTTTATTGAAGATCTCAGGAATGAGGCGCTGTCGTTGGGAATCGAACTGAACAGTTCCGGATCGGCCAAAGGTTTCTTTCACCGTACCTGGCTGGCCACAAAGGCATTGTTCAGCAACCAGACCAACGAAAAAGTGATCGAAGAAAGCATGTTCGGAGAAAAAGCAGCCCTGGATGTATATGATCAGGTGCTTGCCGACCATGAACTGCCGCAATACCTGAAAGACATCCTGAAAGAACAGCAGCGGCTGATCAAGGTTTCCATTCAGCAACTCAGCAGCCTCAAGACAGAAGTCAAAAATGTAAGTTCATCATAAAAATATTTCATCCGTAATTAATTTGTTTTTTATACGGTCGGATGGAACTCGCACAGCCAGGATTTTAATTCCTGTTTATGTTCGGCATAATCATGCTCGTTTCATTGATTTATTAACCAAAATTTTAAAACATGAGTGCAAATTCAGACAAGATGAAAGGTAACTGGAACATTATCAAAGGAAAATTAAAACAACAGTACGGAGAACTGACCGACGACGACCTGACCTATGTGGATGGTCAGGAAGATGAACTGCTCGGCAGGATCCAGAAAAAAACCGGACGGACGAAGGAAGAGATCAAAGAATTTATTGATACGCTTTAATCCGTTCATGTTTCCCCACAGGAAACTGAAAAAATCCATGCCGGGAAAATCTCTTCCCGGCATGGTATGTGACAACAAACGTGATTTTAACAGAACCGATATGCCAAACAAGGAAAGAACCTCAAAGATCAAGAACGAGCGCCAATATGAAGCGCTGCGTGAAAAAGGCTACAGCAAGCAGAAATCGGCACGCATAGCCAATACGCCCGATTCGGGCGAACGGGGCGGCCATAGCTCACCGTACGAAGAGCGAAGCCGGAAGGAACTCTACGAAAAAGCAAAAAAGGTGGGTATCAAAGGAAGAAGTAAAATGTCCAAAACCGAGCTCACCGAAGCTTTAAGAAACAACTGATGCGGGTCAACACCTGCGCCGACAAACCGCCCCATGGTCAAAGACAACCTGTTGCCCCCCTCCCTGGTATACGTCACCGACAACAAGCCTGGCTACAGCAGGATCAAAGAGGGGAGTGACTTTATTTATCTTGATCAGGCAGGAAACAGGATCACGAGCGAAAAAAAGCTGAGCAGGATCGGGGAACTGGCCATTCCCCCGATGTGGGAAAACGTGTGGATTTGTCCCAGGTCGAGCGGGCATATTCAGGCAACCGGCAGAGATTCCAAGGGCCGGAAGCAATACGTTTACCACACCCAATGGAATGAATTTATAAGCGGGCAGAAATATGACAACCTGTTGAACTTTGCCCTGGCTCTTGCGCATATGCGTGAACAAATGAACAAAGCGCTGCGGCGCAGGAAATGGACCCGGGAAAAAGTGACCGCACTGGCAGTCAGCCTGATGGACGTTGCCTACCTGCGTGTAGGCAACCAGCAATACCGCAGGCTGAACGGCACTTACGGGCTGACGACCCTTCGCAGAAAACACCTCCGCGAAAGCCGTGAAGGTCTTGTGCTGAAATATGTGGCAAAAAGCGGAAAGCTCAGAAAAATCACCATCCGGAATCCGAAACTAAAACGACTCCTGCGCGAGTGCTCAGAACTTCCTGGTTATGAGTTGTTCCGCTACCAAAGCGGCGAAAACTTTCACCCCATCAGTTCGCAGGATATCAATCAATACCTGTTCGGGATCTCCGGCGGCAACTTTACCGCCAAAACATTCAGAACATGGGGAGGAACGGTCCTCACTGTCAGACTGGAACCAAAAGCAAAAGCCATTCTGGAGGAGTATCCGCGCCGAAAGCCGGAAACCACTTTGGTAAGGCTCGTGGCCGAAGAGCTGAACAATACCGTATCCGTGTGCCGGAAATACTACATCCATCCGCTTATACTCGACAGTATGCTCAAGGGGGACTGGAAAATGCTTCCTCCTGTACCGGAGGAAGAATCAGCCTGGTACAACCCGGATGAAAAGATCTGCATTCGAATCCTCAAACACCATCAATCGGAAAAGAACAATGGCAACCGTATCTGAACAGTTATGGATCCTGCTCGACATCGCCATCGCGGCAGCGCTCTCCGGCGCAATAGGCAGTGAAAGGGAAAAGCTGGAAAAGCCGGCAGGACTGAGAACCAACATGATCATTGGGAGCATCTCCTGTTTTCTGGTGTCGATCAGCCCGCACCTGAGTAACTTTGTTGCAGCCCATGTAGCTGAAGAACTGCGTGTGGATCCGATCCGGATCCTGCAGGCGATCATCATCGGCATCAGCTTCATCGGCGCGGGGACCATCCTCAAATCGCAGGAAGAAAATACCGTTAAAAACCTCACCACAGCTTCTGTTTTGCTCTATTCAACCGGCATCGGCATCTCGGTGGCACTGAAGGCCTATCTCATCGCTATTGGCCTGACCCTGCTCGGGCTCCTGATCAACTCCCTGAACCACCTTAAAATCATCCGCTCGCTTTTCGGATCCAAATCGTCTGATGATACCTCCGACCGGGATCCGAAGATTTAACCCACAGCCTCCGTACCAGGTGGCACCAGTACGGTCAGGCTTTGAGGCAGGATCTCCACGGACACCTTCCCCATTCGTCCAATAATTTCCCCATCTACCTGTACCGGCATCAGATCCAGGTTATGAATAACTGCCTCCCTGCACCGGAAGGTGTCGATGTAGCTCATTGAATCGACCGGTTTCGTAAAGAATGAAACAAGCATCTTAAGCAGTTGGACCACTGTATAGGGCCGGATAAATAACAGCTCGAAATAACCGTCATTGATCTCTCCCTTCGGATTCACAACCGCTCCGGTACCGTAGCGCGACGCGTTTGCAATCACGGCCATATAGGCTCTTTTGCGGATCACCCGGTTATCCAGCTCGACTTTGAAGTCCAGGGGTGACGAATCAAATAAAGCTTTGACAAAGTGTCTGGCATAACCAGTCAGCCCCCGCAGATTGCCCTGTTCAAAGCGTTCCACCACCTTCGCATTGAGCCCGATATCGCTCAGATGGATCGATATAAATCGTTTGTTGACGATCAGCACGTCCATTTTCTTTTCTTCCCCTCCGATTACGAGCTCCCAGGCCTCCTTCAACTTCTGGGGGATCCCCAGTTCGCGGGCCAGGCCATTGGCGGAGCCCGCGGGAACAATACCCATCGGTATACCGGTGTTCAGCAGGGTCTTTCCCACCAGGTTACAGGTTCCGTCGCCGCCCGCTGCAACTACGCGGTCGGGACGGTACCGTTTCAGGATACCCCGGATGGCACGCGAATCTTTCTTTCTCTTGCCAACCGTATAGTATGTCCGGCAGGTAAAATTCATCTCTTTCGAAAACGAACCGATTTCATCCGTGAAATCGCTCTTGTCAACATCTCCTGAAACCGGATTCACTACCAGCAAGATCCGTTTCGCCCTTTCATTCGCCTCTTCTGGCATAGGTTGTGTACATTTTTGCCAAAACAAGCATAAAACCTGTGCCAAAAGTATTCACATGCAGGAACACGCCCGGACATTCAGGCATCTGAAGAAAAAACAGAAGAACATCTTCAGGAAACTCAAGGTCATCCTAAAACACAGGCTCGGTTGGCTTGGCGTTCCGCTGGTGATGGCTTACCGCGGATTTGGGAACGACAACGTGATCTTTTTAAAGGGACATGTCACCGAAGACAAAGGACTGGCCAAGCCCGAAAGCCGAAACTCCCGCTGGCAAAACGTGCTGTCTATGATCAAGCGGTATTCCAGCGACGAGATACCGGAGGCAAAAGTATTGATTGAGGTGGAAGGGCGGGCTGAAACGTTGAAAACAGACGAGGACGGCCTTTATGAGGCGCAGTTGGTGCAGGAAACCGAAATTCCCCGAAGTCCTTCCAGGTGGCTCAGCTACTCCGTCCGTCTGCAGCACAAACTGTCGGAAGAAAGTCCGCAGGTGGAAGCAAAAGGGGAAATACTCATTCCCGGCACAGATGCAGCCTTCGGGATCATCTCCGATATTGACGACACCATTCTGGTTAGCCATTCAACCAAAACGCTTAGGAAACTCTGGCTCATGCTTCTTCATAATTCCAGGACCAGAAAGCCCTTTCCCGGGGTCGATGCTTTTTATCAGGCCCTTTACCGGGGGCCACGGGGCGACAGTTTCAATCCTTTTTTTTATGTCTCAAGCAGCGAATGGAACTTATATGATCTTCTCGACGATTTCTGTTCTTACAATAATCTTCCAAAAGGTGTCTTCCTCCTGCGTGACCTGAAGGGAAGCGTTCTGAATCTCCGGAAATCAGGGGGCGGCAATCATCACCATAAATACGACAAGATCAGGCTGCTGCTTCAGACCTATCCCGGTCTGCCCTTCGTGTTGATCGGCGACAGCGGTCAGCGCGACCCGGAGATCTATTCATCGGTCGCCCTCGAATATCCGGACAGAGTGAAGGCCATTTACATCCGGGACGTCACAAGGGTGCGTCGCGACCGCGAAATCAAAGCCCTCATGGAGAGACTTGCTCAAAAAGGCATCACCATGCTGCTGTCGCGCGACACTGTCCAGGCGTCCTATCACGCTGCCGGCATCCGGCTGATTCCGGAAACGGCCATTGAATCAATCATCCGCGATGCCCGGAAAGACCTGGAAACTCCTGCGGCCATCATCCCCCGGGAAAAGAAGTGATGATTCACCTAAAAACAGTAACTTTTACTTTTATCAGGTGTCCCTGATCAAAAAAGCTTGAGCAGCTATAAAAAGTTTTGTTGTATCTTTAACGGATCAATCAAAAACAAACCATGCGAATACGCGTTTTGAGTCTGGTAACCTTACTGGCAACTTCCTGCACACCGGGGCCGGAAGGAAGGATTATCACGGTTACAGGAGATATTCAGCCTGGCGAAATGGGTGTGACCCTGGAACATGAACATATACTGACCGATATCTACCGGAAGGAAGATAACCTGCCTGAGAGCTATTCGGCGGAGGAAGCGCTGAGCCGGATCATTCCGCAACTGGAGAAAGCAAAAGCTCATGGTGTAAAGACGCTGGTGGAGTGCACGCCGGCCTTTGTGGGACGGGATGTGAAGCTGTTGCGGGAGTTGTCGGCCAGGACCGGGCTTCAGATTCTGACCAACACCGGCTATTACGGGGCACAAAACAACCGGTTCATTCCGGAGCAAGTCTTCCTGAAGCCGGCCGACGAGCTTGCGGCAGAATGGATCGCAGAGTTTCAGAACGGGATCGAAGGGACCGGCATCAAACCTGGTTTTATAAAAATCGGCGTCGACAGAAAAGCGCTTTCCGAGTTTCATGCTACCCTGGCCCGCGCAGCCGCCCTGACACACAAAGCCACCGGGCTCACCATTATGGCTCATTCAGGCCCCGCCATCGCCGCCTTTCAGGAACTGGAAATCCTGAAAGAGGAAGGCGTTTCGCCTGAAGCGTTTATCTGGACCCATGCCACCGATGAAAAAGATTCAACCCGGCTGGTCGAAGCTGCCCGGATGGGCGCATGGATCTCGGCCGACAAATACGGCTGGGATGAAAAGCTGATCACGCGTTATCCCCGGCTGCTGAAAATGATGAAAGAGGAGGGACTGTTGAATAAAATACTGATTTCACATGACGCAGGATGGGTGGATCCGGGACAACCGGACCTGCCTTTCAAACCTTATACTCTGGTCTTTGAAAAACTGATTCCGGATCTGAAAACGCTTGGATTCACGGATTCGGACATTGAACAACTGCTGGTTAAAAATCCTGCAGAAGCCTTCGCTGTCAAAAAAAGGTTGTTAAGGAATAATTAAAACACAGCAGGGAATCCCGGAATCAATGCACCGGCTTCTTAGCTTTGCCGGCAAATTGCTGCGCTATGTGGATTTATTTGCGCAATATGAAGAAAATAAAAGTTGAAATACAGGTCACTTTCCTGACAATCATCATAGCCGCAGCCATGGTCGGTTCCGGCTATCTGGTCTATAACAGCCTTTCGAGCATTATTGACTCAATCCACGGAGAAAGCCGTCCTGATACCAGACTTTTACTGATCAAGGATATCGCCGCCGATCTCACGGAGGTGGAAAACCACGTGCGCCTGTACTCGCTGACGGGTGATTCGAAGTATCTAGACGGCTACAGCGAACTGAACAGCACTGTTCAGCAAAAACTTCTTGAGCTGAAAGATTATGGCACAGCCGGCCCGGACGAATCGCAACTAATCGACTCCATCGGTTTGCTTAGTCAGGAAAAACTGCTGTTATGGGACAAAATCAGATCGCTTCACCGGCAAAAAGGAAAGGCGCAGCAGCCCTTCACTCAACTCTACTCGAGGATCGATACGGCCATTGTGCCCTTCGACACCATCCAGGTAAAAGCCCCGGAAGAGAAAAAAGAAGGCTTTTTTAAACGGATTACCGCCATTTTCGGCAAGTCCGGAAAAAAAAGCAGCACCCCCGCCGCTCCGATCATTATCGACAAAAGTGAAGAAAAGGAGAATATAAAGCAGGAAATCGCCACCATTGAACGCAAGATGACCGATCAGACCCGCCGGTTCCAGGTACAGGAAAAATACCTCGTCGAACAAAACATGTGGATCACCTCCCGCCTGATGAAACAGGTGGGGACACTGGAATACCGGGAGCAACGGCGCCTGGAAACGAAAACACAGGAAGCCGATTTTATGGCGGCACAAACCTATCGCCGGCTGACTGTCTTTACGCTCACCACCGTGGTTCTCCTGCTGGCTGTCTTGTTTATTTTCATCCGGAATATTCAAAAAAGCAAAAATTATCAGCAAATCCTGAAGAAAGCGAGAACTGAAGCCGAAAACCTGGCCAAGGCAAAGGAAATGTTCGTAGCCACCGTGAGTCATGAAATGCGCACACCCATCAATGCGATTTACGGCCTGACCGAACAACTCCTCCAAAAGGTACAGGATCCGGAAACCGCCGCCGACCTGAAGATCGTTCATACCTCAACCGAACACCTGATCAGCCTGGTGAACGACACCCTTGACTTTTCAAAAATTGAGGCACAGAAACTCAAAATAGAAGAGATCGATTTTCTCCCTGAAGAGGTTTTCCGGGAAGTGTACATTCTGAATAAAAACGCCGCGGCAGCAAAAGGCGTCGAACTGACGGTAAAGGAGCTGCCCGAAGCAGGACTGGCCCTGAAGGGCGATCCGATCCGGCTGAAGCAAATCCTCATCAATCTTGTTTCGAATGCACTGAAATTTACGTCCAGCGGACGGGTGCAGATGAAGCCTCAACTCATAAAAGAAGAGGAGCTGGTCTGGCTGAAAACGGAGGTCATCGATACCGGTATCGGCATTTCGGACGAGGATGCAGAAAAGATCTTTGATGAATTCGTCCAGCTGGATAACGATCTTACCCAAAAGCACAGGGGGGCCGGGCTCGGGCTTTCGATCGTCAGAAAGCTGGTGGAATTGCAGGGCGGCCGGATAAGCCTGAAGAGCACCCCGGGCAAAGGAAGCTGCTTCACCGTCGAAATCCCCTATCAAAATGGCGATCCCCTCAAGGTTCCCAGCCGGACAATTGAAAAACTCCGGATACCGCCGCACCTTAAAGACCTCCGGTTCCTGCTCGTGGACGACGAAGCCTTTAACCGCTACCTGCTTAAAAATATTTTGTCGAAATGGGGGGTCTCTTATATTGAGGCAGCCAATGGAAAAACCGCCGTGGAACTGGCTCAAAAAAATAACTTCGACCTGATATTCATGGATTTAAGGATGCCTGTCCTGAATGGGTTCGAAACCAGCCGCCTCATCCTGACACAAAAGCCCGGAACCAGGATCATCGCGCTGACGGCAGCCAATAATCCGGACGATATTCAGAAAAGCAGGGAGGCCGGTATGCTGGACTTCCTGCAAAAACCCTTCAGCGAAGCGGCTCTGCTCAAACTGATCGAAGGCTTGTTCCCCGAAAAGAGGAGCTCTCCTGCAATTCCTTCCGCAGCCGGGGAACATGTGAATACCGGGGATCTTGAAAGAATCTCAGGAAATGACAAAGCCTTCGTTTCCGAAATGATCCGGGTGTTCATCCGTTCCTGCAACGACGGACTTGAAAATATGAAAGCCGGGCTCCGGAGCCACAACGGGCAGGCCATCGCGGAAGCAGCGCATAAACTTGCCGCACCGGCCAAACATATGCAGGCAAAATATCTGTACGACAAACTGAAAACACTCGAAACGGAAGCTCCGGTCATCGAAAACCTTCCGGAGATCCCCCAAATAGTTGAAGAAGTGGAGGCCGAAATCAGGCAGATCACCGGCATTCTCAAAAAAAAGCTCGAAAACTGAAAGGAAGAACGAAAACTGCCGTCCCCCAATCCATGGATGACTGCCATAAAATTATTAACTTGCACCGGGAAAAGGGAAATGACATTGAAAATGACTGAAAATCCGTTCAAAATATTTGTTGTGGAAGACGATGAGTGGTATAACCGGCTGCTTGTCCATAATCTTTCGCTGATACCGGATTATGCGATCCGTTCGTTTGCAACAGGAAAAGATTGCCTGGCCAATCTGAATGAAGACCCGCAGGTTATTACCCTTGATTACAGGCTTCCCGACATGAAAGGACTGGAAGTTCTTAAACATATCAAGGAAACCAGTCCGGAGACACAGGTCATCCTGATCTCGGAACAGGACGACATTGAAGTGGTCGTTGAACTGCTGAAACAGGGCGCCTACGATTACATCGTTAAATCAAGGGATATCAAGGAACGCCTGCTGAACACCGTCAACAACATCCGCCAGGGCAGCAAGCTGAAAGAGGAAATCATCAGCCTGCGGCAGGAGGTCAGGCAAAAGTACAGCTATCAAAACACCATTGTCGGAAACAGTCCTGCAACCCAAAAGATGTTTGAGCTGATCGACAAGGCCACAAGGACCAACATCACGGTCACGGTAACCGGTGAAACCGGAACAGGGAAAGAGCTGGTAGCCAAAGCCATTCATTATAACTCGAACAGGGCCAGAAAACCTTTTGTCGCCGTCAACGTGGCTGCACTCCCAAGAGAACTGATCGAGAGTGAATTATTCGGACATGAAAAAGGTGCCTTTACCGGCGCTAATTTCCGAAGAATCGGCAAATTCGAAGAAGCAAACGGAGGAACGCTGTTCCTGGACGAAATGGCCGAAATGGACATCTCCCTTCAGGCGAAACTGTTACGTGCACTCCAGGAAAGAGAGATTATCCGGGTAGGAAGCAACGCTCCGGTCAAAACCGACTGCCGGATCATCATCGCAACCAATAAAAACCTTCTGGAGGAAGTAAAGCAGGGCCGGTTCAGGCAGGACCTTTACTATCGTCTTTACGGGCTTCCCATTGAACTGCCACCCTTGCGCGAAAGAGGAAATGATGTGATCGTGCTGGCTAAACATTTCATCAACACCTTTTGCCGGGAAAATAACCTTTCCTCCAAAGCGCTTTCACCCGAAGCATCCAATCGCCTGCTTTCCTATCCTTTCCCCGGAAATATCCGCGAGCTGAAATCAATCATCGAGCTTGCTGTAACCCTCTCAGACAACGACGAAATCACTGCCGATAATATTATTATGAGTTCCGGACAGGATGTACTCACCGAAACCCTCTCCGAAGAAACCACCCTGCGCGAATATGACATCCGCATCGTGAAAAGCTTTCTCCGGAAATATGCCAATAATATCAAACTCGTAGCCGAAAAACTCGATATCGGCGTGGCAACGATCTACCGCATGCTGAAAGAAGACAAAGCAGAAATCGCTGATGAAATTACCAATATCCGATAGCTTCTCATATTGATATCACTTCAATCATTTTGATAGACAAAGGCCTGGTTACAAAAAAACCGGGCCTTTGATTTTCAATAAGTTAATTTTACTATGCCGCACTGGCACAGGAATTGGCATTATCCAGTCACAAAGCAAACGTGCAGGAACAGTTCAGGGTAAAACCGAAGCTGAAAAATGGAGAAAGATATTGTTTTGAAAATCCCCCGTGCTTATGACAAATGTCCTGAGCGCGGGAATTATACACATACTGTCACCTAAAATTATAAAGGTATGAAAATGGAAAGAACGCAGTTAAGGACTATCATCATTGCAGTCGCTATTGTAATCGTCGGTGCTGCTGCTGCAATCTACGTCTATACGCAGAAAGAATCGGAACTGAAGGAAATGATGTCGAAGAATACGAGCCTGTCGAAAGAAATGGCACAAAAGGATTCGATCATGAATGACCTTGAACTCACCTTCAACGAAATTGAAAACAGGCTGAAACTGATCAAGGAGAAAAGAAACCAGATCGCCGTTCAGCAAACTGAAGGCGGGAAAGGAAGGAAACAGGCGGTGATCGACGATATTGACCTGATGAACAGCATGTTGGAAGAAAGCACCGCACAAATTGCGGAGCTGGAAAGAAAGCTGAAGCAATCCGGACTGAACCTTCGGGCCTTTGAACAACGTGTAGCCTCCCTGAATGAAAACATCCAGAGCCAGAATGCAGAAATTGCCGAGTTGAAGCGTGTTATTGAAGAAAAAGATTTTCAGATGGCTGAGCTGAACACGACAATCCACCGGCTCGATTCGAATATCGTACAGCAGTCCGATACGATTCAGGTGAAACAACAGCAACTGGACGAGAAAACAATTCAGCTCAACAAGGGCCACTTTGCAACCGGCACAAGGCGCGAACTGATGGATAAAGGCCTGTTGGCCAAAGAAGGCGGCTTTCTGGGACTGATCGGTCAGGCAAAGGCGCTGGAAGAAAACTTCGATGAACAATATTTTACCACACTGGACATCCGTGAAACGACAACGATCCCTCTGCACAGCAGGAAAGCAGTGGTAATCTCAGAACATCCTGATAATTCCTACCAACTGGTGGAAGAAAACGGTCAGATCGCATACCTGGAGATCATAGATCCGGCACTATTCTGGAAATTATCGATATACGCACTGATCGAAGTTAAATAGGTTAAGCGGGTGCAAAGGCACTGGAATCATATCCCTAATATATAAGTACTCAAAAAATCCCTTTCCTCGAACAATTGCGTAAGCAATCTCAAAGCTGCCCC
>JBFXKJ010000118.1:0-11524 GCA_050173895.1 Mangrovibacterium sp. | reverse complement strand
GCAGAATCTGCGGGCGGCGCCAAAGCTTAGCGAAGCGATGGCCCCTTCACGCTTCAGGTATTTCTCACCGTCGCTGTGCCACGAAACGCCTTCCTCATCTGAATGACACCTCAATGAGCCGCTACAACTTACGAGACAACCTGTACCTTATAAAGGTAGATTTATTTACAATTTGATTGACAACTGCAACTGCCCACCTAACCCAAGCTCGACGATCTTCTGAAGCGTTGAGATGCGCACTTCCTTTACATTATTTTCTATCTTTGAAATATAGGACTTTGTTGTACCTACTTTCTCTGCAAGCTGTTCCTGCGTTAATCCTTTTTCAACCCTCGCCTCATGGATCAAAGCGCCAATTTTAAAGTTTTCATAACCAGCTTCCAGTTCTTCCCTTTCAGCAGTTCCACGCTTTCCATAGTGCTTATTCTTAAACTGCTCCAGTGTTAGTGTATTATTCTTTTTCATCTTCATACTCTCTTTTAATTTTTAGCGCTAATTCAATCTCTTGGTTTGGTATCTTTTGTGACTTTTTCTGAAATCCGTTAGCAATTACTACCAGTTGACCCTTATCAAAAAAGCAAAATATCCTGTAAATATCGCTACCTGTTTGAACCCTTATTTCGTAAAGTCCTTCTGTACTCTCAACATGCTTAAGATAAATCTCAGGAACCCTTGGGAGATCTTCTATTAAAACAAAAGTCCAGATGATTTTATCTCTTACCTTTTGACGCTGCTGCACAAAGAACTTCTCAAAGTAATCCTTATAAAATATGATATTCCTATATTTCATTTGAAATTCTCCTGTGCAAATATAGCCAAAGTTGTCCTAACGTACAACCTTCGCAGATGGAAAATTGTTTGGGTAGGCCAATGCCGTAGTTCGTCCGGCGCCCTAAATCTATTGTTCCAGTTCCTCAATGATCCGGAAGGTAAGGTTGATGCGGGGTGTATGGATCTTCTTTGTCTTGGGCAGGCTGTGGAGCCAGTTTAGCTGTGTTTGGCCTTTCATGACCAGCAAGCTTCCATGGTCGAGTACCTGCTCTGCTTTTTCTTTGGTGCGTTTATGCTTAAAGCAGAATCTGCGGGCGGCGCCAAAGCTTAGCGAAGCGATGGCCCCCTCTCGCTTCAGGTATTTCTCACCGTCGCTGTGCCACGAAACGCCTTCCTCACCCGAATGATACAGATTGAGCAGGCAGGAATTGAACTTTTCATTTAGCTTATCCTCGACAAGGGCTTTCAATTCCAGTAATTCCTTTGTCCAGACTAAAGCCCGCCGGGTGGTATTGGAGTAGGTATAGGTGTATTCGCGATCGGCATACCAGGCAATTTTGCGCTGAGTAACGATGTGCTTTCCCAAAACAATCACTTCATCGTTCTTCCATTCGATTGCCGACATCAGCCTTTCAAAATAATGATCGGCCTGCGGCTTCGGCAGAATAATACCGAAGTAATTGACCACGCCGTCGCCCGGCAGAAGATTGGCCTTTTCATCGATTAAGGAGCTGAATAAATCCATTACCAAATTTCCTTTTCAGGCTCTATAACCATTTTCAGTTAGCTCTTGTTTTATGAGAGGAAGCCTGATTTCAGCATAATCGCAAACCGATTCCGACACAGACCAGATTCCGGGCAAGCTCAGCGCCGACACTTGTACCCGCACATTTTGAAGGCCATAGGATCAACATCAGTCTATCCGCACAACCTCAGCGTAACCACTCGCAGCCTGACATTTCGGAGGCTATAAGATCAACATCAGTCTTTTTGCGCAAGCTCAGTGTCATTACCCGTAACCCCACAGTCTTTCCGCGCAGGCTCAGCGCCGTCACTCGTAGCCCGTCTTTTTCATGATTTTTCTGAACTTGTAATCGAGTCCAAGCAGAACCAAAACCAGAAAAGCAATATAAAAGCAGTATGTGTATAATGAGTTATATTCGAAACGGATCCGGATGCCCGGAAAGAGGTCGCGAAGATCGAACGAAAAATAATAAACAAACACGAACACTGCTCCGGCAATCATGGCCAGAGAAACAGCACCCACCAGCAGCAGGCTCAGCAAATAATCGCGCCGGCTTTTCTTTTCAGCCTCCAGAAGGATCCGGTTCATCAGCCTTTCCTCAAAGCCGCCCGACAGCTCATCTGATTGCCGGTTCAAGGCTTTTATCAGTGCCTTATCTTTATTCATGCTTTTCATTATTGATCAAAAATACAATCTTTTTCCGAGCCCGGAATAGTTTTATCTTCACATTCTCGGGTGTCAGAGCCGTAATGGCAGCAAGCTCGCTGACCGATTTGTCCTGCGTATAATAAAGCGAAATCAGTGCCTTATCTTCCGGTCTTAGTCTTTCTACAGCGGCCTCCATGCGCCTCATCAGTTCCTCATCGCTTTCCCGGTCCAGCAATTCATCGACCGTTTCGTCTGCAATGTTATTCAGTACCCGCTCATCAAAATCGGGGTACAACATTTTCTTTTTCCTGGTGAACGAGATCGCCGCATTGTAGGCGATGCGATACAACCAGGTTGACAGGCTCGATCCACCCCGAAAAGAACTCAGGCTTTTAAACGCCTTCACAAAAACATCCTGCGTCAGTTCTTCGGCATCTTCCCTGCCGGGAATAATTTGCCGGATCAACGAATGAACCGGATGCTGATAACGATTTATCAGGACCGGGAACGCCCTTGGCTCCCCGTCCAGAACACGTCGAATCAGGTCGGTTTCATTCAGGTGTTCCATTGTACTGGCTTTGACGCAGTCCTTTTATATTGGTTACAGTATCGGTGCACCGGGATGTAACCGATTTAAACACCCGGCGTCCAACATCACAAACGATCAAAATTAGAGATTTAAAAATTACAATTATGATGGACTTTATTACAATTCCGCTCGTTGTCGGAATGATCACACTGGGTATTTATAAATTGTTCGAGCTGTTTGTTTGCCGGAAGGAACGACTTACCATGATCGAAAAGATCGGGTCGACCTTCGACGCCTCCATGATCCAAAACAAATTCAGCTTCCCTGAAAAGAAACTGCCCGTATTTGGCACTTTAAAAATCGCCTGTCTGCTGCTTGGTGTCGGACTGGGACTTCTGATCGGATTCACACTCACGGAATCCCTCGGTTTAAATCAAATGGCAAGGGTCAATGACAATTGGCACATGAGCGATACCATTGGCGTTGTTTACGGCGCATCGGTCCTCCTTTTCGGTGGACTCGGACTGCTGGTGGCTTTTATTCTGGAAATGAAGTATTCAAAAAAGCTGAAGGAATAAACCTACCCGAAGAACTGTCTCATAGCCCTTGTATGAGTTGTGATTACTCATACCGCAAAGCCTCTACCGGATTTCTGGTGGCGGCTTTCCAGCTTTGCCAGCTTACCGCAAGCAGCGCGATGACCAGGGCCACAAGCCCGCTGAGCAGGAAATAGCCCGGATGCAAATGGATCCGCTCCATGTAATTACTCAGCCACCGCTGCATTACCAGGTACCCTGCTGCCGACGCGATCAGGCAGGAGATGACGACCAGAATGACTGTTTGGCGTAGCAGCGCTGTCATGATCCCGGCAACCGAGCTTCCTGCAACTTTGCGGATGCCGATCTCTTTTGTACGACGGCTTACGTTCATAACAGACAAGGCCATTATGCCAATGAAACTGATCACGATTGCCAAAAAGGTTCCGGCTGAAACCATTTTTACCATCCTTCGTTCATTATCGAACTTGGACAGGAAGGTATTGGTTAAAAGAAAATGACGAAATATGAAATCCGGATCGTACTTATTTAAAACAGATGCCACCTGTCTCTGCCGCTCAGGATTAAAATCTCCATTGATTCGCATATAGAGTACCTGCGCCCTGTCGCCGGCACCGGAAAGCACTAACGGTGCAATGAGTTCTCCCGGACGGGCCTCATAGCAAAAGTCTTCAACCAGGCCGATTACCTCCAACTGCTCCCCGTGCATTTCCAGCAACGAACCCACCGGACGATCCAGTCCTAAAAGGTTCGCAGCAGCCTCATTCAGAACGATAGCTCTCCGATCACCTTCACCCCCGAAAAAACGGCCGTCGATCAGTTGAAGCTTCATTGTTTCACAAAAACCGCTCTGGGCCCGGTATTCATTCACTGACAAATAGTTCCCCGGATCTCCAAATTTCCGGATCCCTTGCCCGCTGCTTCCCCCTCCCATATGATGCCATGAAAATCCAATACTTTCGATAAAAGGCAACTGAGATAAATCACTCTGAATGCTTTCAAATTTTCCCTGGGCCTTCGGATTGAAACCGTCAATACCGACGACTTGCTGAGGAGAAAATCCCAATGGCAAATTTTTCAGGTAGTTTACTTGTGAATGAACGACGACCATCGAACTGATCAGAAATATCGTTACCGAAAACTGGACCAAAACAGTTACAATTGAAAAACTTTGTTTACGGTTTACCTGATCACTTTTCCCTTTTAGTCCGCTCACCAGATTGATCCGTGAAAGGTAAAACCCGGGATAGGCACCTGACACCAGGATCAGAAAAGCCAGAAAACCAACGATCAGAAGAAGTCCCGAAGGGGTGTAGAGATCTGATAGGTTAACCGGACTTTGCATTAATCCGGAAAAATAGGGTTGTGCTATCCGGACAAGCAAGAGCGCCAGCAGAAAAGCCATCAATCCGATCAGTCCTGTTTCCGTGTAGAACAGACGAGCCATCTCGCGGCGGCCCGCTCCCAGAGATTTACGGGAGGCTATTTCGGCAATGCGTTTCTCCCCGTGTAGCAGATAAAGATTAATGTAATTGACCAGCGCAATTAAGAGAATAAAGACGGCGATTCCCGCTATACTAAGAATCTGAGTGAAATTTGCTTTGGAAGAAAGATCAAAGTCAACGATCGAATGAAGATGCAGGCTTCTGAGCAGTTCGGTCCCCGATTCGGTCTGCAAATCATAGCTTTCGCCCCAGGGTTTCATCATTGTGTCGTTCAAGACATTTATATGCTTACCGGCCTCTCCGACATTTGCCTTTTCCCGGATCAGAAAATAAGTAAAAAATTCAAGTCCTCCGAATTTTTCCGGATTGATGGTTTCCATGGACGCGAGCAAGTCAAAATTGAAATGTGTGGTGGCCGGAAGGTCCTCCATCACGCCGCTCACAACAAATTCCTTTTCCGACACGCTGACTACCTTTCCCACGCAATTAGTCCGGTGAAAGATCTTTTGGGCTGCAGAACGGGTCAAAACCAGCTTATTTTTCCCCTCTAAGGCGGTATCCTCATTTCTTTCAACCAGGTCAATTCCAAACACCTTAAAAAATTCAGGGTCAGCGTACATTAAATTCAAGGAAGGAAAAAGATTCTCACCGCTTTTAACATTTACCTCCCATCCTCGATAGATCTGGGTAGCCGCCTCCACGTCGGGTACCTTTGACGGAATTTCCGTGTAGGCTTTGCGCGTACAAATCCCGTAAACCTGGGTTTGATTTTGCTCGGTTACCTTGTTATAAAGCCTCAGTACGCGGTTTTTGGTTTCAAAATGCTGATCAAAACTGAGTTCCTGCCGCAGATAAACCATCAGCAGCAAAACGGCCGCCAGGCCCACGGCGAGGCCGGGTATGCCCACAAAAACCAGAAGCGGGCTCTTCCTGAACATTTTGAAGGTAAAGCGAAGGTTTATCATGTTTATTCCCTTAGCAATTTAATTTTATCTGTCATATGCTGCTATGCGAAGACGCTTCCGCACAGTTGCAAAGCTATGGGATCCTATCTTTGAAAGTCCGTTCTATCAGATCAACAGCTCGCTCATCTGCTTTTTCAGTTCTTCGGTGATGATCTGCCCGTCGAAAAGGTTAATGACGCGGTGCGCGAACTCGGAGTCGTGAAGCGAGTGGGTGACCATGACAATGGTTGTCCCTTCGCGGTTCAGCTCGGTAAGCAGGTTCATCACTTCCAGCCCGTTCTTTGAATCGAGGTTACCGGTAGGCTCATCGGCCAGGATCAGCTTCGGATTTGCCACCACCGCGCGGGCAATGGCCACACGTTGCTGCTGCCCGCCCGATAGCTGCTGCGGAAAGTGCTTCCGCCGGTGGCTGATCTTCATCCGCTCCAACACCTTTTCGACCATTTCCTTGCGCTCGCGGGCTTTCAGCTTCAGGTAAATGAGCGGAAGCTCCACATTTTCATATACATTCAGCTCGTCGATCAGGTTAAAGCTCTGGAAAACAAAGCCGATGTTTCCCTTACGGAGCTGCGTCCGGTTCCGCTCCTTCAATCCTCCGACCTCCTTGCCGTCGAAGTAATACTCACCGCCGCTGGGATTGTCCAGCAGTCCTATGATGTTGAGCAGGGTCGACTTTCCGCAACCCGACGGGCCCATAATGGCCACAAATTCGCCCTTCTGTATGTGAAGGCTCACCTGATTTAATGCACTGGTTTCAATCTCTTCCGTGCGGAAAACTTTCGTTAGATTAACTGTACGTATCATTTATTATCAGTTTATTTCAGAACTAATTTATCATTATTCCCAAACAGCTCGTAGCCGGAGGTGATAACTTTTTCACCGGGTTTTAAGCCCTCAAGTACTTCATAGTATTGCGGATTTTGCTTACCTACGCGAATGCTTCGCTTCACGGCTTCAGTTCCGTTTTCGTTGAGTACAAAGACCCACTGTCCGCCGGTGCTCTGGAAAAACCCGCCACGCGAAAGCAACACCGCTTTCCCCGATTCGCCCAGTTCCAGTTTCAGATGGTAGGTCTGTCCCGTGCGAATGTTCCCGGGCTTCTCCTTATCAAACACGATGTCGATCTCAAACTGACCTTCGCGGACTTCGGGATAGACTTTTTTCACCGTCAAATTATATGTAGTTCCGCTGCGGTCGAACGATGCCGGCAAATCCCTGCGCACCCGGTCAATATAATGTTCATCGATCTTTGCCTTAATTTTAAAGTCGGTCAGGATATGGACAAGCCCAAGCCGTTGCCCGCGGGAAATTGACTGGCCGATCTCGGCATCGAGCAATCCCAACTGCCCGTCGGCAGGCGCCTTCACATTCAGGTCCTCGAGCCGTTCCTTTGCCATTCCCAGGCTAATCTTCATGTTTCTTAAGCTTTCGTCCATGCTGATCCGCTGGTTGGTTCTGAATATGGAATCCTGTACCATTTTCTGATAGGTCAGATCCTTCTCTTTTAACGACAGCTCATAACTCTCTTTCGCCTGAAGGAAGTCTTCCCTGGGTACCAGCTCTTCCTTGTACAAGCGTTCGTGTTGCATATACTTCCGTTTAGCCTGGATCACCTTCAGGTCAATTTCCAGCTTTTGCTGCTTGTTCTGGATTTGCTGCTGCTCGATATCGATCTGCGTGTTGCGCAGTTCGTTGGCATGATAGGCCAGTTGCGATTCACTGTTCATCATGGTCGTATTCAGATCGGTGTTGCTCAGCTTCAGGATCACATCACCCTTTTTGACCATTTCTCCTTCTTCAATATAAATTTCTTCCACCTTCCCGCCTTCCTCCACATCCAGGTAAATGGTCCGGATGGGTTCAACCTGCCCGATTACGGTAATATAGTCGTTAAACAGGCCATCTTCGACCGTACTGATCGTCAGCTTGTCTTTTTCGGCCCGAAACACGGAATCGTGACTGGCAAACAAAACCTGATAAAGCAGAAAGCCGAAAAGGATCACGCCTGCGGCGATGTAAAGATGCTTCATCTCCAGGCCCTTTTTCTTTTCTATAACTCTGTCCATTGACATAGGATAAATATTTATTTCGATTGATAATGGCGACCGGAAACCGGGGTCCTGTCTCCCTCTCCTTCCCAGAACCTGGTTCCCTTATAGAACCCTATGATGCGCGACTTGATGTGCCATTGCAGGCGGGCATTTAAAAGCTGGCCCTTCGACTCGCCCACCCGGTTTTTCACCGTCAGCAGTTCAATCACATCGATGAGTCCCTCGTCATACTTCCGTTGTGCAACTTTATACGCCAGTTCGTTAGCTTCCAACTGTTTCATTGTCTGACCATATTCTCTCGACAACGCATACAGCTCCCGGCTGTTATTCATCAGCTCATAATACACGGTTTGCCGGTATTGTTCCAGTTGCGTTTCGGCCTGCTCCCGAACCAGTTTTGCTTTCCTTACGTCGTTCCGGATCTCATTTCTTCCGAAGATAGGTATGGAAAGCGAAGCGCCGACATATTCATTCATATTATTGTCAATCTGATCGCGAAAAGGAATGGTTTTCCCATCATCATCCTTATTGGTTTCATAATAACCTGTATTTACCTGGGCTCCCAGCGAAACCGAAGGGAAGTGTTGCCCGCGGGCCATCGCCACATTTTTGGATGCCGCGTTCAGCTCGGCCTGTGCCATCTTTACATAAGGAGAAAACTGCAGGAACGAACCGAAGAGTGAGTCTGCAGCCAGCGTCGTGAGCATGGCTGCAGGTTGCTCACCTTCATTTTCAATGATGAAAGAACTTAATTGTTCGGCCGTTAAATTCATCAGTTGCCCCAGTTGAAGCTTCACCTCTTCCAGCGTGTTTTCCGTCCGGATCAGCGTAAGCATTTCTTTTTCCCGGGCAGCCTGCATTTCGGCCAGATCGGTCCTGGCCTTCAAACCTGTTTCTATCTGTGTTTCTGTTTTCTTTACATTACTTTCCGAAAGCCTAAGCTGTTCGCCGGCAATTTCCACCAGTCCCTGGTAATAGAGCACATTGAAATAGGCTGTCAGGACATCAAAAGCCAGATCATCCTGATAATTGATCTTCTTCCATTGTGCGGCCTGAAAACGGAACTTTGTATAAGCAATCCGGTTTAAGCGAATAAACCCCTGGAATAAACCAATGCTCGACCCCAGGCTTCCCGAGTGATTAAAAAAATCGGTGTTGGTCACGTCGTTTGTATTCGGATCGACCGAACGGCCATAACTGATCCCGGCACTGGACGAGGCCGAAACCGACGGCAGAAGATTCAGTTTCGACTGCGTGGCATCGATCCGGGCTGTTTTCTCATCGAGCGCATACAGATGATGCGTCAGATTATTTTCGAGCGCTTGATGAATACAGCGGTTCAGGTTCCAGTGTTCCTGAGCTTTCAGGGAGGAAGCGCTTGCTGTTAAAATCAATATAGCCACTGTCAGTCGTCGGTACATATCAGCACTTGTTTTCTTGTCCGGATACATACCATTTCAATGCCACATTACGAACACCCTGATTTTATGGCGCATACTAATTATGCCAGCAACAAAACTGTAAAAAAGATTAACATGAAAGTGTAAAAAAATTAGACGAACTCTTGACTCCCGTTTCGACCTGCCTTACCTTTAATCAAAAAATGTCCAAAGGAAATGTCCTGATTGTTGATGACAACAAAAATGTGCTGAGTGCACTGGAAATTTTGCTTTCGGCAGAATACGACCGCGTCACCTGCCTTTCGAGCCCGAACCTGCTCATTTCGGAGCTCCGGAAAAATCCTTATCATCTGGTGCTGCTCGATATGAACTTCAATGCCGGCGTTAACACAGGAAATGAGGGGATCTACTGGCTTCAGCAGATCAGGGAACAGCATCCTGACTTGTCGGTCGTGATGATTACCGCCTACGGCGATGTGGAACTGGCTGTTAAAGCGCTGAAAGCCGGGGCAACCGATTTCATTTTGAAACCCTGGGAGAATGTCAAGCTGCTGGCAACGGTACGCTCGGCCGTTCAGTTAAGCCAGTCGAAAGGCGAAGTGAAAGACCTTCGGCAAAAGGAAAAAGAACTCAAGAAAGTCATCAACAAAGATGACAAATACATTGTCGGTTCCTCGCCCGAGTTAATGCAGGTTCTGAACATTGTCCGCAAAGTGGCGAAAACCAACACCAATATTCTGATTACAGGCGAAAACGGAACAGGCAAGGAGCTTATTGCACGCGAAATTCACCGGCTTTCGGAGCGCTGCGACGAGATGATGGTGAGTGTCGATATGGGTGCGGTGAGTGAGACGCTCTTTGAAAGTGAACTGTTTGGCCACGTAAAAGGAGCGTTTACCGATGCCCGTGAAAACCGCGCCGGTAAATTTGAAGTGGCCGACAAAGGGACTCTCTTTTTAGATGAGATCGGCAATCTTTCCTTTCATTTGCAGGTCAAGCTCCTCGCCGCATTACAGAACAGGGAGATTACACGCATCGGCTCGAATCAGCCCATACCCATTGATATCCGGTTGATCTGCGCCACCAATAAAGATCTGCCCTCGCTGGTGGGGCGCGGCCTGTTCCGGGAAGACCTCCTTTACCGGATCAATACCATTCAGATTGAAGTTCCGCCGCTGCGGGAACGTGGAAACGATATCCTGGCGCTCGCCGAATTTTTCCTGAAAAAGTACGCCTGGAAATACGATAAGCTGTCGTTAAAACTCAATCATCAGGCGCAGGAAAAACTACTAAAATACTCCTGGCCCGGCAACATCCGCGAGTTGGAGCACAGCATTGAGAAGGCCGTGATTCTTAGCGAGAACAACGTCCTGAAGGCCGACGATTTTTTCCTGAAGCCCTTGGGCGGGCCAAGAACCGAAGAAGACACACTCAGACTGGAGGAAATGGGAAAACGGCTCATTCTTCGCGCACTGGAAAAAAATCCCGGAAACGTGAGTGCTGCGGCCGACCAACTGGGAATAACCCGGCAAACCCTGTACAATAAAATGAAAAAATTCGGCATCTGATGGACAAGTCGTACCTGCTTAACATCCTGTTCCGCATTTTGCTGATCGCTGTCGTCTCGTTCGGGATCGGCGCGTGTATCTTTACAGGACAGCCGCTTCTGGCCGGCATCCTCCTTTTGCTTGTCCTGATCATCCTGGTCGTCAACCTGATCCATTACCAGAATAAAATAAACGAGCAGATCAACTATTTTTTTGAAGCCGTCCGCAATGAAGACTTCAGCTTAACCTACCCTGCGCTTAAAGGAGACAGAATTCTGGAGAAGCTGAACCGGAACCTGAACAATGTCAACAAACAAATTCAGCAGATCAAGATTAACAATCAGCAGCAGGAACAATACTTCAGGGCTTTGCTCGATCATGTCGGCACCGGCATCCTGACGTTCGACGAAAAAGGATTTGTGATCCATGCCAACAGCTATGTGAAGCGGCTTTTGGGAATGGAACAGCTAACCCATCTCAAACAAGTTGAAAAAGTGGATATTCAGCTTGCCAACCTGTTAAGGCAAATGCAGCAACACGAACAGAAGCTGGTTAACTTCAACGGGAAGAGCGGCCAGAGTAACATGCTGATCAAGGCCACCGCCTTTAAAAGCAGGGATCAGCAACTGACACTGCTTTCGGTGCAGGACATCAATCAGGAACTGGATGAAAAAGAACTGGATTCATGGCTCAGGCTGATACGTGTGCTCACCCATGAGATCATGAATTCGATCGCCCCGGTCACCTCTCTTTCGGAGAGCCTGAGCAGCTATTACATGAAAGACGGGAAAATGATTTCCAAAGAAGACATCAATGAAAAGATTATTCAAAATACCATTCGCGGGCTTGATATCATTAAAGAACAG
>JBFXKJ010000117.1:0-11680 GCA_050173895.1 Mangrovibacterium sp. | reverse complement strand
AGGCCTATCAGAACACCGAAGATGAAAAAGCCTATGAATACCTGGTCGAAGCCATGCTGCGGGGACCTGAAATCTTTTACTTCAGTTATGATGCGAAGGGCCTTTACGAAGCGTTGAAAAGTAACAATCAGGAAAGGATCGACGCCAACCGGGAACGGATGAAGGCTGAGCTGGACGAGTACTTCAAGGACTACGATGCCAAAACCGATCAGAAAATGACCGCGGCCCTGATGAAACTATACGAGAAAAATGTGAATGCGGCATTCCACCCCGCATTTTTCAAGGAGATCAGGTCAAAATACAAAGACAATTTCGATGCCTATGTCGGGAAAATGTTTGACAAAACGATCTTTGCCGACAAACAGAAGCTGCAGGCATTTCTTGAAGAGCCAAAGCTGAAAATTCTTGAAAAAGACCCTGCATTCCAAACGGCCTCTGATATTTTCAATGAAATGACGGCTATCGGAGAGATCATGAACAGAAATGCAGATGAGTTGCAGGAAGGAAACAGGCTTTTCCTGGCCGGACTTATGGAGATGGACAAGGACCGGAAGTTCTATCCCGATGCCAACTCCACGCTCCGTATGACCTATGGCACGGTGGGCGACTACATTCCCCGCGACGGCGTTTCGTACGACTATTTTACAACCCTCAAAGGATATATTGAAAAGGAAATTCCCGGAGATGTGGAATTTGACGTCCCGGCCCGGCTAAAAGAACTGTATAAGGCATCCGATTACGGCGATTATGCCGATAAGGACGGCACGCTGCACACCTGCTTCATCACCAACAACGACATCACGGGAGGAAACTCCGGAAGCCCGGTGATTAACGGAAAAGGACAGCTCATGGGGATTGCCTTCGATGGCAACTGGGAAGCAATGAGCGGGGACCTGGCATTCGAACCGGAGATTCAAAAATGCATCTCCGTCGATATCCGCTTTGTACTGTGGATTATCGACAAATATGCCGGAGCAACCCACCTGATCGATGAAATGACGATTATTAGATAAACGGGTATTCAACCCGCGACAGGCATACCTGCAGAAAGCAGGAATCCGTAACGGGATTCCTGCTTTTTTTCCGGGGTCTCCTCATGAGCTGTCGCACGTCTGTTCTGCGCCCCTCTCCATCGCTCCAATGCAAACCCATCCCCGGATGCGTTTCCTTCATGCCGGAGATCTGTCCTCAATTCAGCGTAAATCATTAAATTTGGCTGAAAACCCTTTTCAGTTATTATCCGATGAAGACAAAACGGATCATTATCATCCTGGTCGCGCTTTTAGTGGTGAGTGCAGGCATCCGGATCAATTCACTCCTCCCGGTCATCACCGGCTATGCGGCAAAAAATCTTGCATCGGGCGTGTTCGTTGCCGGTCGCAGCCAGGAATCGCTGGAAAAAGAAGACCTCGCTTTTTCAGTGATCCGCTACACATCCAATAAGGTCGATTTTAAAAAGAAAGAGGTAATTAGCCGGTTCTTATGGGGAAAATCGAGAGCAATCTACACCGATGGCTATGGTTGCACCCTTGTTAAGGATTTTTCGGACGAAGAAATCCGGCAAAGACCCTATGCCAGGGTTGCATCTGTTCCCGGCCGCCCCGACACGATCCGATGGCCCGCGGGCGATCTGCTGACCGACACGATCCCGGCGGGGATCGATTTGCAGCGACTGAAACCTGTGGTGAACCGTATCATGACCGACACGCTCCCCTTCAAGGGAACATTTGCCCTGATGATCCTTTACAAAGGATATCCCGTGGCGGAGGAATATCGCGGCGACTTTAGCCGCGACACGCGATTCCTGAGCTGGTCGATGGCCAAGAGTGTGACATCGGCCCTGATCGGGCTCCGCGTGAAGGATGGCGAACTCGATATATACAGTCCGTGCGGTTTGCCGGAATGGCAACATGACGAACGCAGCCACATTACCCTCAACCATCTGCTGCATATGAACAGCGGACTGGAATGGAACGAAGACTACGGGAATCTTTCGGACGTCACCATTATGCTGCACAAGAAAGGAGATATGGCAGGCTATACGGTCGCCAAAAAGCCGGAAACTCCCGCCGGAGAACACTGGGAATACTCCTCCGGCACGACCAATCTGGTCAGTTTGCTGCTGCGGCGGTCATTTACCTCCGACCACGAGTACTTTGCTTATCCCCGGCAGGCTCTTTTTAATCCGCTGGGGATGAAGAGCGCTGTTTTTGAAGCCGACGCATCGGGCACTTTCGTCGGCTCCTCCTACCTGTATGCCACCATGCGCGATTACGCCCGTTTCGCACTCCTGTATCTCAATCAGGGGAACTGGATGGGAGAACAGATCCTACCCAACGAATGGGTGAACTATACCGTATCGCCGGCCGAAGGCTCGGACGGGAAATACGGCGCATTCTTCTGGCTTAACTTGTCCGGCGACCAACCTGATGCCCCGCACGATATGTATATGTGCAAGGGACACGACGGACAGTACATTTTTATCATCCCCTCCCGGCAACTGATCGTGGTCCGGACGGGCTATTCCAAACAGGACGAATTCGACACCAACCGGATGCTGAAAGAAATACTGGATTGCTTGGAATGATGATATTACGGTGTGACAGGGCATGGAGCATAGGGCACAGCGGGAAAGAGGCCTACTTTTTACCTTGTCACCTTGTTACCCTGCACCCTTTTTAACCCTTTCATTCCTTGTTCCGATTTCCGCCCCTGCAATCTTCATCACGCATATTGCGGGCCTTTCATCTGCCGCACATCATTCACAAACTGCCTGATCTGCTGCTCGTCTTCCTTGCGGCACACCAGCAGCGTGCTTTCCGATTCCACCACGATATAGCCGTCAAGGCCCTGTAACACGATGATCCTGTCGTCAGGGACATTCACCAGACAATTTTGGGAATTGTATAACATGACGTTACTGCCTTTCACCGAATTGGCATTCTCATCTTTCGGAAGGCTCTCATACAACGCGCCCCAGGTTTCCAGATCGCTCCATCCAAAATCGGTACACAGCACATATACGTTTTCAGCCTTCTCCATGATTCCGTAATCGATCGATATGTTCTGGCATTCCGAATAGGTTTTGTTGATGAAATAAATCTCATCGTCGGTACCGTAAAGCTTTTCTCCCCGTTTAAACAAGGCTGCAATTTCGGGAAGCCACTGATCGAACGCCCGAAGAATGCTTTCAAGCTTCCAGATGAAGATTCCGGCATTCCAGAAAAATTCACCGCTCTCCAGAAATATATTCGCCATTTCCAGATTGGGCTTCTCGGTGAAGGTTTTCACCTTGAAGAGATTGTTCATGCCCTGAAAGGGAATCCTCCCATCGATCTGGATATAACCGTAGGCCGTTTCGGGGCGGTGGGGCGTGAGCCCAAGGGTCACCAGCGCATCGTTCTGGTCTACAAATTCCAGTCCCGCGCGGATCTGCGTCAGAAATTCGTTCTTCTGCAGGATCAGGTGGTCGGAGGGTGCGACGATGATGGTCGCTCCGGGATCAACAAGCCTGATCCGGTTACAGGCATAGGCCACACAGGGAGCTGTGTTCCTTCTCAATGGCTCCAGCAGCACCTGCGACTCATTCAGTTCGGGGAGCTGCGTTAATACGTGTTCTTTATAACTAATATTGGTTACAATGATGAAATTCTCTATCGGGCATATTTCTTTAAACCTGTCAAAGGTCATCTGGATTAACGTGCGACCGGTTCCGGTGATATCGAGAAACTGCTTCGGCATGGAACTCTTGCTCAACGGCCAGAAACGGCTCCCGATCCCTCCCGCCATAATCACACAGTAGGTATTCTTCATATTTTCCGCTTTTGAACAACAAACAAAGATAACCAAATCACGAATGATTAAAGGAACCGTTTTAATGGTTACACAACATGCCGGGAACGGAGACCGGAAACCGGAACGGAAAACGGAAGAGGGATTGGGAGCAGAAACGGATCAGCACCGCTAAAAAGTCGCAGCTAAAAGCTTATTTTTGTACCTTTATCGAAAATGGAAGCTTATGAACTTCTTCTATCATATGGGACGTTATTTCTCGCTTCTTGCGAGGGTACTTTCCAGGCCGGAACGTCCAAAGATTTATGTACGAAAGCTTTTTCAGGAGATTGAAAGCCTGGGGATCAACTCAGTAGGCATCGTGGTGATCATATCCATTTTCATGGGGGGCATTATCACCCTTCAGGTGGCTTACAACCTGCAAAACCCCTTTCTCCCGACGTACCTGATCGGGCTGGGCAACCGCGACACGCTGATTCTGGAGTTTTCGTCGACCATCATGGGACTGATCATGGCCGGAAAAATCGGATCCAATATTGCCTCCGAGTTGGGAAGCATGCGGGTGACCGAACAGATCGACTCGCTCGAGATTATGGGCGTCAATTCAGCCAGCTTCCTGATCCTGCCCAAAATCATCGCCGTTGTTTTCATGTTTCCGTTCCTGTATATTCTGAGCGTTTTCTTCGGGATGGCCGGCGGACTGATCGTCGGGCCAGCGGTAGGCGCCGTAACCGCCACCGATTATATCGAGGGCATCCAGCATACCTTTGTACCCTATTATGTCTATTTTTCACTGATCAAAACGCTGTTTTTCGGTTTTCTGGTCGCTTCCATCCCTGCGTATTTCGGCTATTATGTTGAAGGCGGAGCGTACGAAGTGGGGGAAGCCAGTACCCGGGCGGTTGTAAACACCAACATCATGATCCTGGTATTCGACTTAATATTAACGCAATTACTTTTCTGATGATCCGGATTGAAAATCTATATAAGTCATTTGACGGAAAAACCGTCCTGAACGACATCAGCGCAGAGTTCCTGAAAGGCCAGACCAACCTGATCATCGGCCGCAGCGGTTCAGGCAAAACGGTTCTGCTCAAATCGATCGTCGGTCTGTTCGAAATAGACGGGGGAAATATCTATTACGATAACCGTAACTTCACCGTCATGAAACCGCAGGAGCGGAAACTATTGCGGCAGGAAATGGGCATGGTCTTCCAGGGAGGCGCTCTTTTTGATTCGCTCACGGTTGAGGAAAATGTTCGCTTCCCCCTCGACATGTTCACCAGCCAGTCGCCGGCCGAAAAGCAAAAAAGGGTCGATTACTGCCTCGACCGGGTCAATATCGCCAAAGAAGCTCATAAGCTCTCACCCTCCGAAATCTCGGGAGGAATGAAAAAGAGGGTGGCTATCGCCCGCGCCATCGCCCTGAACCCGCCTTACCTGTTCTGCGACGAGCCCAACTCCGGACTGGATCCTGAGACTTCAAAAGTGATCGACGAACTGATTAAAGGCATCACTGCCGACCTCCATATGACCACCATCGTCAACACGCACGATATGAACTCGGTGATGGAAATCGGCGATCAGATCATTTTTATTTACGAGGGAACGGTGGAATGGGAAGGAACCAAAACAGACATCCTGTACACCGAGAATCAAAAACTCCAGGACTTCGTATTTGCCAACCGGCAATACAGAGCCATCCGCGATGAGCGTAAAAACACGGATTCAATAAGCGGACATGAATAAGTGCGAAGGACCTGCCGCGTGTGCAACAGGTCCTTCGCTCCGGCAAGCTGCCGGTGGTATTGGGATGACCGTTATTTCAGCTTTTCAACCAACCAGGCATCGCGCAGTTCGTACTGCACCGGATAAGTCCAGTGACCGGTGTTCAGGTATAACTTCAGTTCTTTCGGAGCTGTAATGAGGTTATAGGCTGAATACATCGAGGTGGGCGGGCAAACATTATCATTGAAGCCCCAGCTGTAGAAGCCAGGAGCCTTAACGAAACGGGCAAAATTGGCCACATCATAATATTTCGACACTTCGATTTTTTCAGGCTTGTTGGTAAAAGGGGTCTTGAAAAGATGCGGCCAGCCTCCTGCCCTGCCATGCAGGTAACCGGTCAGGTCGCATAGTGCAGGATAAAAGGCAGCCAGACATTTGATCCTCGAATCCAGTCCGGCAGTAACGATCGACAAGGCTCCGCCCTGGCTTCCGCCGGCAACGGCTATGTTCTGTCCGTCGAACTGAGGCAGGCCGAAGATAAAATCGACCGACCGTACACATCCCAGGTAAACACGGTAATAATAATCTTCATCGCGGTTATCCATATTGAACTGCTGATACCCCCGGAGCGCCCCGGCGGCCAGATCGGTATACACCCCGGCAGGAAGGTTCACCGGTATACCATGGATACCGATCTCGAAAACAATTAAACCTTTCGATGCCAGGTTCACGTCTGCTCCGTAAGGACGGATCCCGGCGCCCGGCACTTTCAGAACTGCCGGATATTTTCCTTCGGCTTTGGGAACACTCAAAATACCGTAAATTTTCCCGCGGATATTCTGAATGCCTACATGATAGACATTTACAAGATCGGTGCATCGTTCAGGCATTAAGGTCATGACAGGCTGAACGGGAATCTTTGCCAGCTCTTTTTTGCCGTTCTCCCAGAATTCCTGAAAATCGGCCGGCAGAGTAGTGGTTGGCCGGATCTTGTCGACCGCAAAACCGGCAGTTGCATAGCCGGCATAGGTTTTCCCGTCCTTTTCCACTTCCGCATAAAAGCGTAAGAACCCGGGTTCTTTCAGCCCCTGCACTTTCAGCGTCGCTTCGCCATCCTTGATGGTGAGCGTCCCTTCTTTCAACGGATCGAGCATTTCAAGGCCATACCGGTAGCGAACCGTCACCTGATTGAGCGGATTGCCGAACTCAAAGACTTCGACACGGAACGTAACCGGCTCGCCAACATCGTACTTCCAATCCATATGATCGGGACTTACCAGGACGGTGACCTGGGTTTGTGCCGGCTGCGCACACACCGGCTCAAAGATGCTGAAAACTCCTGCAAGGAAAACAAGAAAAAGTATCCGAAGATGTTTCATAATGCGTTAATGATTGATTATTGGTTTTATTTAAAAGTTGTTGCCTGAAATCTTCTGTCTTTTACCTTCTTCTCTTTCTCATTTGGGGGCCAGGGTGATCACCGGAACGATCATTTCTTCGAGCGATATCCCTCCATGCTGGAAGGTGTCCCGGTAATACTGGGCGTAATAGTTGTAGTTATTGGGATATACAAAAAAGTCGTTATTCAGTGAGAAAATAAACTTGGAGCTGACATTCCTGCCCGGCAAAAAGGCGAGATCGGGCTGAGTGATCTCCAGAACCTGTTTTGAATTGTAATTCAGGTTTCGTCCAAGTTTATACCGCAGGTTGGTGTTTGTTTCGCGGTCGCCGATCACCTTTACCGGATTATTGACCCGGATGGTTCCGTGATCGGTCGTCAGCACCACTCTCACATTTGATTCGGAAAGGCTTTTCAGCAACTCCAGTAAAAGAGAATGATTAAACCAGCTCAGAGTCAGCGAGCGGTAGGCCTTTTCATCACCTGCCAGTTCCCGGATCATCTCCATTTCAGTACGGGCATGCGACATCATGTCGACAAAATTGAAGACCAACACAGAAAGGTCACTTTGCTGGATCGACTCCAGCATCTGGCTCAGCTTTTTTTCCGATTTCGAGTTTGATGCCGCCCTTCCGTAATAAAACCTTTCTTTTCTCCTGAGCCTGCTCATCTGTGCCTCCAGAAGAGCCTTCTCATGAATGTTCTTGTATCCGGTGTTATCGTCTTCTTCCCAAAGATCGGGATAAAGGCGGGCAATTTCAGAAGGCATCAGTCCGGCAAAAATGGCATTCCTGGCGTACATGGTAGCCGTTGGAAGAATGCTGTAGTAAAGGTCTTCATCTTCAATCAGAAAATATTGGCTGATTGCTTTGCTCAGCACCCGGAACTGATCGTACCTCAGGTTATCAACAAGCAGGACAACGACCTTCCGCGATTTATCGAGCAAAGGGAAAACCTTGTTTCTGAAAAGATCAGGAGAAAGGACGGGCCGTCTGGCGCCTTTGCGAAACCAGTCAAGGTAATTGTTGCGGATGTACCTGCCAAAGTTATTGTTGGCTTCCTCCTTTTGCATACGCAGCACCTCATCCATTGCAGGGTCCTGCGATTCGCTGAGTTCCAGCTCCCAAAAGGTAAGCTTGCGGTACACCTCTTTCCAGTCGTCGAAGTCCAGCCGCTCGTTCAGGCGCATTCCGATCTTTGAAAATTCTCCCTGATAGTCGGAAGTGGTTTTACGGGTCACCAGTTCCATCTGATCCACATTCTTTTTTACCGACAGCAGGATCTGATTGGGGTTTACCGGCTTAATGAGGTAGTCGGCAATCTTTGATCCAATCGCCTGGTCCATAATGTCTTCTTCCTCACTTTTGGTGATGATCACCACGGGAACATTCGGATCGATCGCCTTGATGGCCCCCAATGTCTGTAGTCCCGTAAGCCCGGGCATATTCTCATCCAGGAAGATCATATCGAAATGATTTTCCTGGACCAGATCAATGGCGTCGGTCCCGTTAGTGGCTGTCGTCACATCATACCCTTTCTGTTCCAGGAAAATAATGTGCGGCCTGAGGATGTCGATTTCATCGTCGGTCCAGAGAATATTGATTTTCTTCATACGGGCTCCGTTTCTTTTACCGGTTTGAAATTTTATTTACGTTGCACCTTCACCTTTTTTGTCGGATCGAGCAAGGCATTTCGCTGCTCCACCTGCTTGATGGTATTGGCGGCCACTTCCAGAAAAGCGCGTCCCATGGGCGAATTTTCGTCGACGGCTACCGGCTTTCCCTGGTCTCCTCCTTCACGGATCCCCTGTACCAGCGGGATTTGTCCCAGCAATGGCAGTTCCATCTGCTCAGCCAGTTTTTTTCCTCCGTCCCGTCCAAAAATGTAATATTTATTATCAGGGAGTTCTTCGGGAGTAAACCAGGCCATATTTTCGATCAGTCCCAATACCGGTACATCAACCGTTTTACTGCGGAACATGTTCACGCCTTTAATCACATCGGCGAGTGCGACATCCTGCGGAGTGGTCACGATAATCGCGCCGGTCACCGGAACAGTCTGTACCAGGGTGAGGTGGATGTCGCTGGTTCCCGGCGGCAGGTCGATGAGCAGATAATCGAGCGCTCCCCAGTTGCCCTGTGTAATGAGCTGCTTCAACGCATTCGAGGCCATAGGGCCGCGCCAAACCAGTGCATCGGCCGGATCTACAAAAAAACCGATTGAGAGGATCTTCACCCCGTACTGGACCACCGGTTCGATCACTTCCCTTCCCTCGACCTTGTTCCCGGCTGGTTGCACTTTTTCTGCTCCAAACATCTTTGGCACTGAAGGCCCAAAAATATCAGCATCGATCAGTCCCACACGCGCACCCGACTTCGCCAGGGCCACTGCAAGATTGACAGCAACGGTCGATTTACCGACTCCTCCTTTGCCGGAGGCCACGGCAACAATACTTTTCACCTCCGGAAGGACAGGTCTTTCCATTTGATGGATGGCCTTTACTGCGATATTTCCCCGGATTTCCACATCCGGGCCCAATTCACGAATGAGGGTCTCTTCACAGGCTTTGATCAGCCCTGCGATATTCGGATCGTCCGAACGCTGAAAAACAAGCGAAAAACTCACCTTTTTCCCGGCTATCCGGATTTCCTGAACCATATCCATCGACACGATATCCTGGCTGGAGCCGGGATAAACCAGCTGCCGGAGTGCATCGGTGACATTTTTGGGCACAATTAATTTACGTGGCAGATCATTCATGGTTTTTTTATTTTCTTTTTAAACTTCTTTATCGCGTTTATAAAACGGGGTCGCCTCGCTGCGAACCTCAATCCATTTCCAATTCGCGGACAGGATCCCAGAACAGCTGATCAAAATCGGCAATCTGGTCATTTTCCACCCGGATCCCCTCATTCTCCAGGAGTTCCTGCATCACCCTTCCCGTTCCAAAATGATGTTTTCCTGTGAGCAGGCCTTTTGAATTAACAACCCGGTGGGCGGGAACGCACCGGTGATAAGCAGACGATCTGCTCATGGCCCAGCCCACCATGCGGGCTGAGCGGCCGGTTCCCAGATAGCGGGCTATTGCTCCGTAGCTGGTTACCCTGCCGTAAGGGATCAGGCAGGCCACCTCATAAACCATCTCAAAAAAATCGTCCTTCATCTTTTATTCTCTTGCCGAACGGCCAAAGCTCCGGTACGGATCTTTCTCTATATCAACAACCGGCTCGCGCAGCGGTTCACTGCTGTCGATCTGAAAGGCCAGGTATTTTATCGGAATTCCCCTTTCACGCCATTGCTTTTCATAAAAAGTCTGGATCGAAAGCACGTCATCAAGCAAATCGGACGTGTAAAGGTCGTCTGTGCAGGCCAGAATGGTTAGCCGGTTTGCTTTGACCATCTCCAGGGTATAGCGGAACTGAAAAGTGCTGTCTGTTTTCAGATGAATGATCCCTCCCGGCTTAAGGATCCTCCTGTATCTTTCCATGAAAGCGGTTCCGGTTAGCCGGCGATGTACATTTTTCATCTGCGGATCGGGAAAAGTGAGCCAGATCTGTTCCACTTCGCCGTCATGGAAGAAGTGACCGATCATTTCAATATTGGTTCTTAAAAACCCGACATTCCCGACCTGGTTCTTCAGGGCCTCCCCGGCTCCCTTCCACATCCTCGCCCCTTTAATATCGACGCCGATAAAATTACGGTCGGGAAAGCGGCCTGCCAGCGAAACCGTGTACTCCCCTTTCCCGCATCCCAGTTCCAGAACCAGGGGCTGCTCATTGTTGAAAAACAGGCGACCCCAGTTTCCCTTTAATGCATGGTCAGCTCCCCTTAAATCGGTCGAAGGTGCCTGGACCACATTTCCAAAACCCGCCAGTTCGGCAAATTTCTTCAGCTTATTTTTTCCCACTTTTACAACTATTCTCGTACTGTAAATATCCTCAATCAACGGCTCACTTCCAGGCGCATCCCCACGTCATGAATCCCTTTCAGCATTTCCGGCCGCATTGCCTGCCGGATCACAAAGCGGTACTCTCCGGAAAGAGGGAACTTCATATCCTGTCTGTACAGGAACCGGTAATCATAAAGATCGCCTATTCCGCTGCCTTTCCACCGTCCGGAAGGGTCAGCCAGGATCAGTTCCACCGTATCGGTTCGAAGTCCTCCGTCAGGAAAATGAGTGGACACCGAAAGCCACAGGTTGCGATTGGAATAATTTCCCATATTTCTGACATTCAAATACATTCCATAGCCGATATCCTTGCGCAGGACGGCCCTAAAAACCATCGTTGAATCGCAGTGCCAGCCCCGGCGGTCAACCGGTCTGTATTCCTCAAAAACTCTTTTTGAATCGCACGAAGCAACGAACAGCAGGAGCAGCACCAGTAGAATGCACCGGTACATGATTATTTTTAAATGCTGTAAATTCCCGTACTCCATTTCTTTAAAACGATGCATCCCATACCTGCAAAGCTCTGCCACAGCCATTCCTCAAAAAGAAGTCGTCAATTGGACCGCGATCCCGGATTCCTGTCGGCCTGATCCTTACGGCCATACCTTTTCTTTTTCCGGGGCCGGCTTCTTTGATTGTCAAAGCGGGTTAATCCCTCAGGCGAAAGAATATCCTCATAGTCTCTCCTCTCCCGGACCTGCTCTCCTGTATTCCCCAGCAACTGCGTTGCCTTTTTCCCCTTTCTGTTCAGGCTGATAATCTCCTTAACCCGGTCCACCGGCACAGCTACCGGACTTACTCCGTTCTTTGCG
>JBFXKJ010000116.1:0-11715 GCA_050173895.1 Mangrovibacterium sp. | reverse complement strand
GTTCAGCGCAGCGGCATAAATGGCTGCCGTATAATCCGATCCTCCCCGTCCAAGGGTCGTGTATTCGCCCTTGCTGTTGCTGGAAACGAAGCCAGGAGCCACACAAACACCATGAAAATCCTTCAGTGTTTCCCTGATCAACTGATTGGTCGCTTCAAAATCAACCTGCGCTTTACCGAAAGCGCTGTCGGTTTTGATCAGCTTCGAGGAGTCGATCCACTCTGCATTTTCAATAAACTCACTGATGATCAAGGAAGAAAGCCTTTCACCAAATCCGCCGATCTTGTCGAGGGTTTTGGGTGTCAGTTCCCCGATCATCGACACTCCACGGATCACTTTCTCCAGTTTATCAAGCAATGCAGCCACACGCTCCTTGATATCTTCCCGTCGCTCCCCTTCAAACAGAGCCTCCACCATCTCCTGGTGTCTCTCCCTGACCGAGGTGATTTCCGTGTTGAAATATTCCGTTCCGAGAACGGCCATCTTCGCGGCATTCAATATCTTGTCAGTAATACCGCCCAGAGCGGATACGACGACGATCACATCGCCCTCCTGACTTTCCACGATCTCTTTCACCCTTCGGATGTTTTCAGCACTCCCCACAGAGGTGCCCCCAAATTTCAACACTTTCATATGCTATTGCTTACAAATTCGCCAAAAATACAATCAAAATATTTTAAACCGTAACAAAGAACAGAATATTTCCAAAAATCCTTTTACGGAGGGTCTTCATATCCCTATACAAAAAAAGTCCGGGTGAAGCAGTATCGCCTCACCCGGACTTTTACTGCAAATGAATCCCTATACGTTTATCGTCGTATTCATATTCGTCACAGCTTCAATGATCCTGGTTTCCAATTCCTGAGCCAGCTCCGGATTGTCGCGCAGGATTGTCCGGACGGCTTCACGGCCTTGTCCAAGCTTACTTTCCCCGTAGCTGAACCAGGAACCGCTTTTTTTAATAATGTTGTACATTACACCCAGGTCTATAATTTCGCCGGTTTTTGAAATTCCTTCGCCGTACATGATATCGAACTCAGCTTTGCGAAATGGAGGAGCGACCTTATTCTTCACAACTTTCACCCGGGTGTTGCTGCCCAATACTTCTTCGCCTTCCTTGATCTGGCCGATACGGCGGATATCCAGCCGCACGGAAGCATAAAATTTCAGGGCATTTCCACCAGTGGTGGTCTCAGGATTTCCAAACATCACGCCGATCTTTTCACGCAACTGGTTGATAAAGACACAGCAGGTACGGGTCTTGCTGATGTTCGCCGTTAGCTTGCGCAGCGCCTGAGACATCAGCCGTGCCTGAAGGCCCATTTTTGAGTCGCCCATTTCGCCTTCAATCTCCGCCTTCGGGGTCAGCGCAGCGACCGAGTCGATCACCACAATATCGACTGCCCCTGAGCGAATCAGGTTATCGGCAATCTCAAGCGCCTGTTCGCCGTTGTCGGGCTGTGAAATAAGCAGTTCATCGATATTTACGCCCAATTTTTTGGCATAAAACGGATCAAAAGCGTGTTCCGCATCGATGATCGCAGCAATGCCTCCGGCTTTCTGGGCCTCGGCGATTGCATGAATGGCCAGGGTGGTTTTCCCGGATGATTCCGGACCGAAGATCTCCACAATCCGTCCTTTCGGGTAACCTCCAACCCCAAGGGCAATATCCAGTCCGATAGATCCCGAAGAAATTGCGGCAACATCTTCCACTGCCCGGTCCCCCATCTTCATAATCGCTCCTTTGCCGTAACTCTTTTCTATTTTATCCATCGTCAGCTGAAGTGCCTTCAGCTTTTCCTTGTTTACACCGTTTTGTTCTTCGTTTGCCATTTTGTTATTCTATAACTTTTAATATCTGGTTGCTGTGATCTTTCGTATTCACTTTTTCGAACACCTCCCCGATCGTTCCCGTTTCGTCAATCACATAGGTCGTCCTTAAAACACCCATGTATTTTCTGCCGTACATGCTCTTTTCTGCCCAAACGCCGTATGCCTCCAGGATCTGATGTTCCGGATCGGACAGCAGGTTAAAGTTCAATCCGTACTTTTCTGCGAATTTCCGGTGCGATTCTGTGCTGTCGGGGCTCACACCCACCACTTCGTAGCCTTTCTTCAGCCACGATGCATAGTTGTCGTTTAAATTACAGGCTTCAGCTGTACATCCGGATGTATTGTCTTTAGGATAGAAGTAGAGAATCACCTTTTTGCCCAAGAAATCTTTCAGAGAAACCCATTCATTTCGCTGATTGAGCCCTTTAAAATCAGGTGCTTTATCCCCTTTCTTCAGTGATGCCATGTTTTTTTGTTTAGTATCACACAAATATACTTAATCTTGCGGGAATAAATCACTACCTTCCCGTTTTTAACCTGATTAAATGAACAAAAATCTTCAGCGAAACTATTGCTATTTTTGTAATTTTATAGCGTTTTGAAGAAAAGAGGTATGTGGAAGAAATTAATTTCAGATCAGGGAAAGGCCTTTGCTCTTTATGTTCTGTTGTTCCTGACGGCAAGTGTCACAGGAAGCGCACAGAATAATGCGGCGGAGCAGGCCAGGCAACTTTTTGACGCCGGCCGTTACGAGGAAGCAATTCCGTTGTATCGGGAGTTGTGCCGGGCAAATCCTGCCAATGCCGATTTTAATTATTATCTGGGTGCTTCCCTTGCAGAAACCAACCAATTAACACAAGAAAGCATGCAGGCGCTCGACAAGGCGAAAAAGGAAATTCCTGAGGCCTGGTTCTATCTTGGCAAGTATTTTCATGTCCGCAGTGACTGGAAAAATGCACTTCTGAACTACGAGCGTTTCAAGTCGCAAGCCCGCAAAAAATCGGTGGAGGCATCATCGGTCGACAAGCTGATATTCATGTGCAGAAATATGCAAAATCCGTTCCCGGCACCAGATTCTCTGCCGGAGGAAAGCACCCCCGCGACGCCCGTGCAAAAGACAGCCCCTGCCATGCCTGAGCCGGAGGTTCAACGGATCCCCGGATCTTTAAAAGACAGCCTGATCCATTTCCAGGTAAATGCAGTGGTCAGCTACAACAAAATTGATCAGTTCAGGAATCCTTCTTCCAAAGAGGCCTTTGTTCAGGGATGGCTGCTGGAACAGGAACTTCAACGGAAAATGACCCGGTTAAACTCTTTACGGGGGAACTACGGAGCGGTAGTCGGGCCGGAAAAAGACAGCCTGACCGCAAAGATACTGAAGCTGGAGCAGGAGACATACCGGATGAATCAGCAGGCCCGTGATGCATTTCAGAAAGCCAGTGTGAAGGAAGCGGCCTTTTGGAATCAGGCCGGCGCACTGGAGGTTGAAAAATTCCGCAAAGAAGTCAGCCGAATTCAGGACAGCGTCCGAACGGCAGCCGAAGAAAGAAAGCACAGGGAGGCGGAAGAAAAGCTGGTCATCCTCCATGACACGGCTGCTGCGCTCACTGACACAGTCGCCGTGGTCCCTGCCGCAAAGGCAACAGGCAATGATACCGCACCGGCACAGACAGATGCTTCTGCAGATGTGATTTTTAAGATCCAGATTGGTGCCTACCGGAATTCACCCCCTGAATGGGTTCAAAAGCAATTTAAAAAATTAGGGGTTATCCGCCGCATCGATACACACGTCGATGAAAAAGGAGTGACAGTCTATACAGTGGGGCAACTAAAGACTTATGAGGATGCCGGGCAAATGCAGAAACAAATCAAAATGGAAGGGATGAAAAATGCCTTCGTGGCAGCTTACAGGGGCAATAAACGGATCAGTCTGGAAGAGGCTAAAAAGCTGACAGCAAAATGACGGCAAAGGAAAAAATAAAAAAAGAACCGGTAGAAACAGCAGACAGGAATACAGGAAACGAACGTTTCCTGATTCTTCATAACGATGATTACCATTCTTTCGACTATGTCATCGAATCGCTGATCGAGATCTGCGAGCACGATCATGAACAGGCAGTTCAGTGTACCATGCTGACACATTATAAAGGAAAATGTGATGTTAAAAAAGGAAGTTTTGATTACCTTAGTCCGATGAAAAAAGCATTGAATGCCCGGCAATTAGAAGCAACGATCGATTAACCTTACTGATATGACCATTCTGATCATCCTTTTCCTGATTTTCCTGGGAGTTTTGTTGCTCCTTTTGGAATTTGCCGTAATCCCGGGAATCACCATTGCCGGGATCGGAGGCGCGCTTTTGCTGGGAGCCAGTATCTATATGGCTTTTGATGCCTACGGTTTGCCGGCTGGTTTTCTGACTCTCGCTTTTGTGATCTTCCTTGTTCCTGTTCTTTTCATGCGCTTTTTTAAAGGACGTGCCGGAAAGAAAATGATCCTGGAATCGGAGATCACCGGGAAAGTGAATGAAAATGAAACAGACGTGATCAGTCCCGGCGACGAAGGTATCACGCTCGGCAGGCTTGCCCCTATGGGCATGGTACGGGTGAAAGACCGTGTGGTCGAGGGGAAATCGGTCTCCGGCTTTATTGATCAGAAGGTCAGGGTCCGGGTAACGGAAGTATTAAAAAACCAGATAATTGTTCAACCTATAAAAGAAGAATAATGGAAAATTTCGGAACATTCGGATTGATCGTGGGAATTTTTGTCCTGCTGATGATCATTTTGTATTTTATCCCAATCGGGTTATGGTTCTCCGCCCTGGTTTCGGGAGTGAAAATTTCGCTCATGCAGCTCTTTCTGATGCGGTTCCGGAAGGTTCCGCCGTCGGTGATCGTCCGTGCACTGATCGAGGGGACCAAGGCCGGCATCAAACTCGACAGGGATAAGCTCGAAGCGCATTACCTGGCCGGAGGACGGGTCGACATGGTGGTTCATGCGTTGGTTTCAGCCGAGAAAGCCAATATCGAGCTGACCTTCAACATGGCTACCGCCATTGATCTCGCAGGCCGCGATGTATTCGAGGCTGTGCAGATGTCTGTTAACCCAAAGGTGATCGATACACCACCGGTGGCAGCAGTGGCCAAAGACGGGATCCAGCTCATCGCGAAAGCCCGTGTCACGGTTCGCGCAAATATTAAACAACTGGTCGGTGGTGCCGGTGAAGAGACCATCCTGGCCCGCGTCGGAGAAGGGATCGTTTCCTCGATCGGTTCTTCTCACAGTCACAAATCGGTGCTTGAAAACCCCGACAGCATTTCCAAACTGGTATTGAACAAAGGACTGGACGCCGGTACCGCCTTCGAAATTTTGTCGATCGATATCGCCGACATTGATATTGGTAAAAACATTGGCGCAGGACTGCAGATCGACCAGGCCGATGCCGATAAAAATATCGCCCAGGCAAAGGCTGAGGAACGCCGGGCAATGGCGGTAGCCCTGGAACAGGAAATGAAGGCCAAGGCCCAGGAAGCCCGGGCCAAAGTGATCGAAGCCGAGGCCCAGATCCCGCTGGCCATCTCCGAAGCCTTCAGGGCCGGCAACCTCGGGATCATGGACTATATGAAATACCGGAACATCATGGCCGACACGCAAATGCGCGAATCCATCTCCGGAGAAGAACATAAAAAAGAATAAAAAAATGTTGCATAACATATTTTTTAACGTTCGCTTAACACAGATTTATGCTTTCAGGCATATCTTTGCGTCAGATTTTATTTCATAAGTTTAGGTTTGATTAGTTTTATTGGTTTAGTTAGGTTAGAAAAGGGTAGATAGAGATCTATCCTTTTTTTTTAGCTCAATCTGCGAATCTCATCATACCTGAAACATGAAACCAGGTGATCATTCGCCATCCCTGTGGCCTGCATGTGCGCGTATATAATGGTGCTTCCGACGAATTTAAATCCTCTTTTTTTCATGTCCTTACTGATCTTATCTGAAACAGGCGACGTAGCCGGTATCTCGTTCATCGATCCAAAATAATTGACCACCGGTTTATGATCGACAAACGACCAGATGTAGCGGTCAAAACTGCCAAATTCTTTCTGTACTTCCAGAAAACGTGCGGCATTGTTTACACTGGCAAGAATCTTTTGCCTGTTCCGAATGATGCCTTCGTTATTCATGAGCGCGGTCATTTTCTGCTCATCGTACCGTGCAACCTGTTCCGGGTCAAAACCGTCATAAGCCAGCCGGTAATTTTCACGCTTGCGGAGAACGGTCAGCCAGCTTAATCCGGCCTGCACCCCTTCCAAAATCAGAAATTCAAAAAGCAGCCGGTCGTCATGTACCGGTACGCCCCATTCGGTGTCATGATAATGAATGTAGAGATCGTTTTTCAGGCACCATTCACATCGGTTCTCCATTGGTCTTAAATTTGTATGTCAGTAAAATTAGAATATCTGACAAAAGATAACACGACGGAAAGTCTAAAGTTTTAAAGGAGTCACCGCGGCTTTCAAATGCTCCCTAAAAAGATCGGATTAAAACAGGCGAAAGCAATCTAAAATACTATTTTTGTTTTTTGCTGCCGGTTAGGGATAAGATTTGTGTGATAAAACAGGACAGTGAGACAGCCGCAGATTCGTATTGATATTGTAAGAGTATGAGAATACGTTTTTTTATTTTGTTTTTTTTCGCCTTCAGCATGGCTTCTGCCCAACTGAACATCAACAACTATATTCAGGTAGGACAGACCCGTCTGCAGATCGGGAATTATGTGGGGGCCATTGAAAACTTCAATATTGTCATAAAATTTAAGCCTCAATTACCGGAACCCTACTTTCTGAGAGGTCTGGCAAAGCATCAGTTGGAAGACTTCCGGGGGGCCATTGAAGACTATAACCGGGCGATAGAAATCAAGCCTTATTATCCCGATGCCTACTCCAACCGCGGCCTGGCAAAACTGGAACTGGAAGATTACGAAGGGGCCATTGCCGATTACGACAAGGCGCTGGAACTTTCTCCCCAGAATGCCGGTATATACAACAATCGCGGGATTGCAAAGATTTCCATGAAAGACATCGACGGGGCGATCGCCGATTACGATAAGGCGTTGTCTATTACCCCCAGCTTCGTCAATGCCTATATCAACCGGAGCAATGCTTACATTCTGAAGGGAAACATCCGCGAAGCGATCCGCGATTTGAACCGGGCCATTATTATCCGGCCTCATTTTTCCAATGCCTATTTACTCCGGGGACTGGCCCGCTATCAGATGGACGATTACGCTTCAGCCCTGCGCGATTTCGACCAGACCCTGCGCTTTGATCCGCAAAATGCCTTTGCATATAACAACAGAGGAATCGTTAAGCAGGGTTTGGAGGATTACGAAGGCGCCATCATGGACTACGACATGGCACTACAGTTAAATCCCACGCTTCCGAACGCGTACTTTAACAGGGGAATCGCCAAAGAAATTTTAAAAAGACCGGGATCAGACGAGGATTTTAAAATGGCCAGGCGCCTCGACCCGAAGCTGGACATCGAGCGCTACCGGATTGACGAAGAGCAGCGTGCCAGCCAGGCCTATGCCCAACAACAACAGAAGAAGCAACAACAACAGCAACAACAACAACAACAACAACCGGGACAGGTGCTCGCATCCAATGCAGCCGGGCAAGCCAACAATCAGCAACAGGCACAGTCGCCGGATCCTTCCGGAAAACAGAACCAGCAGGCCGGACAGGCGCAGAAGCCGGCCGGCCAGCAGGCGGGCTCCTCCCCCCAAAGCAAAGAGCAGCAGGAACGCAGAAAATTCAGGCTGGCTCTCGCAGACACCAGGAACCTGCCAAACACAGATGAAGAGGAAGAAGCTGAAGACGGACGTGTTCAGAACAAAAACGTCATTATCGAACTGCAGCGTATTTTTGTATTGACCTCCTTCAGCGAACAGGCGGTCGATTACGAGAGGCTGCAGTATTACAACATGTCCCTGGAAGGTCTGAACCGCTTTAACAACTATACGCCGTTAATGACCATTACCAACAGAAAAACGGACGATTTCACGGAACATTACCAAAATCAGATCCTCTTTTTTAATGAAAAGCTGAAGAACAATCAGGATCCCATGAATCTGCTCAGCCGCGGGATTTTCAGGTTCCTGACGGGACAATTTAATGAAGCGCTCAACGATCTCAACCGCAGTATCAGTAAAAATCCGGAGAATATGCTGGCCTGGTTCACCCGGGCCAATAACCGGATAAAAATGGTCGAGATCATCGAGTCTGTACCCGACAACACTGAAAATCTCGTCATCCCCCTAAATGGCAGCAGCCAGGCGCCGGCACAACCGGAAAAGAAAGAGATGCTCTCTGATTACCAGTATATCATGGATGATTTTCAGAAGGCGATCGATCTTGATCCGAAGTTCCCTTTTTCCTGGTTTAACCGGGCTGTTGTTCTCAGTAAACTGGGCCGCCACGAAGAAGCCCTTGCAAACCTGACCAGGGCCATTGAACTCCAGCCTGATTTTGCGGAAGCTTATTTCAACAGGGGACTGATCAAGATTTATCAGGACGACACCGAAGGCGGGGCGATCGATCTGAGTAAAGCGGGTGAACTTGGCATTCAGGAAGCTTACAATGTAATCAAACGGTATTGTAACTAGATGGCACCGACAAATGCGCAACCTCTGGCGGAGCGCCTGCGTCCACGGACGCTGGACGATTATATCGGGCAGGAACACCTGGTCGGGAAAGACGCCGTTTTGCGCAAGATGATCGAGTCGGGAAACATCTCCTCGATCATTCTCTGGGGGCCTCCGGGAGTCGGAAAAACCACACTGGCCAAGATCATTGCCAACACGCTCGAACGGCCTTTCTATATCTTAAGTGCGATCAGTTCCGGCGTTAAAGACGTCCGCGAGGTGATTGAAAAAGCACAGAAGCAGCAGTTTTTCAACCGTCCTAACCCGATTCTGTTCATTGACGAAATTCACCGTTTCAGCAAATCACAGCAAGACTCATTACTGGGGGCAGTTGAGCAGGGACTGGTTACCCTGATCGGGGCCACCACCGAAAATCCTTCGTTCGAGGTCATCTCTCCCCTGTTGTCCCGCTGCCAGGTCTATGTTTTGAAGTCGATGGAAAAAGAGGATCTGCTGAAGATCCTGGACCAGGCGCTGAAAAAAGACACGGACCTGAAAAAAAAGGAAATTGTCATTGAAGAATATGAAGCCATTCTCCGTTTTTCAGGCGGTGATGCCCGTAAATTGCTGAACATCCTGGAATTGATGGTCAATGCCTCCGAACAGGATAAAGTGGTCATCAATAATAAGGCCGTCACGGTAAGCCTGCAGAACAACCCTGCCATCTATGACAAGAAAGGAGAAATGCACTATGACATCATTTCAGCCTTCATAAAAAGCATCCGCGGAAGCGACCCGGATGCAGCCGTTTACTGGCTGGCCCGCATGATCGAAGGCGGCGAAGATGTCAAATTCATTGCCCGCAGGCTCGTGATCCTCGCGGCTGAAGACATTGGCCTGGCCAACCCGAACGCCCTGCTGCTGGCAAAAAGCACCTTTGATGCCGTTCATCTCATCGGATACCCGGAATCACGGATTATCCTTTCCGAATGCACCATCTACCTGGCCACCTCCCCGAAAAGCAACTCCGCTTACGAAGCCATCAGCAACGCGCAACGGCTGGTCGAACAAACCGGCGACCTCCCGGTGCCCCTGCATATCCGGAATGCACCCACCAAACTGATGAAAGACCTTGGCTACAGCAAAGATTACAAGTACGCCCATTCGTATGAGGGGAACTTTGCCGAACAGGACTTTCTTCCGCCCCAGATCAAAAATCAACGGATTTACAAACCCCAAAACAACCCCTCCGAACTAAAGATCCTCGAGCGCCTGAGAGCCTGGTGGGGAAAACGGTTCTGACAGACACGATATAGCTGGTTTTGTCACCCGGCGGGAATGTCAAAACAAGGACAGCAAGGAAGACCCGGGTGAAACAACTAATCTTTGCCTGAAGTTTCCTGAAAAAGTAGCCACATTGAGTTCGATCCTTAAAAAATATCAGGAAACCGGACGAAGCCGGTTTTAACAGATGCCATTAATCCATTATCTTTGTTTTCCAACGAAAAGAAAAAGACTTTGGACTTAAAGGTAAAAGAAGAACTGATCAGGATGTTTGAAGATCATTTCCACGAAGAAATGATTTCTTTTGAAGTGTTGCCCCCTTCGGGCTCATACCGTGAATACTGCAGGATAAAAAGCGAAAGTCAACAGGCCATTGGCTCCTGGAACCAGGATGTTCAGGAAAATACCGCCTTCCTGAAATTCTCGGAACACTTCTTCATCCAGGGAATTGCCGTTCCGCAGATCTATGCGGTAAACGCCGCGAAGACCTGTTACCTGCAGGAAGACCTGGGAAAGCTCACGCTCTTTGATTACATCAATCAAATTCGGGAAAACGAAGGCTTTTCCGAGAAAATCATCCTGGTCTATAAAAAAGTCCTGAACGAACTGCCCCGTATCCAGATCACTGCAGGCAAAGGGATTGATTACCGGCATTGCTATCCCCGTGATGCATTCGACAAGCAATCGATGATGTGGGACCTGAACTATTTTAAATATTATTTTCTTAAACTGGCCCGTATCTCTTTTGACGAGCAGGCGCTGGAGGATGATTTTGAGCATTTCACGGCGTATCTCCTCAAAGCCGAAAGCAACTTCTTTCTCTACCGTGATTTCCAGTCACGGAATATTATGATGAAAGACAACAAGGTAGCCTTTATCGATTATCAGGGTGGGCGGAAAGGAGCCCTGCAATACGATCTGGCATCACTGCTTTACGATGCCAAAGCCGATATCCCGCAGGCCATCCGCAATGAACTGCTGGAGTATTATCTGGATGTCCTCGAAAAATATAAGCCGGTAGACCGCAATAAGTTCAAAGCTTTTTATACAGGTTATGTGCTCATCCGGATCATGCAGGCCATGGGGGCATATGGTTTCCGCGGATTTTACGAAAAAAAGGAGCATTTCCTCAAGAGTATCCCCTACGCCCTTGAAAACCTGAAGTATCTGCTTCAGCACAACAATATTCCTGAGTCATTGCCTGAACTGTTTAAGGTTCTTGAGGATGTAACACAATCGGAATACCTTAAAAAATTCGGGGTATCAAAAAACATGCTGACCATTCGGGTCGAAAGCTTTTCCTATAAAAAAGGCCTCCCTGTCGATCCATCCGGCAATGGCGGGGGCTTTATCTTTGACTGCCGGGCCATTCATAATCCGGGACGCTATGAAGAATACAAACAGCTTACGGGTAAAGACCCTCAGGTCATTCAATTTCTGGAATCCAATTCAGAGATCGCTGCCTTTCTCGATCATGTCTTTGCGCTGACCAAACAGTCGGTCAGCACCTATCTTTCGCGCGGTTTTAAACATTTGAGCATCAGCTTTGGCTGCACCGGCGGCCAGCACCGATCGGTTTACTCGGCAGAAAAGACAGCCGAATACCTTAGGAACAATTTCCCCGTCAATGTTGTTCTTTCTCACAGAGAACTTGATATTCAGGAACAATAATATGGGAAAAACTGCGTGTAAAAAAGAGGATTACAAGGAACCGAATGATCCTGTTTTCTTTTGTAAAAAATGTGGAGCAAAAGCAGACAAGGAAAAAAGACTCTGTAAACCAAAAGCAATAAAATAAGGGAGAGGGGCCGGATGGCGGAGGATGAACACCCAAAATAAGCTAACAGGCTATACTGATCATCTATTATTCAAAATATGAAGACGACCAAATCACTATGCATTCTTCTCCTGTCGGCGGCTTCCGTTTCCGCTCAGGATCTTTCATCCCT
>JBFXKJ010000115.1:0-11750 GCA_050173895.1 Mangrovibacterium sp. | reverse complement strand
GCCTAAAATAAATACATACCATGACAACAGATTCAGCTTTGGAAACGCAACATCTTTTGCGCCAATCATGAGCGGAAGCATAAAATTTCCAAAAACAGCCGGCAAACCGGGAATCACGATCATAAAGATCATGATCACTCCGTGAACGGTAAAAAACGCGTTGTATGACTGTGCGTCCATGACCGTCTTCCCGGGGGCGATCAGCTCCAGCTTCATGCCCAGTCCCAGCAACGCACCCACGCAGAACAACACCATCATGGAAAACATGTACAGCAGCGCGATCCGCTTGTGATCGGTCGAGGTGATCCAGCCCATCAGCCCCTTGTACTTACCCTCGTACTCCAGGTAGCTTGGCTCTGCAGATATTTGAGAACTTTCTTGCATAACAGAATGTTAGATAGTTTTTCTTCGTCGTTTTAAAATCAAAAACAAAAACAAAATTGAAGCAAAAAACAGGATCATCGTCCCTGCCAGCTTCGTGACGTTCAGCACATAGGTTTGCCCCTCCGGATCATACGAATAACAATATTGTATGATCTTGTTAATGGTGGGACCCGATGTCCCCTTGCCGGCTTCAATTACAGCCATCTTGAACTCAAACGGCAGAAAATACGTCCCGTTCAGGTAACGCGTAATCTTGCCGTCAGGACTGATGAGCATCACCGATGCCGCATGAAGAAAATCATTGCCTGTGCGCTTATATTTAAATCCCGTAGCCTGCGTCGCTTTTGCAATGCTTGCACTGTCGGAAACAAAAAATTTCCATCCCCCGCCAATCTCCTCCTTCTTGTCAACCAAATTCAGGTAGTTGGCTTTCTTCCTGATCCCCAGATTAATGGTCTCTCTCGGATCAAAACTGATCGTAAGTACCTGATAATCTTCACCGGCTGTCATGTCCGATTTGTTCATCACCTCAGCCAGGCCTTCCATCAGCGGACTGCAGATACCCGGACAGCGGTAATAAACAAAATTCAGTACAGTCGGTTTATCAATCAGATCGGTTAATGCAACTTTTTTTCCGTCTTCCCCTGTCAGGAAAACATCTTTCGGGAGATATTCATCCAAATGCTCAACAATCCCGATTTCGGGATCCCTGGTCTGATCATCTATGACGGTGGCTTGATTCCTTGCACTTGAAAACAGGCTTGATAAAATCAGGATGAAAAATAATCCCGGGCTTAATAATTGATATCTGGTCATTTTTGTTCTTAATTTTTGCACGGTAACTGCCCTTACTTATTTTCTGAATAAGAAACCCAAAACATCCCTGAATGTTTAAAAGAGCCTGAAAAAAACGATTTTTTTATTTTTTCTCTCCGCCTCTCCCATTCCCGTTTAACCGCTTTGGGCACAAAAGGATAAGATTTATAGCATATAAACAGATCGTAATGTCTTAAATATGAATGCATAAACAAAGTTGACTGGTTATTGTTTTCTTCATAATTTTAGTGGAAAGGACGACTTATGGAGAGAAATGTATTATACCGTATCTGGAAGTTTTATTCGGAGGGGTTCATGAGCATGAGCGGGTGGGGCAGGCAAGTCTGGATCATTATTCTGGTGAAGCTATTCATTATGTTTGCCGTTTTGAAGCTGTTTTTCTTTCCTGATTTTCTGCAGACGAATTTTGACACCGACGAGCAGCGAAGCGAACAGGTGCTGGAGAATTTGACAAACTCAAAATAAACCAAAACATGTTAGAAGCAATTGACCTGTCTTTAGTTAACTGGTCGCGGGCGCAGTTTGCGCTTACGGCCATGTATCACTGGATCTTTGTGCCTTTGACCCTTGGGTTAACCTTTATCATCGCCTTCATGGAAACCTTGTATGTGAAGACGGGCGACCCGGAGTGGAAGAAGATCACCAAATTCTGGATGATCCTTTTCGGGATCAATTTTGCCATTGGTGTGGCCACCGGAATTATTCTGGAGTTCGAGTTCGGGACCAACTGGTCGAATTATTCCTGGTTTGTAGGCGACATTTTCGGCGCTCCGCTGGCCATTGAGGGGATCCTGGCCTTTTTCATGGAATCGACCTTTATCGCGATTATGTTTTTCGGATGGAATAAGGTGAGCAGGAAGGTCCATCTGGCAGCGACCTGGCTGACTGCTGTGGGCGCCAACCTTTCGGCCCTCTGGATCCTGGTGGCCAATGCCTGGATGCAGTATCCCGTGGGGATGGCGTTCAATCCCTCCACTGCCCGCAGTGAAATGGTGAGCTTTTGGGAGGTTTTGTTTTCGCCTGTGGCGGTCGATAAATTTCTGCACACGACTTCTTCCGGTTTTGTGCTGGCCGCTGTTTTCGTGATCGGGATATCGGCCTGGTATCTGTTAAAGAAGCGGGAAGTCGTTTTCGCCCGGAAGAGCATTGCGGTTGCTGCGATTTTTGGACTTGTTTCGTCGGTTTACCTGGCTTTTACCGGAGACACTTCCGCCAGGCACATCGCCCGGCATCAGCCGATGAAGTTTGCCGCCTTCGAAGGTCTCTACAACGGGAGCGAAGGCGCCGGACTGATCGCCCTGGGTGTGATGTCGACCACCGACACCGATCCTTCCAACGAGAACCTGATGGATTTCAACATGAAAATCGAGATTCCCAACATTCTTTCCTACATGGCCTATATGGACTGGAATGCGTTTGTCCCGGGAGTGAACGACCTGATCCGGGGAAACGAAAAATACGGGATCATGGCGGCTACTGAAAAAATAGAACGCGGAAAGGTGGCCATCCAAAAGCTGAAACAATACAAGGAGTTACGGGCGGCGGGCGACAATGCCGGGGCGGAGGCGCTGAAAGCTGAGTTCACCTCCCCGGAATTCAGGGACAACTATTTCAGGTACTTTGGTTACGGCTATATCAGCGATCCCAATTTGTTGGTTCCCAGCGTACCGCTTTCCTTCTACTCTTTTCACATCATGGTGGGGCTCGGATTCTATTTCATCCTGTTTTTTATACTGGCGCTGGTATATGTAACGAAAGGAACGCTTGAAAGGAGACGCGGGTTCCTGAAGCTGGCTGTCTGGTCGATACCGATGGCCTATATCGCTTCACAGGCGGGATGGATCGTCGCCGAGGTGGGGCGCCAGCCCTGGGTCATCCAGGACCTGATGCCAACTGTGGCCGCTGTGACCAGGATAAGCACAGCCGCCGTGCAGGTCACCTTTTGGCTGTTTGCCGTCATCTTTACCACTTTGCTCATCGCTGAAATTAAAATCATGCTCCGGCAAATTAAGATCGGACCTAAAATGAACGGAGGGCACGAAAATGTTTGAAAACTTATCTTATTTCGCACTGCAGCAGTACTGGTGGATGATCGTATCGCTGCTGGGAGCCCTGCTGGTGTTCCTTACCTTTGTGCAGGGGGGGCAAACCCTGATCTATACCGTTGGCAAGTCGGAAGGCGAAAGAAGCCTGCTGGTCAATACCCTTGGACGAAAGTGGGAATTTACCTTTACCACCCTGGTCACCTTTGGAGGTGCCTTTTTTGCCTCCTTTCCCCTCTTTTATGCCACCTCATTCGGAGGTGCGTACTGGGTCTGGATGATTATTCTTTTCTTTTTTATCATTCAGGCGGTGTCGTACGAGTTCCGGAAAAAGCCTGCCAATTTCCTGGGAAGCCGGACCTATGAGATCTTCCTGCTGCTCAACGGCGCCTTCGCGACCATCCTTTTGGGAACGGCAGTAGGGACGTTCTTTAACGGCGCCATGTTCAGCCTGAACGAAATGAACCAGGTGACCTGGGAGACGCCTTACCGCGGGCTGGAGGCGGTACTGACCTTTCACAACGTGGCACTGGGGCTGTCGGTCTTTTTTCTTTCGCGGGTGCTCGGGGCTTTGTATTTTATCAACTCTGTCGGCGATGAAGCGGTTGAAGAACGGTCCCGAAAGCAGGTCCTTTATAACACAATTCCCTTTCTGGTTTTCTTCCTCTATTTTTTGATCCGCCTCCTTTTGAAAGAAGGCTTTGCCTATGATCCTGAAAACGGGAATGTTTTCATGGAGAAGTACAAATACTTCAACAACCTGACGAGCATGCCGGCCGTGGCCGTCCTGCTGCTTGCAGGCGTGGTTTCGGTACTCTGGGGCATCGGGATCAGCCTTTTTGCGAAATCGGGAAAGGGGATCTGGTTTGCCGGCGCAGGAACCGTCCTGGTGGTGTGGTCGCTGTTTTTGCTGGCCGGTTTCAATCACACAGCCTTTTATCCGTCGGTACATGATCTGCAATCGTCGCTTACCATCGAAAAAGCCTCGTCCAGTAAATTTACCCTGGTGGCCATGAGCTATGTCTCTTTGTTTGTCCCTTTCGTGGTGGCTTATATCTGGTGGTTCTGGAAGGCAATGAATAACAAGAAGATCACGGCCGATGAAGTGGAGGGCGATTCGCATGCCTATTAATCACTGACAATTTAAAATAAACGATATGTACTGGAATGCAATCATCTGGTTTTTAAGCTGGCCGGCTTTCATCGTGATCGCCTGGCTTCTGGTCCGATTCATGGTAAAAAGATACCGGAATTCTTTAGAGAAAACGGAGAATTAGCTGAAATATCAAAATCATCTCCTGTAATTGATCCCGGATCATTTACAGGAGATTTTTTGCTTAAAGAACTTATCAGTCCCGTTTTGCTGGGGATACAGTTTTTAAAGTCAGGCATCCTGTGGCCAGACGCCCGAAATTAAATTTTCCTGCCGGGTATTGCCATGAGCAGTGAGATCAGGATATAACTGATGATGATCAGCGGTAATGAATAAATCTGAAGACTGAGGATAAGGATAACGCAAAGCCCCAGAAATAAAAAACGCACCTGGTTTCTGTCCCAGGCAAAATTTTTGATTTTCAGCGAAAACATCGGTATTTCTGAGATCATCAGCGAAGGGAACAGGAGAATGGTTGCGGCAATAAAGACCGGGTTCAGGATGAGCGCATGGACGGCTGCCGATTTCCCGAAATCGAGGATCAGGCCCAGAGAGGCGTAGAACATCGCATTGGCGGGGATCGGTAACCCTAAAAAGCTGTCGCTTTGCCGGGTGTCGATATTGAATTTTGCAAGCCTGAAAGCCCCGGCCATCGGAACCAGCAACACCGAAAACAACAGGATCCATTGCAGCGGCGTTGCTTCTATTTCTGATACCGACATCGCTTCGGGAAACATCGACTGCTGAAGGATGCGCAGCAGAATGGCGGCAGGCGCCACACCAAACGAGACCAGGTCGGCCAGCGAATCCATTTGCTTGCCAATTTCAGAGTATGATTTTAGCAACCGGGCGAACAAACCGTCCATGAAATCAAAAACCGATGCAGCCAGGATAAACAGGGCTGCCATACCCAGTTCACCTTCAATACCCGACCAAACGGCCATACAACCTGCAACCAGGTTCATTGCGGTGATGAAATTAGGTACCCAGAAAAACAAACTTCGCTTATTCATGCTTGACAGATGTTTCGTTGTTGCGTCTTGCGCGTGTTACCAGCCGCGGCGCCCTTACAATTCCTCTTCGCTCGTCAGTTCGCCGATCACGGTCTGGGTGCCCTTCACTTTATCGCCCAGTTTAACCAGAATTTTCGTGTCGGTTGGCAAATACAGGTCAACCCGCGAGCCAAAGCGGATGAATCCCATCTCCATGTTTTGCGTAACATGTTGTCCTTGCCTGAGGTAATTCAGGATCCGGCGGGCAAGGGCACCGGCTACCTGATTGGTCAGGATCTCTCTCCCGTCCGAAAGCTCGATGGCTGTACAGAACCGTTCGTTTTCGTCGGCCGATTTATGCTTGAAAGCTGCGTAAAACTCTCCTTTTTTATGTTTCAGATAGGTCACTTTCCCCGATACCGGCACCCAATTGATATGCACGTTGAGCGGCGACATGAAGATGGAGACTTTGATGGCAGGTGCCCTCAGGTATTCTTTTTCTTCGCAGTGTTCAATCAGGCAGATGGTCCCGTCGGCGGGAGCCAAAACAAGTTTTTCTTCGGGCGAAATGATTCTCGAGGGATAACGGAAGAACTGAACGACCAAAATGAGCAGGAAAACCGAAGCAATGGTAAATAAGACCCCGGCGGTTGCCGACGTGATATACAGCCAGACAGCCAGATTGACCGCAATTATCAAAAGAATGGTGTTTTTTATGATATTTTTTCCTGCCGGATGAAACTTCATTGATCAAATTTTTGCGCAAAAGTAATGATTTTCGTTATAAACTCATCCGTTCACCAGCCATAGATAAGCGACAAACACCGGAATAGCGAACAACAACGAATCAAAGCGGTCGAGCAATCCTCCGTGCCCGGGAATAATCCTTCCGCTGTCTTTCAGTCCGAACTGGCGTTTGAGCATTGATTCTGTGAGATCGCCGAAGGTGGACGCAAGTACCACTAAGAAGGTTACTGTGATCAGATGAGGCCGGCTTAAGCCGGTGTAAGGTGCCAGCAGCGCCGACGCAGCAAGGGTGATCAGCAAGCCTCCGATGGCCCCTTCCCATGATTTTTTGGGAGAAATCCGCTCAAAAAGCCGGTGTTTTCCCATGCTCACCCCTGCCAGGTACGCTCCGGAATCGTAAATCCAGATCATGACCAGAAGCAGGATCACCCTGTCGGGCGAATAATGTCCTTCCTGATTAAAAACCAAATGATTAGCCAGTGACAAGGGGAGGGCAATATACACCACGCCCAGGATGCCGGTGGCTACATTTTCCATGGCATGTTCCCTGTTCCTGAATAGTTCGGCGATAAAAGTCAGCAGCAAAAAAGGGAAAAAAATCAGTCCTGTTTTTCCTTCTGTCGTTCCTGAAGCGCTAAGAAAAGAAAGGATAAAAAGCAAAATGCCCGCAGAAATCCCGGTCAGGAATAAGGGGCGAACAGCCGGCCTGGTCATCCGGTAAAATTCAACCATGCTTCCGGTTAACACCGCCACAAAGAAAACAGCAAAACCATATCTGCCCGACCAAAGGCTTCCGAGGGTAACTGCCACAAAAGCGGCGCCGGAGAGCGACCTGATGATGAGGTTTTTCAACTCGTCATGCTTTTTAACAGTTCCAGTGCGGCTGCCTCATCATCCTGATGGACATAAATATCGATTTCTCCCACCGAAGGGAACATGGTGTCGTGCTGATCCATGACTACACTTTGAATTCCGTTTTCATCCAGGACGTCGTGGGCGATATCAGCCTGATAAGGATCGGATGAACTGTATACTTTTACGAAATCTTTTTCCATTTTTTATATTTTAAAACGGTTCGTCACATAAAAGTACAATTAATTTCCGGGGACCGTGCATTCCTTTTACGAGCGTTTTTTCGATATCGGCAGTCCTGCTTGGCCCGGTGATGTTCGTAACCATTGAAGGCAGGCGACCGGCATATTTTTTCTGCATACCGGAAAGCGCTTCGTCCAGGTACCGCACCAGTTGGCCCTGATGGGCAACCACCAGGTGTGTCTCCGGGAATACGTGCAGCCGCCGGCCTGTTGGTGCGCCCGAACTGACCATGACCGATCCCAGATGAGCGATCAGAAATTCACAGGGGGTGACGCCCCACTGCAGCATGTCAAAATCGTCCGGCGCCGATTTATAGCCGACATCCGCACCGGCGAGTGCCTGTTGGAGCACCGGGTCAAGGCAGAAAACCCGTTCCTGTTTTTCCTCTTCGGCCATTGTCCCGATCAGGCGTGCTGCTTCGTTCAGATTGCTCAGATGGTGAAACATTCCGGATACCAGTTCCAGTTTTTCCTGAAAGCAGGCAACCAGGTCAGCGGTTGTTTCCGTGTAAATCGGGGCTTCCATATCGGGTTTCTCCGGATCTTCAGCCCCTCTGCGGTCACGTGCCGATTTCAGCCGCCCGAGGATTTTCTCTCTTGATGCAGACATGTGGCTCCCTTTATTCGATTTTTTTCTCCGCAGGTTTTACTGCTTCGTTTACTTTGCCGTTGTTTTCGATCAGGTCCTCGTGTGACCAGGGGCGTTTGCCAAAGATCTCTTCCAGGTCTTCTCCGAAAATCACTTCCCGTTCCAGCAGGCGTGAAGCCAGCTTTTCGTGTCCTTCCTTATTGGCAGTCAGGATATTCAAAGCCCTGCCGTATTGGGTTTCGATCAGGTTCTTGGCCTCTTCGTCGATCAGTTCTGCCGTTTTTTCGCTGTAAGGCTTGGTAAAACCGAAGTCACTTTGCCCGGTCGAATCATAAAAGCTCAGGTTCCCCACACGTTCGCTCATTCCGAAAATGCTGATCATGGCGTAGGCCTGCTTGGTCACTTTTTCCAGGTCGTTCTGCGCTCCCGATGAAACGGAGCCGAAAACCAGTTGTTCAGCGGCGCGGCCTCCGAGTGCCGAACACATTTCATCCAGTAACTGCTCCTTCGTGGTGATCGACCGTTCTTCGGGCAGGTACCAGGCGGCGCCAAGGGCCTTGCCCCGGGGGACAATGGTAACCTTGACCAGCGGATGGGCATGCTCCAGGAGCCAGCTAATCGTCGCGTGCCCTGCTTCGTGAAAGGCAATTCGTTTCTTCTCGTCTTTCGAGATAATTTTATTTTTCTTTTCCAGTCCGCCCACGATCCGGTCTACGGCATCGAGGAAGTCTTGCTTGGTCACCTTGTCGCGGTTGCGGCGGGCGGCGATCAGCGCCGACTCGTTACAGACGTTCGCAATATCGGCACCCGAAAAGCCGGGGGTTTGTTTCGCCAGAAAGTTCACTTCCACGTCTTCCGACAGCTTGATGGGGCGCAGGTGTACCTGGAAGATCTCACGCCGTTCATTCAGGTCGGGCAGTTCCACATGGATCTGCCTGTCGAATCGTCCGGCACGCATCAGCGCCCGGTCGAGAATATCGGCCCGGTTGGTCGCAGCCAGGATGATTACCCCCGAATTGGTATCAAAGCCATCCATCTCTGTGAGCAACTGATTCAGCGTATTTTCCCGTTCATCGTTCGATCCGAAGTTTGGATTTTTACCACGGGCGCGCCCGATGGCATCGATCTCATCGATAAAGACAATACAGGGGGCTTTTTCCTTGGCCTGTTTAAACAGGTCGCGTACCCTCGAAGCACCCACCCCGACGAACATTTCGACAAAGTCAGAGCCCGACATGGAAAAGAACGGTACGTTGGCTTCGCCGGCAACGGCTTTGGCCAGAAGGGTTTTTCCCGTTCCCGGAGGGCCCACCAGCAACGCTCCCTTGGGTATCTTCCCTCCTAACTTGGTATATTTACCGGGATTCTTGAGAAACTCCACGATTTCTTCCACTTCCTGCTTGGCTTCAGCCAAACCGGCTACATCGCGGAACGTGATGCTCACTCTCGAATCCTTATCGAAAATCTTCGCCTGCGATTTTCCCACACTGAAGATGTTCCCGGCCCCGCCGCCGCCACCGGCTCCCTTGCTCATCCGGCGGAAAATCCACCACCAGATGGCAATGATGATCAGGAACGGCAGGATCCATCCGATAATCTCACCAAAGTAGTTGTGAACGGTCTTATATTCAACCGAAACTTTATCGGTATTATTAAAGTCAGCCTGTGCATTGGCGAGGTTTTCCTCAAAAGTTTCAACCGAACCAATCGTGAAGTAAAAATGAGGACCATACTGCGAGGGCGCGTTGAACCCTTTGTTAAGCTTATCCGCGTAATCCTCATAGCTGTCCTTTTTCAGGTAAATCTGCGCCTCTTCGCGGTTCACCACTACAATCTTTTCAATATCATGCCGGGCCAGCATCGTGTTCTTCACGTCCTGCCAGTTTGTTTCCACCGGGCCCCCGCCAAAACTGATGTACTGAATCACCAGGAAAATCACAATCGCGATCCCGTAGATCCAGTACGGATTTAATTTCGGAGGCTTCCCTCCCGGCTTAAAATTCCCGATGTTGTTAGCGGGCCTTTGCTTCTTTTTGTTTGTATTCGTATTGTTATTGTTGTTCGCCATTTATATCATCAGTTTTTCTGTGTTTATCTCTTCGACTGCGGCATCAGCCCAAAGGTTTTCCAGGTCATAAAAACCACGCGCTTCATGCTGGAATACATGCACCATAATATCGGCGTAATCCAGCAAAACCCAGATCGCATTCTTATAGCCATCCTTGTGCCATGCCTTTTCTCCGGATAATTCTTCGACGGTATCTTCGACTGAATGGGCAATTGCATCAACCTGAGTGGTTGAATTGCCATGACAGATAATGAAGTAATTGCATTCGGAGTGGTTTATTTTTGTTAAATCTATTTTGACAATGTCGATTCCTTTCTTACGTTCTATGCCTTCTATAATAGCATTCAGCAATCTTTCCGTATCTCTTTCCTTTTGTGTTTTCCTCATAAATAACTTTTAGAACTACAAAGATAAATTTTTTAGTTTATTTTAATGCCGAAAATGATCAAGTCTAATAACCTGAAAATTAAAAAAATAGTTTAAATCATTTTGTTAAAAATTTAAAAAAATATGGTTTTGAAAATTGGCCATACCGTTATTACGGCCAGGACAGTTGAGAGTACCAATAACTATGCCATCAGTCAATGCGCTGGGAATGAGATTGAAGAAGGGACTGTCTTTTTGGCATACGAGCAAACTGCCGGCAGAGGGCAGATTCATAACCGCTGGGAAAGCGAAGCCGGGATGAACCTGACTTTTTCAATCGTGTTAAAGCCTTCATTCCTCGAAATCCAAAAACAGTTTATGCTTTCGAAGGCCGTCAGCCTGGGGCTGGTTGACTTTTTGAGCCGGTACACGGAGGATGTGAAAATCAAGTGGCCAAATGATATCTATGCCGGTGACGGGAAGATCTGCGGGATCCTGATCGAAAATGCGATCATGGCCGGCACGATCAGTCAGTCGGTTGTCGGGATCGGCCTCAACATCAACCAGACCCGTTTCCTTTCTCCGGCCCCCAATCCCGTTTCATTGAAAATGATCACCGGCCGGGATTACGACCTGGATGTACTCGTTAAGGAATTGTTAAGTGAGATCGACCGGAGCTATGGCTGCTTGCGCGAAGGCAGGTTCCGTGAGTTGGATGAGGCCTTCCATGCCAGGCTTTACCGCCTGAACGAGTGGCACCCCTACCGGGACGCAGCGCATCAGTACACCGGTATGATCACCGGTGTCAATCCCATCGGCCAGCTTCGCATCCGGGAAGAAGACGGACCGGAGCACGCGTATCATTTTAAAGAGGTGGAGTACCTGTAATGGGCGGCACATGTTTTTGCGCCCGGGTTGATTGCTAAAGAATATCATTTTTTATACCTTACGCCCTCTCAAAACACGAAAAAAAAGCTGAAGATGGGCATATTGAAAATACGCTTCTCCGCCTTCCGAATGCTGTTTCGCCCGGGGAAACGTCGTAAAGAGTTTTTAAATAATTTGCTGCAACAGGTCGGGGTACTGAACAGGCAGAATGAAGAACTCAGAAAAGAACTGGGCGGGAAGAGCCGGATCAAGGAAACGCTCGTCCGGGAAAAGGCTTTGCTGGATTCCATGCTGAATACCCTTCCGGACTATGTTTATTTTAAAAATGTGGACAGTAAGTTTCTGCGCGTCAGTAAGTCGTTTGCAGAACGGTTTGGCATGCAGGCAACCGAAGAAATGACTGGAAAAACGGATTTTGATTTGCGTTCACCTGAGAAAGCCCGAAAATATCGTGAGGAAGAACTGGAGATCATGAAGACGGGGGAAGGATTCGTCGATGAGATTCGCAAAGGGGTTTACACAGGTGGCAACGAGTTATGGACTTCGGTCACCAAACTCCCGCTGTATGATGAGACAGGTGAATGTATCGG
>JBFXKJ010000114.1:0-11774 GCA_050173895.1 Mangrovibacterium sp. | reverse complement strand
TGCTGACACCCGCAGGATCTGGAATGAGGCGTTGGGCCGCATCAAGGTTGAGGGAGGAACCGAACAGCAGCAGATCAAGTTTTACACAGATCTCTGGCATGTTCTGCTCGGACGCCAGGTGATCGATGATGTGAGCGGTGATTACCCTGACCGGACTCAGGGAAAAAAAGAGGGGACCTTCACAGATGCGGTGTTCAAGGTCAAAACGCTTCCGAAAGGGGAAGACGGAAAATCAAAATTTCACATGTACAACACCGATGCGCTGTGGTTGACCCAATGGAACCTCAACGTTCTTTGGGGACTTGCCTGGCCGGAGGTAATGGATGAAATGTCGGCCTCGATGATCCGGTATGCAGAAAACGGATACCTGCTCCCCCGTGGTCCGTGCGGAGGAGGGTACTCTTATATCATGACCGGATGCCCCGCAACCAACCTGATCGTGAGCACCTACATGAAGGGTTTGCTAACGAAGGCCGATGCGGAAACCGCTTTCCGGGTGATGAAACAGAATCATCTTCCCGGGGGAATGCTCGGGCCCTCATCCGACATTGAATTTTACACCCGCAATGGTTATTGGCCCGGCAATGCCGGGATCACTGTTGAAGCAGCTTTTCAGGACTATGCCCTTGCCCAGATGGCCAAAAGCCTTGGGAAAAAAGCAGACTACCGGTTTTTCCTGGGACGTTCGCAGGGATGGAAAAAGCTGTTCGACCCGGAGAAAAAATTGCTTTTCCCCAAAGATCGCCAGGGGCAGTTCATTCATCGTGACCCGCTGTCCGGACAGGGCTGGGTGGAGGCCAATGCCTGGCAGGCGACCTGGTCGGTATCGCACGACATCGAAGGGCTGGCGAAGCTCATGGGAGGCTATGATACGCTTTGCGCCAGGCTGAATTATGCTTTTGAAAAAGCCCGCGCCAGCGATTTCGTCTTTGCCTATAATGAAGGCTATGTCAGCTATGCCAATCAACCTGGATGTTCAAACGCACATGTATTCAACTATGCCGGAAAACCCTGGCTCAGTCAGTATTGGGTGCGAAGGGTGAAAGAACAGGCCTATGGAGGAACCTCTCCCGACCTGGGATATGGCGGGCATGATGAAGACCAGGGACAAATGGGAGGGGTCAGTGCACTGATGGCCATTGGACTGTTTAACCTCCAGGGAAATGTCAATCCCGATCCTGTTTATGATCTGACCACTCCGGTGTTCGATAAAATCACCATCACGCTCGATCAGCGCTATTATTCCGGAAAAACATTTGTCATCGAAACGATCCATAACGAGCCCGGGAATGATTACATTCAACAGGCCCTGCTCAACGGACGTCCGTTAGCACAACCCTGGTTCAGGCACAAAGATTTTGCTGCCGGGGGAACGCTCCGGCTGATCCTGGGGAAAGATCCGCTGAAGCAGGAAGGTGCGGCGTCTGCGGGGATTGTGCCGGAACAGAATAAGGAAAAATAAAGAGTTGGGTATCTGGCAGAGAAAAAGCAAAGACATGAAAAGGCCGCCAGAGATGAAAATTATACATCGTAAATTTGAAAAACGAATGGAACGAAAGAGAAACACGACACAGGGTTTAATGCCATACCGGAAGCAGGATCATGAAAAAGGGAGTTATGATATTTACCCTGCCTTTTCAGTGGGCGACGGGCTTATTTCGGCGGGTTTCCGGTCGCTGGCCGAACGGATTTCATCATCCGAAACCGTTATCATAGACGGTTATGCCGGCGTTTTTTATGAGGATTTCAGGGAACACCTGAGCCGGGAACTGGGAAACAGGGGCATAAAGAGCAACTGGATCTGCATGGAAGATCTGCTCCGGCCGGAAAAGGAAATCAATGCCTTAATCCATCCTTTCATGGGCGAGCCTGATTCGATCTTCGGAACCCGCACCACACTTCAGTTAAAAGACTTTTACGATCTTTCAAAGGCGGAATTCAGGCAGGCTCCGGATGCCGGGGTCACCATCATTTACGGGCCGGGAGCCTCGCTGTCGGGCCGGGAAGGCCTGCTGCTCTATATCGATCTGCCTAAAAACGAGCTTCAGTTCAGGGCCAGGGCAAAAAGCATCCGTAACCTCGGCGCCCGGGACACAGCCGACATAAAGACCATGTACAAACGGTTTTATTTTGTCGACTGGGTGGTGCTGAACCGGCACAAGAAAGCGATCCTTGACCGGATTGATGTGGTGGTCGACGGGCAGCAGGAAGAGCAGATCACCTGGACCGAAGGCGAAACCTTGCGAAAAGCGCTTGGGCAGATGAGCCGCAATCTTTTCCGCGCACGCCCCTGGTTCGAGCCCGGCGTCTGGGGAGGCAGCTGGATCAAGAACCAGATCGCCGGCGTTAACCCCGACGTGAAGAACTATGCCTGGTCGTTCGAGCTGATCACTCCCGAAAATGGCCTGGTGCTCGAGAGCTCGTCTTTGCTGCTGGAGGTGTCGTTCGACTTCCTGATGTATGCCCGGGGGGAGGACATTCTGGGCCGCCACCGGGAACAATACGGAGATGAGTTTCCCCTTCGCTTCGACTTTCTCGATACCTTCGACGGCGGCAACCTGTCGGTACAGTGCCATCCTCAGCCGGACTATGCGCGGACGCATTTCGGGGAGAACATCACCCAGGAGGAAACTTACTACATTCTTGACCGGAAAAACGACGCCTCCGTTTATCTCGGATTTCAGGAAGATATCGAGCCTGAGCAATTTGAGAAGGCCTTGTGGAACAGCTTTAACCGTTCGGAACAGCTTCCGGTGACCCGTTATGTCCAACAGCACCCCGCTGCCAGACACGACCTGTTCCTGATCCCTCCCGGCACGATCCACGGCTCGGGAATTGATAACCTGGTGCTGGAGATCAGCACCACTCCCTACATCTTCACCTTCAAAATGTACGACTGGGTAAGACCCGATCTGGATGGCAAACCGCGTCCGCTGAATATCGGGCATGGAATGAAAAACCTCCGTTTCGACCTGAAAGGTGAAAAAGCCCGGCGGGAACTGTTGTCGAAGCCTTACCTGCTGCGGGAAGGCCCGGACTGGCAATGCTGGGAGCTTCCCACACACGAAAGGCATTCGTACCGCGTCAACCGCTATCATTTCAACTCCGAAGTCACGATCGGCACGGATGCCCGCTTCAACGTGCTGATGCTTGTCGAGGGAGAAACTGTCACGGTAACAACCCCGGGTATGCAGCAGGACTTCAGCTATGCCGAGACATTCGTCATCCCTGCTGCTGCCGGAAGTTATACCGTCCGGAATAAGTCCGCAAAGGAAGCCATGATCGTGGTCGCCTTTATGAAATAGTTGGTAACGGCAAGCGAAACCGAACACAAGCAAATGCCCGAAAAAAGAACAACGATGAGCAGGAATTTTGCCGTAGGAGTGGATGTTGGCGGAAGCCACATCAGCTCCGTTTTGATCGACCTTGAAAACCATAGTTTTGTAGGGGAAAGCCTGGCGGAAGAAAAAGTTGACAATAAAGCGTCGGCGGATGAAATTTTTGGCAGTTGGGCCGCCGCCATTCGAAAAAGCATGGCCTTTGCCGAACCCGGCCAGCTGAGGGGCGTCGGTTTTGCCATGCCCGGCCCCTTCGATTACGAAAAGGGTATTGCCCTTTTGAAGAACGTCGACAAGTATGAAAGCCTTTATGGGTTGAATGTGGGCGATGAACTGAAGAAAAAGCTTGGTCTGGATCCCGGACTGCCTTTCCGCTATGTGAACGATGCCATGGCTTTTGCGATGGGCGAATGCTGGTTGGGAAAGGCTTCAGCATACAGCCGGGTAACGGCCATTACCCTGGGAACCGGCTTCGGGTCCGCTTTTCTGCAGGACGGCATCCCGCTTACCGGCGGGGATGGAATTCCGGAGATGGGTTATGTTTACAACATTCCTTACGCTGAAGGCATTGCCGATGATTATTTTTCCACACGCTGGTTTGTGAGGGAGTATGCCGGGCGAACCGGGCAGGCTCTTCCCGGTGTGAAGGAAATAGCCGCACAAGCCGGGCATGAACCTGAAGCTACCCGGCTTTTTGAGGACTTTGGCGATCGCCTTGGCAGTTTCCTGGCCCCTTTGCTGAAGAATTTCAATGCCGGGTGCCTGCTCATCGGGGGAAACATCAGCGGCGCCTGGCCCCTGTTTCACGGGACCCTCGAACGGGCGCTGAACGGCCGGGACGTGCATGTGAAGGTGCTGATCTCAGAACTGAAAGAATCGGCTGCCATGGCCGGGAGCGCCCGCCTGCTGGATCCGCAGTTCCATATGTCGATGTCCCCGAAAAAAGTAAATGAAGTTTAGTACGCAAATTATACACAGCTAATTTGAAATGAAAAACATATGAAACGAACATGTTGCTTCACAACGCCAAAGGATATGATAATAATTTTCAGCAACATGGAGTTCCATACTACCATTAAAAAACAAGTCAGGGCTCTAAAAAGGCCGTGAAGTGTTTGAGCGAGGCGTTTCAACCTTGGAGAAGACAGCTTCCTGGCAGGCTTTGCAGATAATGACATACTGAGGCATTTATCCCTGCAAAACAAGGCCTTTCAAAACGTAAAGGCCCTGTTTCGCAGGATCGCCGGTTACGAAAGCATTGCAAATTCCTCATCCGTCAGGCTGAACTGCTCCGCCTGAAGATTCTCTTTCAGGTGTTGCAGCGATCGCGTGCCGGGAATCAGCAGGATGTTGGGCGAGCGTCTTAACAGCCAGGCCAGGGCGATCTGGGCGGTGGTAGCCCCCTTGTCTTCCGCAATGGCCCTGATTTTGCCTGCCAGTTTTTCAGGCCCGGAAGCCAGCGGAAACCAGGGAATAAATGCCATTCCCTGCTGAGCGGTATAGTCTACCACTTCTTCCCAGTGACGATCGCCCAGATTGTACAGGTTTTGTACCGATGCCACCGGCACGATTTTCTGTACCTTTTCGATTTCCTCAATCCCAACCTCCGACAGACCGACATACTTGATCTTCCCTGCGTTTACTGCTTCAACGACCGGCCCGAGTGTTTTTTCGACCGGAACCTTCGGGTCGATCCGGTGCAGTTGCCAGAGATCGATCTGATCCACCTTCAGCCTCGACAAACAGCCGTCGATGGCCTTACGGATATATTCGGGATGGCCATTTTGAACCCATTGGTTTGGCCCCGGGCGCTCATTCCCCGATTTGGTCGCGATAACCAGCCCTTCCCTGTACGGATACAATGCATCGGCAATCAGTCTTTCATTTGTTTCGGGACCGTAGGCATCGGCTGTGTCAATAAAATTAACACCCCATTCGACTGCTTTTTGCAGAATTTCAATGGCAGCGTCCCGGTCAACGGCATCACCCCAGACCCCGGGGCCCGTAAGCTGCATCGCTCCGTATCCAAGGCGGTTTACGTTCAGCTCACCGATCTGATAAGTCGATTGTGCGGATTTTGTCCCTGTTGTGTTTTCCATATTCCTGAATTTTTAAGTGATTTTCTGTTGATGCCGGAAACGCTCCTTTTATGAATCCGAGCGGTGATCTGGCTTATCCTTACCTTCAGGATAATAACCCGCAGAGGTCTTTATTTGTTTCACCGCTCCGGCGCGAATTTTATCGTGCCGGCCGGTGCCGTCCTGGTGGTCCGGCGAAAATAGCTATTGGATCCTCACTTTGACGACGATCTTCCGGACGCTGTCGTTTTCCTGAACTTTAACCCCCGGGCGATGGGCATCGTCCGGAAAGAAGATGAAAAACTTATCCGGGTTCGCCGGCCGGAAAGCCGAATCGTCGGCCGCCAGAAAGGCTACGTCTTTCAGGCTGTCGTAAGGGACGGTCAGCGCTTTGCTCTTCAGGGCGGCAACGCCGATCTTTTCCGAGCCTTTGGCCAGGTACTGGATGTCGGCATATTGCCGGTGCGCTTCATACTGAACCTCCTCCATGTTTTTCGTGACATACTCGCTCACATTGACGAACAGGTCCGCGCCTTCCAGCTCGTAACGCCCCGTTTCCATCGCAGCAAGGTCTTTGGTGGCCAGAAACTCAAAGGCTTTGTCCCACCGGCCGGGATTCAGAAAATACTGGCGGGCAAATTCCTTCCGGTTCACCGTTTCGTCGGCGGCCGGCGTCCACCCGTGTTTCCAGTCGCCTGCTTCAAACCAGGAGGCAACCTCCTGATCGGTCATCTCTGCCGGCGATTTGGCTTTCTTTTGTGTGCAGGATGCGACCATGACGGCGACGACTGCAAAAAGAATGAATTGTTTGCTCATATCATTTGTTGTTTCAGTGTTCAAGGTTCATTCGTGCAAAAATTACAAATTCCTGCGGAAATCAAACCACAGCCTGATCGGGTACCCGGTGTCGCCGGAATGCCCGGCATATTGTCCTTTCTGGCTTTTCGGACCCATCTGCGCAGCCTGCCTGAACTTATTCCCGATGGGCGGGATCTCGTACAGGAACGACAGGTCGCCAGCGGGGAACGGCGGGTAGGTACCGCCGGCAGCATGGGCGGGTTTCGCGGGGGTGAAAAGCCTGAAGTACAGGTTCGGCGTTTCGGAAAGAATGGTAAAGGGCTGTTCGTCCGTTTCGAGGGTGGCGCGGTATAGCTTCCCGTGGTAGCCTTTAAATTCGGGGTAGATCAGCTCATTGAAACTTTCACCGGTGATGGTGTTGTTCCAGGCTTTTTCCCATACCCCGAAGTTGGCACCTTTCAGCCGGTTTTTCCAGACGCGGTAGGGGCCGCTGCCCATCCAGCTCACTGCCCTGCATTTTTCTTCCGGATAATTGAAGGAGATCCCGATGTAGTCGATCTCTTTTGCGCCGCCCCGGAAGGGACTGGCTTCCAGCATCATCAGGCCGTTACGCAGGAGTTTCCAGGTCACCTTTTCCGGATAGGCTGAGCGGTTGACCGTGAAAACAAAGTTCCCCTCGTTATCTTGCTCCCATTTCGTTCCGGTCACTTCCGATTCCATGCCTACGGGGACGGGGCCGCCGCTGAGGGAGATGGTCCCGCCAGCGTTTTTCACCGAAAGGAGCAGCCCGCTGTGGAGGCCGAAGGTGATGGTCAGGTCCTGAACTGAGGCGGTCAGCTTGTTCCCGTCTTCTTCAACCTTGATAATTCCGGTTCCTGCCGGTACCGACTGCAGGAATTCGGTTGCCTTTTGGTCCGGCTGCACCACCGGCCAGCTCCAGGTGTAAAGTTCCTGCCCGTGATGATCAGTTGCCGTAAATTCGAAGATGTCGGCACGTTGAAGCGCCTGGCCGGCATCAAGCCGGATCATGGACGTTTCGCCCGGCAAGGCATCCGGAGCGGCAACCGTTCCTGAACCCACCGGCTTTTTCTTCCCGTCGGTCCCGGTGCTGAACGCTTTCCAGCCGAAGGAACAATCTTTTAGATTAGTATAAAGGAACTTATTATCGAGGAATAATTTACCGTCCCACTGCCGGTTTACCGTTACCGGCCTGATTTGCACAGGCGACCAGATTTCGCGGATGGTATAAAAACTTCCTTCCTTTTCACGGTGCGGGCCGAGAATACCATCGGGGGCATGGTTGCCGTCGGCGTCGAAAACCTGACCCGGCTTGTCGGTACGCAAAACCGCTTCATCGGCCAATACCCATAAAAAACCGCCGGCATGCAGGGGAGAGCTTTGATAGTTTCGCCAGTAGTCGTCCAGTCCCGCTCCGTGTCCGCCGTCATACAGCCCGTGCATGAACTCGGTGGGCATGAACGGATCATTGCCGAACACATAGCGTCCCACAGCATAGTCGTAATCCGGATAATGATGGGTATCCACGCCATTGCGGAGCAGCCAGGGATAAATTACGGGCCGCTTCTGGATATCGGTTTCATGAAAGCCTTTCTCGTTGGCAAAGGTCCATCCTCCTTCATTCCCGTGGTCCCAGACCACCACACAGGGGTGGTTTTCATCCCGCAAAACCGTTTCCTTCACCAGCTTTGGCCCCACGATGGTATCGTAGCCGTCCTGCCAGCCGGTCACTTCATCCAGTACAAACAGGCCCAGCGAGTCGCACAGTTCGAGAAACTGCTTGTCGGGAACGTAATGTGACATCCGCACCGCATTCATGTTCATCTCTTTCATCAGCCGGATATCGGTGAGGTGATTTTCCTCGCTCAGGCAACGACCCGTTTCCGGCCAGAACGAATGGCGGCAGACGCCTTTGAACACGACTTTCTCGCCATTTACATAAATTCCGTCATGCGGGCGGAGTTCCACAGTCCTGAAGCCCACGCGTTCGGTGACTTCATGCAGGACCTTGTCTCCCTTTTTGAGGCTGAATTTCATTTGGTACAGGTTGGGCCATTCGGGGTTCCATGGTTTCACCCCCGGGAAATTGCCTGAAACAGCAGCTTCCGACTTACCTTTGCGGATCTCCGTCTGAACAGCGTTGCCAAGGGGATTCCCTTTCAGGTCGGTTAACTCAGCCAACAGCGTGTAATCTGATTTGGCATCACTGAGCACAACCAGCGAACTGAACGATCCGTCGGCCCGGGCATCGATCGCCACGCGCTTCATATGCACGGCCGGAAGGACTTCGAGGAACACGGGACGGAAAATACCGCCGAAGATCCAGAAGTCGGCTTCCCGCTCAGCCTTATTTACCGATTCGTTCGCGGAACGTTTGGCTACATCCGCTTCGAGCAGGTTGCGCTGCCCGTATTTCAGCAGCTTGCTGATATCGTAGCGGAAGCGGTAAAATGCGCCCTGGTGTACCGGGCCGGCCACTTTGCCGTTAATCTGAACCTGCGTATCGGTCATGGATCCGTCAAACACAATGTTGACCGTTTTACCTTTCCAACTGGCGGGAACATCGAACGAATGCCTGTACAGCCCGTGTTCATCACCCAGTTTGATTTCTTTGTTTTTCCAGTCGTGCCCGTAATTGTAGGTGCCAAACCCCTGCAACTCCCAGTTGGAGGGGACCGGAATTTTTGTCCACTGTCCGCTGTTTTGTCCGTCGGTGCAAAAGAAGTCCCATTCCACGGTGTTTGCGGCATCGGTTCCCGAGAGGTAGACAATTTGGGTTGGCTGCGCCGGTAAGGTCATCGATAAGCCAGTCAGTGCTGCCAGCATGAAAGTCCGGAGGAGTGTCATATCCTGTTGAATTAAGTTAGCTGCTATAAAGTTAGCATAAATTCAACACCACACAGCAACTCCTCCGATTTTTGCCTTTGTCAGGAGGGATCCGCGCCTGCGACCGGTATTCCCAATCCGTTGTGTTCCGCTTCTTCGGAATTGCCGGCCGGCTCTTCATCCAGTTCCTGATAATAGTCCAGTCCGAGGTGGGTGATCAGGTCTTCACCCTTCAGGTAGCGGAGCGTGTTTTCCAGTTTTTCGAGCTGCCTGAAAAAATCGTTCTGGGGCGGTATGCCATGAAGCGTCTGCGGCGTTTTAAAGTAAAACGAAAGCCATTCCTGCAGGCCTTTCATCTTTGCCCGTTTGGCCAGATCGAGGAACAGGGCGATATCCAGGGCAAGAGGGGCTGCCAGGATCGAATCGCGGCATGAAAAGTTGATCTTGATCTGCATTTTGTATCCCAGCCATCCGAACAAATCGAGATTGTCCCAGCTTTCTTTGAAATCGCCGCGGGGCGGGTAGTATTCAATGCGCACCTTGTGGTAGATGTCGCCGTACAGATCGGGATGCAGTTCCGGTTCGAGGATGTCGTCCAGTACGCCCGACTTGGTGACTTCTTTTGATTTGAAATTATCGGGGTTATTCAAAACTTCACCGTCGCGGTTACCGAGGATGTTGGTCGAGAACCAGCCCTCCAGGCCCAGAAGCCTGGCCCGCAGGCCCGGTGCAAGCAGGGTCTTCATAAACGTCTGCCCCGATTTATAGTCCTTTCCTGCAATGGGCGTGTTGGTCAGTTGCGCCAGCTCAACAATGGCCGGAACATCACAGGAGAGATTTGGCGAGCCGTTTGCATAGGGAACGCCCGACTTCACAGCAGCATAGGCATAGATCATGCTGGGCGGGATATCCGGATCGTTGTTGCGCAGGCCTTGCTCCAGGCTGGCCAGGGTTTGATGAACAGCCGATTCCCTCGTGTAGATTTCCGTCGAAGCGCACCAGACCATGACCAGGCGCGCACAGTTGTTTTCTTCCTTAAACCGTCGGATGTCCTCCATCAGCTTATTGGCCAGGTCCATCTTTGTAGCTCCGGACTTAATATTCACCGCCTCGAGATTGTTGATGTAGGAGGGATCGAACACGGCCTTTATGGGTTTGATCGCGCTGAGTTCGTCCCTGAAGTGCTCAACCAGGTGTTTATCCAAAACCTTCGCCTTCAGGGCAGCTTCGTACGCGTTGTCCTCAAAGAGGTCCCATCCTCCGAATACCAGCTCATCGAGGGCGGCCAATGGCACAAAGTCCCGGATCAGCGGGTTTCTTCCCTCCGTTCGTTTCCCCAGCCGGATGGTTCCCATCTGCGTCAGCGAGCCAACCGGTAATCCCAGGCCCTCACGGGCTGCCAGCACTCCGGTGATCAATGTCGTGCCTACTGCTCCCATTCCGGGCAGCAAAATACCTAATTTCCCCTCGGGGCTTTCAATCTGCTTCATAGGTTCTTCTTTATTTATGTTGATTGCCCGAAAGTTTCTGTTTTGTATTTATCACAACGGATCAAAACAGCTTTATATTTTCCTTGCGGGAAAAGTTTAAAGCACATATGTGTGCGATTTGTTGCAGGAAGCATTAAAGCGAGCCTTCATTCACTGAGATGATCCGGGCCGTGTCCGTATACAGTTCGATCGTGCTCACCGACGCGGGACTGATCTCCAGCCGTCCAAGCAGGTCCGGGTGGATGCCGGCGTAAAAGCCGATGACAGCCCTGATCGGATCGCCGTGGGAAAATATGGCCACGGTCTGGTTTGAACAGGTTTCCTGAATTCTTTCCAGGCCCCTGATCATCCTTAACTGAACCTCACTCATCAGTTCGCCGCCTGGCGGGCGGGTACAGCTTCTGAAGGTGTTGAAGCGAATAAACAGAGGGTCGTTCCTGAGCGCTTCGATCGACCGGTTCGTCCATTCGCCGAAATCAACTTCCAAAAAATCTTCCGACAGGATAAGGGGGAGGTGGGTCATGTCTGAAAGGGGGCCGGCTGTTTCGATTGTCCGTTCCAACGGACTGCTGAAGATAGCGGCAATCTGCTTGTTTTGAAGCATGATAGGCAGGCGGTGGGCCTGTTCCCGGCCTTCGGCATTCAGCACCAGTCCGGAGCTGCGGCCTGACAGTATTTTTCCGGTCTCGTCGGTTAATCCATGCCGGATCAGAAGAATTGTAGTCATAACTGGTAAAGTTAAGCATAACGGCGCATCATCGCGACACAGAATTCGGCATATTCCCCGATATGCTGAGGTGCGCTGGTGTGGTGGGGCATGATGCCTTTTTCTTCAGGGGTGAAGCAAAAAGTCACCGTCAGGTCGAACTCGTTGAGCGCCTTCATCATCCTGTCAAACCATCTTTCCGAGTCGGGACGCACATGATCGGACCAGCTCAGCCCGGTACGCAGGCGTTTCACACCCAGGCGGCGTAACCATTCCACTGCCGCATCCAGCCGGTGGTCTTCAAAGTGAAACCACTGACAAATGCCGAACTCGGGCGTGTAGTCAGAAAAATGCCTGAGTGACAGCTTCGGTGTGCCGTCTTCCTGAAGCAGGCCCATGTAAAAATGCCGGTAATACGATGACCCCTCGGCTTCGCGGTGGCGCGTCGTGGCAATCCAGGTTTTGGGCAGATCAAACAGGCTGTACCAGTGAATCCGTGGCGAGCGGCCGGTTAAAAGCC
>JBFXKJ010000113.1:0-11810 GCA_050173895.1 Mangrovibacterium sp. | reverse complement strand
CTTGATTGCACCCCTCCCCATGATGTTCCCGGTGAACCTTTCAAGGATCATCTGGTGAAGGCGAAAACGGTGGAAGCCGGGGAGACAGCCGATTTGCTGAATTATCTGATATTTAAATCGATGGAGCTGCTTCCGTCGCATCCGGTAAACCGGAAAAGAAGAGATGCCGGCAAGGATGTGGCGAACAGCATCTGGCCCTGGTCACCAGGCTATAAGCCGAAGATGCCCACGCTTCAGGAAATGTTTGGCATCGGGCGTTCGGCGGTGATCTCGGCGGTCGACCTGATCCAGGGAATCGGCGTTTATGCGGGGATGGACGTGATTAAAGTGGATGGCGCTACGGGTTTATACGATACGAATTACGAAGGCAAAGCCAGGGCCGCGGTCAGGGCTTTGGACGACCATGATCTGGTTTACCTGCATATTGAAGCCAGCGATGAGGCGGGTCATGAAGGCAATGTGGCACTGAAGACAAGGACCATTGAGTTTCTCGATCACCGTGTGGTTAAATACCTGGTCTCGGAGACTGCCAAAATGGACGTGCCGGTAGCCATTGCCGTGTTGCCGGATCATCCCACGCCTTGCGCAACCACCGTGCATACCAAGGATCCTGTTCCCTTCCTGATCTACAAGCCAGGTGAAAAACCGGACGAGGTCACGACCTATGATGAATTTTCGGTCGAAAAAGGAAGTTACGGGCTGTTGCGCGGCGACGGCTTTATGAGAGCGCTGCTTGCTCCTCCCGGAGAACTGCCTGAGAGACACAGCTGAAATAAAAAACTAAGATATATGCAATACTACAGCACCAATCACTCTGTTCCCGAGGTATCACTCCGGGACGCAGTCATACAGGGAATTGCCGGAGACAGGGGTTTGTTTATGCCTGAGCGTATTGAAAGGCTTCCTGACTCTTTTTATCAAACCATTCATGAACGCCCTTTCCGCGAAATTTCGTTCCAGGTGGCAAAAAGCTTTTTCGGAGAGGATATTCCGGAAGGGGACCTGAAACAACTGGTTGACGACACGCTTAGCTTTGATTGTCCCGTAATTCATGTGCAGGACCAGATCTATGCACTTGAATTGTATCACGGGCCCACGATGGCATTCAAGGATGTGGGGGGACGCTTCATGGCCCGCTTGCTGTCTTATTTTTTAAAGGGGAGGCAGGAGCGGGTGAATGTTTTGGTGGCCACCTCCGGCGACACCGGAAGCGCCGTGGCGAATGGGTTTCTTGGTGTTCCGGGCATTCATGTTTATGTGCTCTATCCAAAAGGCCTGGTCAGTGAGATCCAGGAAAAGCAGTTCACGACTCTTGGACAAAACATAACGGCCCTGGAAGTTAACGGGACGTTCGACGATTGTCAGCGGCTCGTAAAAAGCGCTTTTCTGGATGAAGAACTCCGTTCGGCGCTGGTCCTTACTTCCGCCAACTCGATCAATGTGGCGAGATTTCTGCCACAGGCCTTTTACTATTTCAACGCATATGCCCGTATGAGGCAAAAAGGCGTGAACGACGAAATTGTGGTTTCCGTGCCCAGCGGGAATTTCGGGAACCTTACGGCGGGTCTGTTTGCAAAAAAGATGGGCTTGCCGGTGAAGCGGTTTATTGCAGCCAATAATGAAAACGACGTGGTGTACAATTACCTGAAATCGGGCTTGTACGAGCCCCGCAAATCGGTGGCAACGATCGCCAATGCCATGGATGTGGGCGACCCGAGCAATTTTGCCAGGATACTGGATCTGTATCATCATTCGCATGAAGCCATCATCTCGGAGATAGAAGGCTTCCGGTATTCGGATAAGGAGATCAAAAAGATCGTCCGGGAAGTGTATGCGCAAAGCGGTTATTTACTCGATCCCCATGGAGCGACCGCTTATCAGGCGCTTGTTGAAAGCCTCAGGGAAGGGGAGGCCGGCGTATTCCTGGAGACTGCCCATCCTGCAAAATTTCTGGACACCATACAGAAAATCGTCGGCGAGGAGAACATTCAGGTACCGGAAAAACTGGCAGGCTTTCTAAAGGGAGAAAAACTTTCAGTTCCTCTTGAGAAAGAGTTTGAATACTTTAAAGCATTCCTGCTCAGCGATGCCGGAGCAACAATATAAAACCGGACAGAGCCGGCTTTTTTGGCGCCGGCTCTCTGGATCCATCCCGTTTTCCGCGGGAAATTAAACGATTTTTTTTCCGTGGAATTCGGATGTTTGAATGATCCGGCTCAGTCCGGGAAGATTTTCCCTGGTCACCTTCCCTGCTGCCACGATGATAATCCGGCCGGCGGCCTTTTCGATCAGCCTGTTTAAAACAGCAGCCCCTTCTGCCGCGGTGCTCTTTGTGCCGGAGGTCAGGATACGGTCAACTCCCAGACGGATTAATGTATCTGTGCCTGCTATCGGATCGTTCGTCTCGTCAAAAGCTTTGTGGAAGGTTACCTGCATCGGCCGGGCCAGCCTGATCAGCTCTGCCGTGTTCTTCTCGTCAATCCGGTGGTCAGGGGTAAGCAGTCCGAAAACGACCGACGGAACACCCATTTGCCTGCATAAAGCAATATCTGTTTTCATGATCTCCAGTTCATCGGGAGAGTAACAGAAGTCGCCTCCCCGCGGACGGATCATAACAAAGGCCGGGATTCCGAGCTTTTCCACACATACCTTAATGGTCCCGTACGAAGGGGTTGTACCGCCGACGTGCAGGTTTTCGCATAATTCAACCCGGTCGGCGCCGGCCAGTCGGGCAGCAACCGCTTCGGTGAAACTTTCAACACAGGCTTCCCTGATCATAATTGATTAAAAATGGCACCGGTGGCAGGCATGCCTCCCTGTCACCGGTTAATGGTATATTATCCCGTATAACTATCGATTCCCGCTATTTCAGCGTTCCGGTCCACTTTTTTGATCAAGCCCTGCAGTACTTTGCCCGGGCCGATTTCCGTGAAAAGAGTCGCTCCGTCTTTGAGCATGTTTTCAATTGTCTGTGTCCAGCGTACCGGAGCGGTGAGCTGGGCGATCAGGTTTTCCTGAATCCGTTCGGGAGCTGTCACCGGCCGGGCATCCACATTCTGGTAGATGGGGCATACCGGCTTGTGGAAATTGGTAGACCGGATGGCTGCTTCAAGTTCTTCACGGGCCGGCTCCATGAGCGGCGAGTGGAATGCGCCGCCCACCACCAGTTTCAGTGCCCTTTTCGCACCCTTTGCGGTGAGCAGTTCGCAGGCTTTGTCAATACCGGAAATGCTTCCTGAGATCACCAGTTGTCCCGGACAATTGTAATTGGCGGGGACGACTACCTCGTCGATCGAAGCACAGACTTCTTCCACAGCCTGATCATCCAGCCCAACGATAGCCGCCATGGTTGAAGACTGTAGTTCACAGGCCTTTTGCATGGCCAGCGCCCGCTTCGACACCAGGATCAGCCCGTCTTCAAAGTTCAGGCTATTGGCAGCCACAAGCGCGGAAAATTCGCCAAGCGAGTGCCCGGCAACCATATCGGGACTAAAGTCGCGCATGGTTTTGGCCAGAAGAACCGAATGCAGAAAAATTGCGGGTTGCGTCACGCGTGTTTGCTTCAGGTCTTCAACCGAACCTTCAAACATAATTTCGGTCAGATTGAAACCCAATAACTGATTTGCCTGGTTGAACAACTCTCTTGCATAACTGGAGTTCTTATAGAGGTCCTTCCCCATACCGGGGTATTGGGCTCCCTGTCCCGGGAATACGTATGCCTTCATATGCTATGTTTTAGTGATAGTGGGGCAAAGATATAAAAAAGAACCAAGAGCCAAGAACCAAGACTCAAGAGCCAAGACTCAAGAACCAAGAGCCAAGAGCCAAGAGCCAAGAACCAAGAGCCAAGAACCAAGACACGGAGGCCCGGTCTTACCTGAAGAAATTTGTCCCGTAAATTTTCGTATTCCCTTTTGCATCCTGCACGGTCAGCCTGAGCTGATGGTTTTTCCCCGTTTTCATCCGTTCCGGATCAAAATGGTATTCGATTAGGTGGTTCTTGGCATCATATTCAAACAAAACCCATTCACCGTCGATCTCTCCCCTGTAGGAGCCGATCCCTGAAAAATCGTCACGGATTTTAAAGCGGAGCATTGACAAGGTTGATCCGGATGTCGGGTTTACCGGGGTAATGGTCGGCGCAACCGTATCGACTGCCACGGCAAAATTGCCGAGCTGGCGGGCTTTAGCCTCCACCCAACCGAACGAATATTCGCCCCCCAGGGCGTACTTGCGTCCTGTTTTGGGATCGATCACCGCGATCAATGCCTTGTCTTTCAGATGAGCGGGCAAATTGACGGGCTTAATGCTCAGATCGAAGTATTTATGTACGGGTATTTCTTCTCCGTGCAGTTTAAACACAGGCGAATAGAGCCCCGCGGCAGCGGGCAGTCGCTGAAAGTCGAAGCGGGAGTCATCGTAAAACGAGCCGGCTTCAAAGTCGGCTTCTATTCCCTCCTCGTCAATGCTGAAACTGTCATTGTATGAAACAGGGATCCCCTTTTTTTCTGCCGGCGTAACCGCCATCGGTTTTGAGATCACATTGAAAGCAAGTTGGCTTTTATTACCCTTCACATCGGTGAGGACATATTTGATCTCGTGGGTCTTTCCGTCAGAAAGCCATACTTTTCCTTTGTTTTCGGCAACCGGATAATTGTTGAGGTGATTCCCCGGATCGATCCAGCTTTTTTGTAAGCGCCTGTGGTATTTTTGATAATGTGCGTAGTCAATGTGGCTGTTGATATAACGGCTTTCATTGAAGTCGAGCTTGTCGACCCTGAACACCGAAACCGCTTTGTTGTCGACCAGAAGACTGATTTCGTACACCCCGCATTTATTGAGGCTTCCTGTCAGATAATCAACGGCCTGAATTCCGAATCCGATCTGTCCGTAAACATTCAGCACCGGATTGCTTTTTAACCGGTATGTTCCCTGTAACGGAAGGACATCGATCCGCTGGGGGTATGATTTTCCCGACACATGAGCGCTTTCAGACAATGGATAAAGCATCACCGACAAAATAGTCGGGGCTTTGTCGTCCTTTACATTGAAATTGTAAAAGAGGGGATTCAGGGGCTTTTCTGTCTTTGTTTCACGAACCTCAAAATGAAGGTGAGGCCCGCCCGAACTTCCGCTGTTACCGCTGTAAGCGATCAGCTCGCCTTTTTGAACCCGGAATTTCCCTTTGGGGACCGAAATGTTGACTGAAAACGATTCTTCGTCATACTGCACCGACCGTGCGTATGCCTGCAGATCCTCTCTGAGCTTTTCCAGGTGCCCGTATACCGTTGTGGTCCCGTTTGGATGATCGACATAAATCGCCGTTCCAAAACCTACCGGTGAAATGGAAATGCGCGACAGTACCCCATCGGCCGCTGCGTAAACAGGAAGACCCGTTCTTCCCTGGGTCTTGATGTCAATACCGGAATGAAAATGATTGGTGCGTAACTCACCAAAATTGCCCGCCAGCACAATCGGGATCTTGACGGGTGGACCAAAATAATCCGGATCAGGAACCTGCCCCGGGGCGGTTTTCAACAGGGCAACCAAAACAAGTGTAATGATGATCTTCATACTAATTCCATGTTTTCCAGCATTTGGGAAAGAACTATTCCTTCCGGAATTTGTTCCATGCGAGATGCTGTTCAACAAATAACCTTAACTTCGTGTGATCAATTGGGCAAAAATATTAATTTTGTCCAAGAAACGAACAGGAATGACTGAGCAGGATCAAATTTTACTTGATGATTTTAAAGCAAAACTCAGGTTGTTGATTCACAGGTACGACCGTTTGAAGGCGGAAAAAAAACAGCTGGAAGATCAGCTGGAAGGACTAAAAAATGAGATCGCCGGATTAAAGGATGCGAACGGTAAGCTGCTCATACAGTATGAAAATTTAAAAATAAGCCGTGTTTTATCTGTTTCAGACGATGAAAAGCAACAGGCAAAACAACGGATCAATAAAATAGTGCGGGAAATTGATAAATGTATAGCTCAATTGAATGTGTAGCGAATACATGATATAAATGACAGACGAGCTTTCAATAAATATTAATATCAACGGGCGGATTTATCCGTTGAAAATTGACCGGAGACAGGAGGAGAAGTATCGGAAAGCTGCAAAAATGATTAATGATATCGTTCTGGAGTACAAAAAGAAATATGTCGGTCAGGATGGCCAGGATTTTCTGGCGATGACGGCTTTTCAGTTTGTACTGAAAAATCTGGAGATGCAGGAAACAGCAGACGAATCTCCCGTTATCGGAGAGCTGAAGTTGCTGGATGAACAACTGAGCGATTATTTATCATTGAACGAATAAGAATTTATAAAATAGTATCAACCCGCTTTTAACCCGATGGCAGAAAGGTCTGTCGGGTTGAAATGCGGGCTTTTTTATTAATGTAACACTCTATAGATGATGGAAATATTATACGTGATTTCAGGTTTTCTTGGAGGTGGGGTGATTTCCTACTTTTTGTGGGATAAAGCCATCCAGGGAAAGAAGAGGAAAATAATCGGTGAAGCGGAAACTGAGGGCGAGGTGATCAAAAAAGATAAGATCCTCCAGGCAAAAGAGAAGTTTCTGCAGTTAAAGGCAGAGCATGAAAAATACATCAATGAAAAGAATAGTAAGATCCATGTTCTTGAGACAAAAATAAATCAAAGGGAAACAGCTTTGAATCAGCGCAGGGATGAGATTCAGAGAAGAATTAAGGAGTTTGAAACAGAGAAAAAGGAAGTGGATGTGGTCCGTGAAAATCTGACTACACAGTTGAATTTGCTTCAGCAGAAAGAGGAAGAGCTTGAAAAAGCGCACAAGCAACAGGTCGAACAACTGGAAGCTATTTCCGGCTTGTCGGCCGAAGAAGCGAAGAGCCAGCTTATCGAGTCGCTGAAAGCGGAAGCGAGAACCGAAGCGATGTCATCGATTAATGAGATTATTGAAGAAGCCAAGCTGAGTGCCAATAAGGAAGCCAAGAAGATTGTGGTCAAAACCATCCAGCGGGTGGCGACGGAGACAGCCATTGAAAATGCGGTGACTATTTTTCATATAGAAAGCGATGAAATAAAAGGAAGGATTATCGGTCGTGAAGGACGGAATATCCGGGCGCTGGAAGCTGCCACGGGCATTGAGATCATTGTGGACGACACGCCCGAAGCGATTGTTCTTTCGGGTTTTGATCCGGTTCGCCGTGAGGTAGCCCGTCTGGCGCTTCATCAGTTGGTGACCGACGGACGCATTCACCCGGCACGTATTGAAGAGGTGGTGGCCAAAGTGAAAAAGCAGGTGGAAGATGAGATCATTGAAACGGGAAAGCGGACAACCATCGATCTTGGTATTCACGGTTTGCATCCTGAACTGGTCCGCCTGATCGGAAAAATGAAATACCGCTCGTCGTACGGACAAAACCTTCTCCAGCATTCACGGGAGGTGGCCAATCTGTGCGCCATCATGGCATCAGAACTGGGGCTGAACACCAAATTTGCGAAACGGGCCGGGTTGTTACACGATATTGGGAAGGTTCCGGACGATGAGCCTGAACTGCCGCACGCTGTATTAGGAATGAAGCTGGCCGAAAAATATAAGGAACGTCCCGAGATCTGCAATGCCATTGGCGCCCATCACGACGAAGTTGAAATGCAGACCCTCCTGGCACCCATTGTTCAGGTGTGCGATGCGATTTCGGGTGCCCGTCCGGGAGCACGCCGCGAGGTGGTCGAATCGTATATCAAACGGCTGAAAGCGCTGGAAGATCTGGCTCTTTCCTATCCCGGGGTATTGAAGACCTACGCCATCCAGGCCGGCCGCGAACTCCGCGTGATCGTTGGAAGCGACAAAATTTCAGACAAGGAAACCGAACAACTGTCGTACGATATTGCCAAACATATTCAGGACGAGATGACCTATCCGGGACAGATCAAGATCACCGTGATCAGGGAACTCAGGGCTGTGAACTACGCAAAATAGTTTCGACCGGTGGTCGATTTAAAAAGAAGAGCGCCCGGCATGTGCCGGGCGTTCTTCTTTTAAGGCTACCCAAGTATTTCATTGAGGAGATCTTTCCGGTTAAGCCGGGTGAGTTCGTCCCTGATCTGCTGCTGGTATTCGCGTTTGTACCAGAAGAAATATTTTCGCTGGCTCAGTTTTTCCTTTTTTGATTTTGCTGTGAACACCTCTTTCATGGTGTAGGGGTGAAAACCCGTGTAGAAAATAACCGTAGCCAGCGTCATCGGCGTGGGTGTAAAATCCTGCACCTGCTCCAGCTTAAAATCCAGCTTTTTGGTTTCTGCAGCCAGATTGGCCATGTCTTCGTTTTTGCATCCCGGGTGACTGGAAATAAAGTAGGGGATGAGTTGCTGGTTGAGACCTTCCTGCCGGTTAATCTCCTGAAATACCCTGTTGAGTTTATAGAACAGGCTGAATGAAGGTTTGCGCATCACTTTCAGCACATCGTCGGAGGTATGCTCCGGGGCCACTTTCAGGCGGCCCGAGACATGATGTTTGATGACTTCACGAAGATAGGCCATGTTATTTTCGTTCACCTGCTCGTTATCTGTTTTATTCAGGATCATGTCGTACCGGATCCCGCTCCCAATGAAAGCCTTCTTTACCTTTGGATGATTGCGTACCTGCCTGTACAAATCGAGCATGGGTTTGTGGTCCGTATTCAGGTTCTTGCACACCGAGGGAAAAATACAGGAGGGTCGTTTGCATTTCACGCAGATTTCCTCATGGATGCCTTTCATCCGGTACATGTTGGCTGAAGGGCCGCCCAGGTCAGAAATATACCCTTTAAAATCGGGCATTTGGGTAACCTGCTCCACTTCCTTCAGAATCGATTTCTGAGAGCGGCTGGCAATGAATTTTCCCTGGTGGGCCGAGATGGTGCAGAAGGTACATCCGCCAAAACAGCCCCGGTGCGTATTGATCGAGTGCCTGATCATTTCATAAGCCGGTATTGTGCCTTTGCTCTTATAGCGGGGATGGGGCAGGCGGGTGAACGGATAGTCGTGAAACCGGTCGATCTCTTTTTCGGACAGGGGCGGCCACGGTGGATTGACTACCACCTCGCGGTCGCCTACCCGCTGGGTAATTTTGTTTGCTTCCGCTTTATTCGACTCTTCCTCGATATGCATAAAATTCTTGGCAAACTTTTTTTTATCCTGCAGGCATTCCTCGTGCGAATAAAGCTCGATGGCATTCCATTTTTTCTGTGTGGGATATTCCTGTCCGGGACGGGTCAGGAATGCGGTTTGCGGAATATTGGTGAGCGTCCTGTGATCGACGCCGCGTTGGATCAGCCGGGCATATTCGATGAGCGATTTTTCACCCATCCCGTAAAAAAGCAGGTCTGCCCGGCAGCTGGTCAGCACCGACGGCCTGAGTTCATCGCTCCAGTAGTCATAATGGGTCACCCTGCGCAGCGAGGCTTCAATACCGCCTGCGATCAAAGGCACCTCCGGGTATAATTCTTTCAGGATTTTGCAATAAACTGTCAATGCATAGTCGGGACGCTTGTCGGTCTGGCCGCCGGGCGTGTATGCATCGGCCGACCTGCGCCGCTTGTTAGCTGTGTAATGATTGACCATCGAGTCCATATTACCCGCAGTAACCGCGAAAAACAAACGGGGTTTGCCGAATTTTTTGAAGTCGCGCAGATCGTCCTGCCAGTTGGGTTGCGGAACAACAGCTACCCGGAGCCCCTCCGCTTCGAGCACCCGTCCGATAACAGCCGCACCGAATGAGGGATGGTCGACATATGCATCACCGGTGAACAGGACTACATCCGCTTCGTCCCATCCTCTCTCTTCCGCCTCCCGGCGTGTTGTCGGAAGCCAGTCGGCTGTCCCGTATCTCTGATACAAAAAGTTCAATCCTGCGTGATTTTCATTCATTTGACAAATGTATTACGGATTTGTTGAATTTTAAAGACTTTTTAGTCTTTTTCCGGCCGCCGGATTTTAAATAAAAAGACCAAAATCTATAGGTAGTTTGTCGGCAGATTCATACTTTAGCAATACTTTAATTGCGGCGTGATGGAACTTGTAAAACCAAAGGATATTCTTCAGACAAATCCTTTTTTGGCGTATCTGGGAGGTGAAAGCCTGGCCAAATTTATCATGTATGTATTGCGGTTTAACAAACTCAATAAGATTTATGGTCAGATTGGCGACAAACAGGGAATTGAATTTATTGACGCATTAATCGGGTTGCTTAAAATCAATTATGAAGTTGATGCCAACGAGCTGAGAAAGATCCCTAAAACGGGGCCCTTTATTGTTGTGGCCAACCATCCGTTTGGCGGGATAGACGGGATTTTGCTGATTAAGATCATCAGCGAAGTGAGACCCGATATGAAGGTGATGGCGAACTTTTTGCTGAAGCGTATCGAGCCCATCAGCGAGTTCTTTTTGGCTGTGAATCCATTTGAAGACCGCAAAGGCGCGCGATCGAGTGTGGGAGGCTTAAAGAGCGCGATGGAGCATCTTCAGAAGGGAGGCGGTTTATGTATTTTCCCGGCGGGGGAAGTGTCCAGTTTTGATGCCACCAATAAAATTACCGACAGGCAATGGCAGTATCCGGCACTGAAATTTATTCGCCGGGCAAAGGTTCCCGTGGTCCCTGTTTATTTTCACGGCAAGAACAGTCTGATGTTTCACCTGATAGGGAAGATTCATCCGCACTTGCGGACAGCCAAGCTGCCGTCCGAATTTCTGAATAAGAAAAGGAAACCCGTCAAGATCAGGATTGGCTCGGCTGTTACGGTAAAAGAACAGGAGGGATTTACAGAGATATATCAATTTGGCCGCTTTCTGAGGGCCAAGACATACAGTTTGAACAGCAGGGTGGAGGTGAAGCGCTTTTTTAATTATTCGCTGTTTCGCAAGCCGAGGCCTGAGCCGGTGGCCGCTCCCGTGCCGCAAACAAAAATCCTGGAGGAGATTGCCGGTATTGAGAAGGATCACCTGTTATTCAAACTGAAGAATTTTGCCGTTTACTGTTCCCCTTCGCACGCGATCCCTTCAATCCTGAATGAAATAGGGCGCTTGCGTGAAATCACCTTCCGTGAAGTGGGTGAAGGAACAAACAGAAGCATCGACCTGGATGAATTTGACCTCTACTACCATCAGCTTTTCATCTGGGATATGGAGGCCTCTTGCATCGTCGGGGCCTATCGGATCGGGAAAGGAGCCGAAATTCTGCATGAATTCGGCCCGGGCGGTTTTTACGTGCAAAGCCTTTTCCGGATAAAGGAGGGCTTTATGCCCGTTTTGCAGCAATCGCTTGAATTGGGTCGTTCGTTCGTGGTGAAGGAATACCAGCGCCAACCGATGCCCCTGTTCCTCCTCTGGAAGGGGATCCTGTATTTTCTGTTGAAAAACCCGGATTACCGTTACCTGATCGGGCCGGTCAGCATCAGCAACAATTATTCGAAGATCTCGAAGGAAATGATCATCAAGTTCATCATGCTTCATCACTTCGACTGGAATATGGCCCGGCTGATCCTTCCCCGCAATGCCTTTAAATTCAAGAGCCAGGATCCCAACATCAACGTGATCATGGAGAACATGAGCGATATCAATAAGCTTGACCAGATTATCGGCGATGTGGATCAGCTAAATACCGGATTGCCGGTGCTGCTGAAAAAATACATCAAGCTGAACGCAAAGATTGTCGGCTTTAATGTGGATCCGATGTTTAATAACTGCCTGGATGGGCTGATCCTGCTCGATGTGTATGATGTGCCGAAAACGGTGATCGAATCGCTTTCCAAAGAAGTTAACGACGGTTCAATTTTAAAGCGGT
>JBFXKJ010000112.1:0-11827 GCA_050173895.1 Mangrovibacterium sp. | reverse complement strand
GGGCTATAATATTGATGAATTAATTCGGAGGGAGGGAAGCAACTGCATCAAGTATGACTTTCGAAAGGATGTTTTCGGCAGGGAAGATGTTCTCCCGCTTTGGGTGGCGGATATGGATTTTAAGACGCCTGATTTTGTCATTGAAGCGATTCGTACGCGGCTTGACCATGAAGTGCTTGGGTACACATACCGGCCGGCGTCGTATCATGAGGCGATCCTTTCATGGATGCTGCGCCGTCACGGCTGGACCATTCAAAAGGAATGGATTTCGTTTAGTCCGGGGGTGGTTGCCGGATTGACCCTGGCAATCGAATCGTTTTCGGAGTCTGGCGATGAGGTCGTGCTGCAGCCTCCCGTTTACCAGCCTTTTTTTGATTCAATCCGGATGACCCGGAGGAAGATGGTGGAAAATCCGCTCAAACTCGTCGACGGCCGATACACCTTCGATCTGGACGATCTGAAGGGTAAAGTCACAGAAAAAACGAAGCTTTTGCTGCTTTGCAACCCGCAGAACCCCGGCGGTATGGTATGGACCTCTGAGGAGTTGGAAGCATTGGCCGCTTTTTGCCTGGAGCACGGGATCCTTGTTATTTCGGACGAGATCCATTCTGACCTGATTTTTAAGGGCCACCGGCATATTCCCTTTGCCAGCCTGTCGGAAGAGGTGGCCAATCACTGTGTGGTCTGCATGGCTCCCAGCAAGACCTTCAATATGGCAGGGCTCAGCACCTCATTTCTGGTTATCCCCAACAAGCGGCTTTACGCGGCTTATGAGCGCACGCTGAGAATCCCCCACCTTCACATGGGCAATTTGTTCGGGGCGGTTGCCCTGGAGGCCGCATACCGGAAAGGGGATGAATGGCTGGAGCAGCTTATTGCTTACCTGTGGTCGAATTACCTTTTCCTGGAAAGTTTCCTGAAGGAAAATCTTCCGGCAGTGAAGGTGATGAAGCCGGAGGCAACTTATCTGGTCTGGCTGGATTTTTCTGCATACGGTTTGAATGATGATCAGTTGAATGCCCGGATAATCGGGGCCGGAGTGGGACTGAACCGCGGAATTCAGTTCGGCAGGGAAGGTTCCGGATATATGCGCATGAATATTGGTTGTCCGCGCCCGCTCCTGGCCGAAGCGCTGGGCCGCATGGCTGAGGCCTTTAAATAAAAAGAGCCTGAAGGATTCTGCCTTCAGGCTCTTTTCAGGAGATTGCCTCCACCAGAACGATCACCCGGTTGTCTTTCGATTCGACGAGCCCTCCCGTGATACCGATCCGGGTTATTTCGTTGTTTGTTGCCCGGATGCTGATCTCTCCCTTTTCAAGAGTGGAGATAATGGGAGCGTGGTTTTTCAGAATCTCGAAGCTTCCCTGTGTTCCGGGAAGCTTTACAAGTTTTGCTTCTCCCGCGAAAATTTTTCGGTCGGGAGTGATCACCTCAATGTACATATTTCAGTTGTCAGTCTTAAATAACAAGTCCACAGCAAAACGGGAACGATTTCCCGCACTTTTATACAGCGGCTTCGGCCAGTATTTTTTCACCTTTGGCGATCGCCTGCTCGATTGTTCCGACCAGGTTAAATGCAGCCTCGGGATACCTGTCGACCTCGCCGTCCATAATCATGTTAAAGCCTTTGATCGTATCCTCGATCGAAACCAGCACACCCTCCAGTCCGGTGAACTGTTCGGCTACGAAGAAGGGCTGGGAGAGGAAGCGTTGGACACGCCGGGCGCGGTGTACGATCAGCTTATCCTCTTCCGACAGTTCGTCCATCCCGAGGATGGCGATAATATCCTGTAATTCCTTATAACGCTGGAGAATTTCCTTCACTCGTTGAGCGCACTGGTAATGGGCTTCTCCCACGGTGTCGGGGTTAAGGATACGGGAGGTGGAATCGAGCGGATCGACCGCGGGGTAGATTCCCAGCTCGGATATTTTCCGGCTTAAGACGGTGGTGGCATCCAGGTGGGCGAAGGTCGTTGCCGGTGCGGGGTCGGTCAGGTCGTCGGCAGGCACATAAACGGCTTGTACAGAGGTGATCGATCCGCTTTTGGTGGAGGTGATCCGTTCCTGCATCACACCCATTTCGGTAGCCAGCGTTGGCTGATATCCCACCGCCGAAGGCATTCGTCCCAGCAGGGCCGATACTTCCGAACCGGCCTGTGTGAACCGGAAGATGTTGTCGACAAAGAACAGGATATCACGTCCTGAGCCGGCGGTCCCGTCGCCGTCGCGCAGGCTTTCGGCGATGGTCAGCCCGGAGAGTGCCACCCGGGCACGGGCGCCGGGAGGTTCGTTCATCTGGCCGAACACCATTGCCAGCTTTGATTTTTTCAGGGCCTCGGGGTCCACTTTCGAAAGATCCCAGCTCCCTTCTTCCATCGACTTGCGGAATTCGTCTCCATAGTCGACGATCTTTGCTTCGATCATCTCACGGAGAAGATCATTTCCTTCCCGGGTACGTTCGCCCACCCCTGCAAAAACAGAGAGGCCGCTGTGGGCCAGGGCTATATTGTTGATCAGTTCCTGGATAAGGACCGTTTTACCTACGCCGGCTCCGCCAAACAAGCCGATTTTTCCTCCTTTCGCATAGGGTTCAATCAGGTCGATGACCTTGATGCCTGTGTAAAGTACTTCGGTGCCGGTGGTTAAGTCTTCGTACTTTGGCGGTTTGTTATGGATGTGCAAACCCTGGTGGGGAAGCTGTTCCAGTCCGTCGGCCGGATCACCGGTCACGTTCAGCAAGCGGCCCAGTGCAATTTCCCCTTTGGGCATCGTAATCGGGTGTCCCAGTGAAGCCACCTCCATTCCTCTTTTGAGTCCGTCGGTCGAATCCATGGCAATGGTCCGGACGGTATTCTCTCCGATATGCTGCTGACATTCCAGTACCAGGTTTGCTTTTCCCTCCCTGACAATCTCCAGTGAATCATAGATCCCCGGAAGCGTGCTTCCTTCCTGTTCAAAACTGACGTCAACGACAGGCCCGATAACCTGAACGATCTTTCCAATATTCTGAGTCATTTTTCCTATTTAGTTTATATCCGGATCGGATTTCGAAAATTACAAAAAAGCAAAACAACTGAACCGTTTTAAGGTTTAATAATTGCAATCCAAAGTGTATGTTATCGTTTCTTTTGTGCTCATTTTTCCCGTTTCAGAATTTTGCCGGTCAGCATCCGGAGCTCGTCTTTGCGGCTCTCTTCAACTCCGACCGCATCCAGTTCTGAAATGGCTTTGCTGACGTACGAACTGACTGCTTCGCCGGTGATTTCCCGGATGCCCGTTTCATCATAGATTCCCCTCACAGCGGCGATTTTTTCTTCCGGAATAAAATCGGTGCGTCCGATCCAGGAAAGGAGGCGCTGTTTTTGTTCCGCCGTTGCCTGTTCGATTGTTTTCAGGAGCAGAAAAGTCTTCTTGTTTGAAACGATGTCGTTACCCGCCTTCTTTCCGAACTGGTCCTCCCTTGCGTACACGTCCAGCAAATCGTCCTGCAATTGGAAGGCCATCCCGAGATTGATGCCGAATTCGTACAAATGATCGGCATCCCGGGCTGATGCGCTGCCGAGTATGGCGCCGGTTTTGAGACTGCAGGCCATTAACACAGCGGTCTTAAGCCGGATCATGGTCAGATAGTTGCCGATCGACACGCTAAGGCTGTCTTCATAGTCCATGTCCATTTGCTGTCCTTCGCAGACCTGAAGAGTGGTTTCTGTGAACAGGCTCAGCACTTCCTGCAAAGCAGGGCTGACTGTTTTGAGCAGGTAACGGTAGGCCAGGTTTGACATGGCGTCGCCCGAAAGGATTGCGATATTGTTACCGTACTTCACATGCACCGTTGGTTGATTTCTTCGCATGGATGCATGATCCATGATGTCATCGTGAAGCAGGGTAAAATTGTGAAAGATCTCAATAGCCAGTGCTGCAGGCATGGCTGTTTCGGGGTTCCCGCCAAACAATTCACAGGTCAGCAGGGTCATGACCGGCCGCAGTCGTTTGCCTCCCATATCGAGCGTATACCGGATAGGCTGGTACAGGTTGGCAGGCCGGCTCGCTCCGATTTTTTCCACTTCTCTTCCCAGCTGCCTTTCAAAGTCCGCCTGCAGTGCTTTTATCCGGCTCATTCTTCCTCCGCTTTTGTGGTTGATTCTTTCATTTCCAGTTTATCCAGTTCAATATCTTCTTCCTCATCGTAGATCATCAACAGAGGTTCCTGAAAAGCCTTTGTGGTGGTAAGGCGGTCCAGACCGATCAACAGGCTGGGGAGGAGGATCAGGTTCGACATCACCGCAACCAGAAGGGTTAGCGAAACGAGTACACCCAATGCAGCGGTTCCCCCGAATTTCGAAATGCTGTATACGCCAAAGCCGAAAAACAGGACGGCAAAGGTGTAGAGCATGCTCATCCCGACTTCCCGCACTGAACGCTGAACGGCAAGGGGGATATTCTGACCGCAGTTTCTGAGCTCGTGCCTGTATTTGGAAAGAAAATGAATGGTATTATCGACCGAAATTCCGAAAGCGATGCTGAATACAAGAAGCGTGGAGGCTTTAATCGGGATTCCCGTATAGCCCATGATCGCTGCCGTGAAAACCAAAGGCAGCAAGTTGGGGATGAGCGAGAGAACCACCATTCTCCAGGAATTGAACATGGTTGCCATGATTGCGGCAATCAGCAGTATCGCCAGGCCCACGCTCGAAATCAGGTTATCGAACAGGTACTCGGTGCCCTTGAAAGAAATGACACTGGATCCGGTTATTGTCACGTCATATTTTTCTTTCGGGAAAATCGAGTCGGCTTGTTGCGTCACCGTGCGGTAGAGCTCGTCCATTGCTTTTGTCCCGATATCCTTCACCCGAAAACTCATCCGGGTAATTTGCTGAGAGCTGTCCAGAAAAGAGTGAAGCTGTCCCACACCCGTATTGGAATCCTGAACGGAATTGCCGGCATAAGCCAGGATGAAGTTTTTCTCCTGATTGGTGGGGAGGGTATAGTATTTTTCCTTTCCGTTGTAGAACGCCTGCTTTGAGAATTTCAGGATGCTGACTACCGATAAGGGGGATGATAACTCCGGCCTGTTTTCCAGGTTCTGCCCGAGCCGGTCGATCAACCTGAACGTGTTCATGCTCATGGCTTCCCGTGGCTTTTTTGCATCGATAATGATTTCCATAGGCAGCACACCGTCGATACGATTCTCGAAGAACTTCAGATCTTTGTATATGACGTCGCTTTCTGGAATATCATCAACCATATAGCCGGACGTACGGACCCGGGTCATCCCGTAAATCCCGGCAATCAGCACGACTATTGCGGCGATGTACACAACTTTGATATGGCCGGTGGTCAGGGTGACCAGCCGGTCAATGATATGCTTCATGTGCCTGTTGTCCAGATGTTGGATGTGTCTTGTTTTCGGCGGTCTGATGAAACTGAAGATGGCCGGTATCATGATGATGGCAAGCAGGTAAAGCGTCATAATGTTAAGGGAGGCAATGATGCCGAATTCCCGCAGGATTTCGCTTGAGGTGATGATAAAGGTCGCAAATCCGCAGGCGGTGGTCAGGTTGGTCAGAAAGGTCGCCGTGCCGATCCGCATGATCACCCGTTGCAGCGCTTTAATTTTATTGCGGTGAGACCTGAATTCAAAATGGTATTTATTCAGCATGTAGATGCTGTTGGGGATGCCGATCACAATGAGAAGCGACGGGATCATTCCGGTGAGCAGGGAAATCTTATACCCGAAGAGAGCCATGCTCCCCATTGCCCAGATCACGCCGGTGAGTACAATTAACAGTGGGAACACGACCGCCTTGAACGACCGGAAGAAAATAAACAGAACCAGGGCGCACAGAGCTACGGCAAGGGCGCTGAACAGGTAGATCTCTGATTTGATCCGTATGGAATTGATCACTCTGATATAAGGCATGCCCGAGTAATGAACCTCCAGATTTGCCTCTTCGGAGAAAGCATCGCATCTTTTTTTGATTGCCAGTACCAGCTTTTCGCGTGCCTTCGATTTCATTTTGTCTTTGCTGACGGTGATCCCAAGCATGTAAGCGTGGTTGTCGGGATTGTACAGGAGCCGGTTGTAAAACGAAAGAGAGGTGAAAAGCCTGGACAGGGTGTCGAGCTGTTGCTGACTGCTGATCTGATCGGGAAATACGGGATAAATTTCGAATTTTCGTTCCTGTGTGTTCTTCTTCAGGTTATAGGCACTTGAAACAGAGATCAGGTCGTCAACACCGTCAATTTCTTTCAGATCTTTGTTCAGTTTCTGCCATTTTGAAAAGTGCTCCAGCCGGAAAAAGTCAGGATCGGTGATCCCCACCACAATGAGGTTGCCTTCTTCTCCGAAAATAGCTTTAAATTTTTGATAAGCTTTATATGCCGGATCTTTTTGCGGCAGGATCTGGGAATATTCGTATGACATCTCTACACGCGTTGCCTGGTATGCCATGAATATTGTGATCAGACCAAGTACAATCAGCAGAGGAATCCTGTTTCGTAGTATAAACCTGGAGAAACGAATCCACATAATGACAGTTTCAAGAAAATTTATGCGAAAATAGCAATAAATCGTGAATACGAAACAAGAACAGAAAAGGGAAGGCTGATTCCGGAGCCAACACAGGAGATGGGGCCACCGGCTTTTTTGAAACAGCAAGTTTTTTTTTGAAAAAGTTTTTTGTTTTCGGAAAAGCTGTTATTTTTGCAACGCTTTTGAAAAGCAAAGGCACAGAAACAAAGAAAAAAATTCCCTAGTAGCTCAGTTGGTTAGAGCGGCGGACTGTTAATCCGTAGGTCGTAGGTTCAAGTCCTACCTGGGGAGCTGAAAAGTCCGCCGGAGATCATTTGATTTCCGGCGGACTTTTTTTCAGGGCGTGGCCCAACTGATCATTTGTCAGGCTAAAATGTTCGTTGTCAGATTCCTGATGCTTGTTTCAATCCCTTCGAAGGGTTTGCCGTTGCCCTGGTTGTCATCTTCGACAAAGGAGTACTTCATTCCTGCTGTTTCCTTTGCAGCGAGGATCTTTTTGAAATCGATCACCCCTTCGCCCACCGAACAGATGTCGTCCTTGACCACATCATAGAAAGGTTCCTGCTGAGTGAGCATGTCCTTCAGGTGGAAAAGCTGGAACCGCCCGGGATATTTCCGGAACATGTCGACGGGATCCTGCCCTGCTTTGGTTGCCCAAAAAAGATCAATCTCCATGGTGATCAGAGCGGGATCCATTTCAGGCATGAAAATATCGTAATAAGGTACGATGCCATCGGAGGATGCAAATTCAAAATTATGATTGTGGTAAGCAAACTGAATGCCTACGTTTTTCATAATTCCACCAACCTGATTCCAGTCGCCGATCATCCTCTTATACGATTCAATATTACGATCGGCCTCTTCAACCCAGGGCTGAACGCAGTACAGAACGCCCAGTTCTGCATGAGCATCTGCCATGATCTTTGCATTGTCCATGGTTATACCTGCCGCTTCCACCTGGGTATGGCTGCTCAGGACATCCATCCCAAGATCAGTAACCATTTTTTTGAAGTCTGCCGGCGCATAGCCATAAAATTTACCACCGGAATAACCAGCCAGTTCCAGGTTCTTATATCCGATGTCTGACACTTTCTTCAGTGTTCCGGGAACGTCGGCTGCCATTGCATCACGTAATGTGTACAGCTGAATTCCGATTCCAAAACTCTTCCGGTCGACGGTTGCGGCCGGTTTGGTGGGTTTGCAGGCGCGCGAGCCAAGCATGATTACGCCTGCCGATCCCAATGCTGCCATTTGTAAAAACTTACGTCTGTTATTCATATTCAGCGATTTGATAGAAGGTTTTGTTGTAAATAATTCCTGAGATCCAATCCAGTGCTTAAACTTAAGCATTATTGAGTTACTTTTAATAAAATATATGCGGACAAATTTATTTTATTGAAAATCGCTGTTCATATGCGTTCTCCTTCCGGCATATTTCCCTCCTTTTTGAGAAGCGATGTCATACAGACATTCTGAACAGATACACTCGTCCTATTTATGTAATAAAACGTAAGTTCACTTTAATAATTGTTCTGCTTGTTTTTTCAGTGAATTCTCTTCAGAACCGTCGCAATTATTAAAAAAAAGTTAGGTTTGTATTTTCTAAACAGGCAAAACTTTGAACGATGAGACTTTTCAGGACCAAACCGGTCGATCAGTTGATTGCTGAATCGGAGGACACGGAACACGGGATGCAAAAGGTGCTGACAGCGACCAACCTGGTTTTACTTGGTGTGGGATGTGTGATCGGAACGGGTATTTTTGTGCTCACCGGCACGGCGGCAGCGATGCACGCCGGTCCGGCAATAACGCTTTCTTTCCTGCTGTCGGGTGTAGGATGTGTATTCGCCGGACTCTGCTATGCTGAATTTGCCTCCATGCTGCCAATCGCGGGGAGCGCTTACACCTATTCGTATGCCACTTTAGGCGAGTTTATGGCCTGGATCATTGGCTGGGATCTGATCCTGGAGTATCTCTTTGCGTCGTCTACCGTGGCAGTGGGCTGGTCCGGATACATGGTCAGCTTCCTGAACGATTTTGGAGTTCACATTCCGGAAAAGCTTTGTGATTCGCCGGTTGCCTATACAAAGGAGGCGGGTTGGTATCTGACCGGAAATTTGATGAACCTGCCTTCCGTTTTTATCATCGTGATCATCTCAGCGCTGCTGATTGTCGGCATTAAAGAGTCGACAAAGTTCAACAATATCATTGTATTCGTAAAAGTTGCGGTGGTTTTGCTGTTTATCGGATTTGGAGCCAGTTACATCAATTCTGATAACTGGACCCCCTACATTCCTGAAAATACAGGAATTTTCGGACAGTACGGAATCAGCGGAATTTTTACAGGTGCCGGAGTTATCTTTTTTGCCTATATCGGTTTCGACGCCATTTCTACGGCTGCTCAGGAAACCAAAAATCCGAAACGGGATATGCCGATCGGGATTTTGGGATCTTTGCTGGTGTGCATGATCCTGTATGTGGCTGTTTCTGCCGTTCTTACCGGAATTGTCGATTACCGGGAGCTGAATGTGGCTGCGCCCATAGCTGTGGCAATCGATAAAACCGGAGAAGCTTTGTTCTGGCTGCGTCCGTTGATTAAAATCGGGGCCATTGCCGGTCTCAGTTCGGTGATCCTGGTGTTGCTGCTGGCGCAGCCACGCATCTTTTATACGATGGCTAAAGACGGATTGCTCCCAAAATCATTCTCCCGTTTGCACCCTAAATACAGAACGCCACACGTGACAACCATTCTTACAGGTGGTGCGGCGGCGATTATGTCAGGATTGCTTCCCCTGAATATACTGGGAGAACTGGTTTCCATCGGAACCCTGCTGGCCTTTGTCATTGTCTGTGCCAGTGTGTTGATCCTGAGAATAAAGAAGCCCGGCATCGACCGGCCGTTCCGAACACCATGGGTGCCTTTTGTGCCGGTAATGGGCATGGCGATATGCCTGTCGCAAATGATTGCGCTGCCGCTCGATACCTGGTTGAGGCTTTTCGGCTGGATGGGCATCGGCATTGTCGTTTATTTTATGTACAGTTACAAACACAGCCGCCTCCAAAGTCAGGAGAAAGGACAGTCCGCCTGATTGCCGGAATAAAGATGTTGAAAAAAAGAATCGCACAAGCTTTCAGACAAGAAAAAAACAGCGTAATTTTAAGACCTGACAGCATGAGTTTTGTATCACTTTAAACGTACGACACCATGGTAAAGGAAAGAGAATTAAAGCCAAAGAAGAATGTAAAAAAAGAGCCTGAGAAAACCTTGAAAGAAAAGCGTGCCGCAAAAGAGGCCAGGCGAAATCAGAGAAAGGATTATTAATACCTCCCGGGCTGCTTTGCCTGATTTATCATCTCACATACTGACGGTCGTACAGGATGTGAGATGATTTCTTTTTAGAGCAGGGATGGTCCTCTGTGACCTCTTATTTTTTCCAGAACCAGGGGGTAAAGAGCATGACTACGGTGTAAATCTCCAGCCGGCCCAGGATCATCAATGCGGACAGAGCTATTTTTGAGGCCTCAGGCGTCTGGGCAAAATTGGCTGCCGGACCCACCAGGCCGAATCCGGGGCCTATCCCACCCATTGCTGTGGCGACAGAACTCGATGCGGTGGCAACGTCTGCTCCGAAAAGGATCAGGAATAAAGTCCCGATGATAAAAAGGATCAGATACCAAAGGATGAAAGTCAAAATACCGTTGTTATCGGAACTGCTGACTGTTTGCTGATTGAACCGAAGCGGGATCACCGCATTGGGAGCGATGAGCGAACGGATATACCGGTTGACGTTTTTCAGGGCAATGAGATGCCTTGCCATTTTTATCCCTCCGGCAGTTGACCCGGTGCATCCTCCGAAAAAAAGCAGGGAAAAAATGAGCACCTGAGCGCCCATCGGCCAAAGCAGGTAGTCGGATGAGGCAAAGCCGGTGCAGGTGACAATCGATATCACCTGGAAAAAAGACTCCCTGAAGGCCGTTTCCGGTGATCTTCCCGCCTGAGAAAAGAGGAGTCCTGAAATGATCAGACCGGAAACAATGATCACGAACAAATAAAATTTTAGTTCTTCATTTTGTGCTATCCTTTTAAATTCGCGCTTCACAAGGTAATAGTGCATTAAAAAGTTAATCCCTGCCAGCAGCATAAAGATCATAATGACATATTGAATATAGGGGGAATAATCGCTGATGCTCGAGTTCTTCGGAGAGAAGCCTCCGGTCGCCACCGTCCCGAACGCATGGCAAATGCTTTCAAAAAGATCCATTCCTCCCGCAAGCAGGAAGATAATCTCCAATAAAGTAAGAATCAGGTAGATATATAAAAGCCGTACGCCGACCGACTTAATCCGCGGATGCATTTTCTCCTGAAGCGAAGATTCGAGGGTGAAAAGGTGATAACCTCCAATACTGAGAGAGGGCATCAGAATGATAACCATTACGATAATCCCGAGCCCGCCGACCCAATGGGTCAGGCTCCTCCAGAACAAGACAGATTTGGGAAGCGCTTCAATATCGGTCAGGATCGAGGACCCGGTGGTGCTGAAGCCGGAAACCGATTCGAACCAGGCATCCGTAAAGTGAGGAATAGAGCCACTCAGTATGTAGGGCAGGGTCCCGGCCAGGGACATGGTCAGCCAGGCAACCGAGACCAGTAAATAGGCAGATCTCCTGTCGGGAGGTGCCAGTTCTTTTTTGACAAGCAGCATCCGGATTACGATCGAGAAAATAAGAGGGGGAGCTGAAGAAAAAAGAAAAGGCGAAACGGCCTCCCCATAAATGTACGCAACCGGTACGCAGGAAAGCAGCGAAATGCCTGTGATCAGCAAAATCCTGGAGAGAATATGGAAAACAATTCCTGATATCATAAATTCGTGCTTCGAAATAACGTTTCGTGCCGGTTTGTTAAAATGATCGGTTATACATTCTGTGAACCGGCAAATCGAAATAGAAATTGCTGCCTTTCCCCGGCATGCTTTCTACCCAAATGTTGCCTTGCTGCTTGCTGATAAATTCTTTTGAAATAGCCAGTCCCAATCCGCTTCCCTTTTGATCCGAACCCGGCACCCGGAAATACTTTTCAAAGATCTGCTGGAGGTACTGCTCCTCAATTCCTATTCCGTTATCGCGTACCATAAACTGGACAGAGGCACCTTTTTTGCTCACGTTGATATCGACTTCTCAGCCCTCAGGGGAATACAGAATCGCATTATTAACCATATTCAGAAGCACCCATGCTGTTTTTTCCGAATCGCACCAGATCTCGGGAAGTGATTCCGGGACGGAAAAATTGATCCGGAT